>CAYNAV010000009.1:0-32074 GCA_964395405.1 Candidatus Woesearchaeota archaeon | reverse complement strand
TTGGAGCTTATGGTTCTGGAAAGACTCAGTTGGCTTTATCTCTTGCTGTTAATGTTCAGTTGCCTATTGAACAAGGTGGAGCGAATGGGAAAGCGGTTTATATTGATACAGAAGGAACATTTAGGCCTGAGAGAATAAGGCAATTTGCAGAAGGGATTGGTGCCAATCCTGAGAAAGTTTTGAAAAATCTTTTGGTTGCAAGAGCTTTTAATTCGGATCACCAGATGTTGTTGCTTGATAGGATTGCTGAATTAATAAAAGATGGAGAGCCTATTAAATTGATTATTGTTGATTCTTTAACTGCTCATTTTAGGGCGGAGTTTAGTGGAAGAGGTATGTTGGCTGATAGACAGCAGAGATTGAATAGATATATGCATCAATTGATGAAGGTTGCTGAACAGCATAATTTGGCTGTTTATGTTACTAATCAGGTTATGGCAAATCCTGCTCAGATGTTTGGAGATCCTACACAAGCTGTGGGGGGAAATATTGTTGGACACGCTTCTACCTATAGGATTTATTTAAGAAGAGGAAAAAAAGATTCAAGAGTTGCTAAGTTAATTGATAGTCCTAATTTGCCGGATAATGAAACTGTTTTTATGATTGAGACTTCTGGGTTGAAAGATGTGGAGATTTGATAAAGATTTTTAAACATACTTGACTAAAGTAACTTATGGGAAAATCGGTGTTGTGGGCTTTATTTTCGAAAATTGGGGGATTTTTGGCTTTTCTAATTTTGCTTTTATTCGCTAATTTTCTTATGAAGTATATTCCCTGGGAGACTTATTCTACAATTGTCTTATTTTTTAATTATAATTTAGGTTTATTTTTTATAATGATGTTAATTGGAATTGCAAGTGATGTTTTATGGATGTTTGATTTTCCGCTTAATCTTCCTGCTCCGATAGCGAGCGCTTTCTTGAGTTACTATATTTTTGTTTTTATATTTCGATTTTTTGTTTTTATAAGAACATACATTTACTTTGATTTTGTATTTCCGTTTTCATTACTTTATGTTGTGCCTCTGATTGTTCTTTTGGCAGGGTATGTTTTAGTCTTGATGAGGGCGGTAAAAAGAAAAGAGCCTGAAAAAGAAGAAGAAAAACTAGAAAAGAAAAACGATAAAAAGGAAGTTAAAAAAATAGAAATAAAAACTAAGGAAGCTAAGAAGACTGGAGTGAAGAATAAAGAAGTTGGATGGAAAGATATTGGGAATGAGTTTAAGCTTGCTTTGTATGGTTTTGGAAGGACGATTAATAGGTTGTTTGAGTGATTTTATTTCTGAATGACATTTAGTCGTGTTTTGGGATATTACTAACCGAAGGATAAACGCCTTCACGATTACTCCATACGAAGGATTAACTTCCCAACTCTTTGCTCAATTAATCATAAATATTCTTTCTGTGACCAATTCTAATCACAATAATCCTATTCATAGAAATAATAACATCAACAATTGCCCGATAGTCTCCAATTCTTAATCTCCATAATTTTTCACCTTGTAATCTTTTTAAAAATCTAAAGGGATTTTCCCTAATTGAATAAATTTTATTTAAAATTATTTCAGCATCTTTTTTTTGTAATTTTTTAATAAAATCTTCAGCATTCTTTTCAATTTGAATAGAATACATTTTTATCTAAGTGAAATACCTAATTCTCTAGCTACTTGCTCAATAGGTTTTACTTTTCCTCTTTTAACATTTTCTAATGCTATTTTGATATCTTCGATTTCTTCTTCACTTAAACTTTCTTCTTCACAATTATTTATTAAATTATTTAAAAGCTCGTCATAAGATTGTCTTTCAGAATGTTTGAGGGACTTTAATCTTTCAAGAGTTTCAAAGTTTATTTGTATTGTTGTCTTTTCCATGTTATATAGTAACTATAGTAGGTATATAAACCTTTCTTTAGGGAGTAGCCACCTTTAGGTTCAACGCCCCCACGAGATGTTTAACCTTAGGTTAAGGTTAGCACGAGATTTCTAAGAGGTTTATCGACGATAAGGTTTTTTCACTAAAAAAGTTAGAGTTTAAAATTGATTTTTTATTTTTTATGACTGGTTAAACGCCCCCGCATTTTTCCTAAATTTGAGTTGGTTTTATTTTTTGGCAGATTTCCATAAAAGTTCAAAATAACTTAAATAACTCTCTCCTATTTTTTTATTTTTGATAATTACACATAAAGGTCTCTCACCAAATAAAATCGTAGCCACATAATCTTTTCCGATATCTACTAACGCAGGAGTTTTTACATTTTTCGGCAAAAACCTAACTTCAGTCAAAGGAGTTTTCTGTCTTCTTTCACCCCAAACTTTTGAATCTTGATTAAAAAGTATTTTACAATAAATACCTTTTTTTGCTCTTCTTTCATGCCAATCTTGAAAATATGCTCCGAGCGATTCATTTGCTTCATTGGGAGCACCCAAAATATAAAAGTTGTCTCCTTTTTCAAGTTTGGAAAGAATCATTTCGGTAAATGTTTTTATTCCTTTAAGTCCTTGTAAAATCTCTGCTTCTTGAGATGGCTCAGCATATTTGTAAATCTGTTGCAATTCAGGAATAAGTTTTTCAACTTCTTTCTTTTCATCGTTTAATTCTTTTTCTTTTAACTCAACAAATTCTTTAATCCTTGAAGGATCTTTAGCTTCAAACTGCTTTCTATTATTTATAATAACTTTACTTACTAAGCCTTTTTTATTCAGTCTATCCAATATATCATAAATTTTTGAGTTTGAGACATTAGCTTCTTTTATAATTTTCCCAATAGTTGAACCACCCAACTTTAATAGTGCTAAATAAACTTTACTTTCTCCTTCAGTTAAGCCAATTCTTTCTAATCTTTCTGTTTCCATGTATATACTAAATGTTTCTTATTTATAAATACTTCGCCCCCCCTATGAGGAGATTATGTTTACATATGAAATTATGTTATAACTACTAAGGAGTAAATAAAATGAAACAAACAAATTCAATAGATTATACTGAAGTAGAGAACAAGATTATATCATACATAAGAGACTTTGCTAAAGATAAACCAGTAATAGTAGGATTAAGTGGGGGAATTGATTCATCTATAGTCTGTGCATTGGCAGTTAAATCTCTGGGAAGCGACAAGGTAAAAGCTCTGATTGTAAAGAATGCAAGGTATCCTATTCAGAATCTTCAAATTTCAAGAGATTATGCAAAAACCTTAGGAATTCAGACTCAAGAGGTAGATTCTACAAATTTAAGAGAGGAAGCAATAAAATCCTTAGCTATTGAACAAGGAAGCATTATTCAATCATCTACACTAGATGCAAGAATCTGTGATCTAGTTATAAAAACAGTTGCAGGACTAGAAGACAGGATTTATTTAGGAACAATTAATGGGACTGAAAGACTTACTGGCTGGTATCCTAAAGGCAATTTGGTTGGAGATTGTTCACCTATTGGGGGGTTGCTTAAGAATCAAGAAAAGAAATTAGCAGAACATATGGGCTTAGGTTATCTCGTAGAAACAATATCTGATGACTCCAGTAGAATATGTAGTGGTTGTGGAGAACTTCCAGATTTCAAAGGAATACCTTATGAAACCCTTGATGATGTGCTTTATATTTACGAAACTTCTAAAGGAGACGAACTTGCTAAAAGACTTAGAGGTTCCAATATAGACAAAGAGGTTTGTGCGAAGATAATTAGAAGAATAATGTCTGTGGATCATAAGAACGATGTTTTTCCAGATTACTGCAAAATAAACTTTCCAAATGGTGATTAAAATGAAACAAATAACTAAACAAACACTTGAAGAAATAGAAAGAAAATTCAAAACAAATAATGGATATGTTTTGAGTAATGAAAATCTTATTTATTGTCCTCAAGTAAATGGATTAGTTAATATCTGTTTAAATGAACTTGGTTTTTTGCAAGAGGCAAAAAATAATTGTCAAGGATTCCTTGATAGTTCTTCGCATGATAAAGTTAGTGGATTATTCTGGAGAGAAGTAGATTTAAAAGGAAATATAAAAGTGCCTAAAATAAATACTTGTAAAAATTCCATTTTTGCTTTGGCATTATCGCAATGTGAATTTAGTGATGCTGCTAATGAGATAATGGATTCATTAAAAAGAGGTCCTGCATATAATCTACAAGAAAAATTATTTACAAGAGAGTATGATTCTAAAACTAGAGAGGTTAATCCTTTAATAATTACACAAAGCAATTTATGGGCTGCACTTGCTTATGTTCAACTAGGAAGAAAACAGGAGGCTACTCAATTAGTAGAATCGCTTGAAGAACAAAAATTTGATAAATCTACAGGTTTATTTATCAGTCAAGATTGCAGATTGAAAAATGCAGAACAAAATTTTTATTGTGATGACCAAGCTCTAGCTATTATTGTTTATTCAAATCTAGGAGAACAAGAAAAAGCTATGAAACTAATGCAAAATACAATTGACAGATTATATGACGCACGAACTGGATTATTTAATAGCAGTTCGATAGATAAAAATAAATCAACTTACAAAAATAGCTTAATGGGATTTGCATTAGGAAGATTAGGACAGTATCACAAATTACTAAAATTGCAAAAAGGTTTAGTGAGTTTGTTTTATGATGAAAAAAGTAAATTATTTAGACAATCTACTACAGACAAAACCGAAATCCCAGATAATTCTGCTTTAGCTCTTGTATGCCTTAATTATAACCATATTAGACATTTAGTATTTTAAAAATATATAATCACTAGTTTAACGCTCCCCGGGAGCCCTTTCTAAATATTTTATCGTCGCTGTGTAAACGCTCTAGTGGGGGCACTTAACCAAATTTAGCAGAATTTAGGCTTATTTTTATACATAAAGTCATGCTAATGTTAACCTTAGGTAACATGCCCCCACGAGGATTTGAACCCCGAATTCTTCCACCGCAAGGAAGTGTCATATCCAGTTTAACGATAGGGGCTTACAAACATGTAAAGATTTATTAAAACAGATTATTAAATATTGTTATATTATTACCTTATTACCTTATTACCTTAAATGAGTATATTACTATGATAAAAAATCCGAACGAATATGAAAAAGGGAAGACAACCGTGATCTTTGTTAGGCATGGGGATAGAATACATTTTGATGATCCTTGGGTTGGACTAGTTACGCCTGGGCCAGGACTGAATAAGCTCGGGAAAAAACAGGCAAAAGATGTTTCTAAAAAACTTTCTAAATTTAAAAGTCAGATTGATGCTCTTTATTGCAGTGATATGACTAGAGCGATGGAGACTGCTGAAGAGATTGGGAAGAAGATAGGAAAGAAACCTGTTGTTGTAAAAGAGATTTCAGAGTTTGCGCATGCTGTTTGGAAAAAGAAATTTTATACAAAAGAGTTTTGGGTGCATTATCTTAAACATTTAAATTCATTAAAGGCGCTGGATAAAATTTTAAAAGCAAATAAAGGAAAACTTATTGTGATTGTTGCTCATGGTAATGTTATAAGGGGTTTGATATTCAGGAAATTAGGGCTTTCTTATAAGCAGTTAAGATCCTTTCATTATCATAATTGTGGTATTGCTAGTGTGAGATTTTCCGGGACTAAATTGGACCATATCAATTGTTTTAATAGTAAGGATGTTGTTCTTGGAAGTTGATTATTAGACAAATTTATTAATCTTTTATTTCTTTAATTATTATGGAATCAAATAAAACTTCATCTGAGTTTAATTTTTTAGAGGCGGCTATGGTGAAAAGGACAGAGTTATTTAAGAACTGTGTGAATATTGTTGTTGGGAAGGGAAATCTTAATGCCGGGATCCTGTTTGTTGGTGAAGCTCCTGGAAGGAATGAGGACGAACAAGGAATTCCGTTTTGTGGTGCGGCTGGGAAAAATCTGGATAAACTGCTTGAGAATGTTGGGCTTAGTCTTAATGATATATATGTGGCTAATATTTTAAAATGTAGGCCTCCTGAAAACAGGGATCCTTTGCCGGAGGAGATTAAGGCACACACTCCGTGGTTGTTGAAACAAATTAGGGAGATAAAACCCAAGGTTGTATGTTCTCTTGGGAATTATGCGACAAAGTTCTTTTTGGCTTTGGGAGATGTTGATAAAATGAATGATATGCCGGGGATTACACAGGTTCATGGGAAGGTTCAGGAAATTGAGATTTCGAGTTTGAAGATTAGGTTGATTCCATTATTTCATCCTGCAGCTATAATATATAATAGGACGAAACTGACTCCGCTTTGGGAGGCAGATATTGAAGTTGTTAAAAGGGAGATTGGAAAGTGATTTAATATTTATAATTGAGTTGGGGTTGGTTTGGTAATGTAAATTCGGAGGGTTGTTGATTATTTTTTCTTAGAATTGAATTCTTATAAATAGCGTTTAATTATCTCATTAAGATTTAGTCTATACTATTTTCTCTTAAATGATTTAGGTGCGTTTTTTAAATTTAAAAATTTGTAGTGTGCTGATTTTGTTTCAGACTTACATTTTTTACAGATGCTTGTGAGGTTGTATTCGTTGCATTTTGGACACTTTTGAAGATTCATTTTTTGTCTTCCATTTCAAAATCACACTTATTTTCTTTTGCGGATATTTCTATTTGTTTAATTAAATCTTCCATGATTAGGTTTGCTTTTTTGTAATCTTCTGATTTTACAGTTATCTGGAATTTACCTGCGGCGAGATAAACTATTTTTCCTTGTTGAATATTCATTATTTTTTTTATTATGGCTATCCCGTTTGGTTCGAGGCATTTTAATTTTATAATTTTTTTAACTTCAATTTCTTTCTGTTTTTTGTTGATTATTTTAAGTATTTGTTCTAGGAATTCTTTGGGAATATATTTGCTGATAATTTCATTATCTTCTTTTGCTTTTAATACAAATTCTGAAAGAGAGGGAAATTCTTCTATTATTTTTTCTTCTGTCTCATGGGCTTTTTCTTTTAAGAGTTGTTTGAAAGCTGATTTTATTGTTTGTTCTTGCTTGAAAGCTTCCATCACTTGTTTTTTCTCTTTTGAGTTTACTCTTCTTAGAGAGATGTCGATATGGCCATTTTGGACCCTCAAAACCTTACAAACTATCTTCTTGTTTGGGACAACATATTCTCTTAGATTTTTTATTCTTCCCGGGGCAATTTCTGAGATGATTAGAGTTGCTTCTTTTCCGTCAGGCAGTTTTGCAAATATTGTAGTGGGCGTTATTCGATCAACGGTTGCTAGTACTAAATCTCCTTCTTTCAGGTCATTTGTTTTCATTTTTATAAGAATAAAAGTTGTTATTTAAAGGTTTAGATGATCTGACTTGGTTTCTATATGCCGACCTATAAGATTTCTTCAACCCTAGCTCTTATTTTTGCCTTTCCACTTGCTGGAAGAGCAAGAATTCCGTCACATTCAAGACATTTTACCTTTGTTGAAGCTTTTCCAAATATAATCTGAGATGCTTTACATTTTGAGCATTTTACTCTAATAAATCTTGTTTCTGATATGTTTTTTACCATATTTCTAAGTGTTTTAGTTGGTTTTTAAAGATATTGGTTGGGTTTTTGATTGTTTTTATTTAGTATCTGCTCAGACTGAGATTAGGGGTTGGAGCTTTTTAGATGGATAATCTTAATAGAAAGAATATATTTATGAATCAAGTCGATAAGAGGCAGCATGCGCATTACTAAACGTCTTTTGTTTAAAAGTGGCTAATAAACCTAAATCTTAACAACTTCAATTTCGAGATTCTTTTTAAGGGCATCAATGAATTCGAACTCCTTATCTCTTTCAATTAAACAGCCTGCTGCATGATGATGACCACCTACTTCTGCTATTGAGTTTGTTTCGTGCTTGAAGGAGATGATAGTTTTTTCTAAAACTTCCTTGAGGTTTCTACCTTCTCTGCCTGAAATTCTTGCAGAGACCTTTATTTTATCTTCATTATAGGCCATTCCGATTAATACTGTTCCCTCTTTGTAATTTAGTGATGAGGAAAGAATAGAGGTTATTGTTCCAATTATTGTGTCTTGGATTTCATCTTTGGCATTCATTATTACAAAGCCATTTCCTTGTATCTTTTGCATTTTTTCAACGATTCTTAATCCTGAAATTAATTCCTGTTTATATTTTGTATATATGTCCAGAGCTTTTTCTCTTGCTTGCTTGTTTTCGATGCATAAGCCTATTGCAATGTCAGAATGTCCTAGTCTTGAACATGCATTGATTAAAACTGAAAGCTCTCTAACATCTTCTTTTGTGTTGAAGAATTTGAGAAGATAAAGATTGCCAATTATCTCATCTTTTTTAGAATGGCTTGCTTTTCTTACCATTATGGCGGTTATTAATCTGGACATTTCATCATCGTCTAAATCGATTAATGATTTTTCAAAGGATACCCCTGTTTCCCTTAGAAGTTCTGAAACACCTTCAGGAGAGCCGGTTACTCCTGGGATGTACAAGGATGTTGAATATTCTAATGCTCTTTTTAATGGGCGAGTTGCAGGATATAAAAGAAGTCCTTTTTTTATTACAAGATCGCTTGTATCTTTTATTATTTGTTGGTTTATCTTTGAAATGTTTGATTCGTGTCTGTCTCCAACCATCCCGATTATTGCAAGTTTTGAGAGATCTGAATTTTCTTTTGAAAGAGCTTTTGCAAATAGATAAGCAATTCCAGCTCCACAGACTTCTTCTTCGTTAAATAGGTGGGGGTTTATTATCTTTATCCTTTCATTTAGGTCTTCTTTGTGTATCTCATGATGATCTAAAATGAATATTGGCTCTTCAAGATTTTGAAAGTGTTCCAAACTATTTGATGCGAGGTCTGTGAACATTATGACTTGCTTTTTTTGTTTTTCAAGTTCCTTTTTTATTATTACTTCTGTAAGACTTTTTACAATTTTTATGGAGAATTTTTTGTCTAGTCTTTTTAACGCTTTTGCAATAATTGTTGCGGATGTTATTCCATCCGTGTCATGGTGGCTTATAATTCTAACTGGCTTTTCCTTTATACTCCTTAAGAATTCTTTTGATATTTCTTCTATCGCCTTTAGCATTTAATCACCTGTTTTGAATATAATCACTCTATTGAATAATGTCTCTTTAATAAACTGTATCTTGATTGTGCTTTTTGATATTTATGTTTTGCTTTTTTGTCTGTAATATTTTCGCCTAAATGTTCCTTTAATCTTTCCATTTTATTTTTTGCATTTTCAAATTCTTCTATTGTTTCTATGCCTAATTCTTTCAAATAAGCGCCTAGTTTTTTACCATACAGTCTTGTGGATGGAACTCCATATTGGTCTCTTAGAATTATGCCTATTTTTGACTGGGCATTGTTCTTTGCAAGCTCTGCTATGATTTTTTTTAGATCGGCTTCACTCATCTTAAGCCATGCTGGTTTTTGCATTGTTTCCATGTTTTTTATCAGGAAAATTGGTTTTTAAAGATATTGGTAGGGGGTTTTTGGGTATTAGTAAGGATTAAAAATGCTGTAAATTTGTTAGATTACAGGTATATCCTTATAGCCCTGTAGTCTAAAGTAGCGAACAAGTCGCTTCGATGAGACTACCGAGTTAAAACACCGAAGCCCTGTAGTCTAGCGGTCAAGGATTCAGCCCTTTGGAGGCTGAGACCCCGGTTCGAATCCGGGCAGGGCTATTAGCCCTGCTGTTTCTTGTCATACTTTGCATTCTTATCAATATAATAATCTTCATAAGGGATTAGACTCTTGAAGTCCTTTATCTCAATATCGTAATCCCAATTATCATATAGCCATACAATGGCCATTTTTACAGAAAATCCCAATTCTAACGCTTTCTTATAGATGGTATAAGAAGAGTAACTCATAGAAGGCATCCAGTTAGCTTTTGGATTTATTTGTTCATTCATTGTTTTAATTTCAGTCAGAACTGCTTGTGGTTTTCCAAGGGAATAATCAAATTCTATTCCATCAAGTGAAAACCAATTTTCTTTTAAGAAGTTTATTTGTTCTGTTGAGAATCTGTTTTCAAATAAAGAAAGATATTTTTTTAAATTGAAAAATTTACACAAAATAAAATATCTTCTAGTTAATTTAAACATACATTCGCCTATCATCCCTTTGAAGGTTCCATTACGGCTTTTTAGATTATACATAATTTTAATAGGTGATTAGATTATAAATAATTATAGGGCTGGGCTGTCAATTTCTTGGAACTCTTAAGTATTGAGGGTCAATTGTTTTACCCCAAGAATGTTCATGAAGTACTTTATGAGGCACTGTTTTAAATCCTCTTTGTATATACTCTAATCCGAATATTATTTCTCGTTTTCTTAAGTCTTGAGAGCAATCTGTAAGTCGTAATCTTCTCCTGTGGGCATATTCTAAACTTGTTGTTACATAGTTTTTTTCCAAATACGAAAGAGGTAAAAGTCTCATTAAACAACAAGGTTTTGCAATTTTCATGGCAGGGTTTTGTTTTTGTTGTATTTAAGGATTATTGTGCTAGTGCTTATAACGTCCACGAGATTCTACTTTTTTAAGCTGTTCAAGAATTTTATCTTTATCTTTTGGATTGTAGGACTTTAGAAAGTTTTTGAATAGAGCTTCATGATTTTGATAGTGCTTTGCTTCAAGGGCTTGCTTGATTAGATGGAGGTCAACGGCTTTATCTTCTAATCTTTTAGAGATGAATCCTAGACCAAAGTCGATTATGTAAACCTGTTCTGCTCGAACTTCGCTCCTCGTGTCGCTCCCGTTCTCGCTTGCATTTTTAGTAATGTGTAAATCTTTTTTTATGAATTGTTCTGCTTTTTTAACTGATGAAGTATATTCTTTTATCAATATTGTATTTGAGGTTGTTAGGTCTCCGTGAATTATGTCTGAATCATGAAGTTTTGCGATTTGTTTGCCTATTTGATTCATAATCTTGAATTGTTCTTTTTCTTCTTTTTGGTTAAGGGTTTCTGATAGTCTTTCTCCTGGGATGTATTCTATTTCTATGTCGAATTTGTTTGTCTTTATTACTTTTGGAACGTTGATAATCTTAGAAGACTTTTCCAATAGCTTTGCTTCTGATTTTGTTCTTGATTTTCTTATTTTTTCGTCAAGTTTTGGGTGGCGATAGGACTTGATTGTTCTGTCTTTGATGATAATGTTTTTATCTTTGTCTAGAAAGATTTTTGCTTCTGCCCCTTGGGATATTAGTTTTTGTGTCATGATAGTTTTATGGTGGAAGGATATTAAAAGGTTTTTATTAGCGTTATTGGATTATATATTTTTTAGGACACATTTATTTATATATGGTTTAATGTTTTAGTTTTTAATGAGAGAAAAGCAGGTACTTGAGAATGCCCGAAGAGAGGGTCTTGCGTTAACTTATAATGATGTGAGGTTGAGGACTGCTTATTCGGATGTTCTTCCAGGGGATGTTGATCTGAGTTCTAAATTTTCTAGGAATGTTGGTTTAAAGGTTCCTATTGTCAGTGCGGCAATGGATACTGTGACTGAGTATAAACTTGCAATCGAGATGGCTAAATTAGGCGGTTTGGGAGTAATTCATAGGAATTTAATTCCTGAAGATCAAGCAGTTCATGTTGCTCGAGTGAAGAATTACTTGAATGGCTTGGTTGAAAGACCTATTTGCGTTTTTGAAGATGAAAAGGTTTCTGATGTTCTTAGAAAGAGAGACGAAAAAAGGTATACCTTCAATAGTTTTCCTGTTTTGAATCGGGGAGGAAAGTTAGTTGGTATCGTTACTGGAAATGATTTTGATTTTTGTGATGATCATTCTTCACTTGTAGGTGCGATTATGTCTCGGGAAGTATTTACTGCTCGGACTGGGATAGGGCTTGATGAAGCTTATGGAGTGATGCAGAAAAATAAAAGAAAATTTTTGCCTTTGGTGAATGATCAGGGGGCTGTCAGGGGCTTATATGTTTTTAGTGATTTAAAGAGAATTAAGACTCAAAGTGCTGAAGGATATAATCTTGACAGAAAAGGAAGATTGGTTGTTGGAGCGGCTATTGGGACCGGAGAAGCTGAAATTGCTAGGGCAGAAAAATTGGTTGGAGAGTCTGTTGATGTTTTAGTTATTGATACAGCTCATGGAGATTCAAAATCTGTTTATGAAACTTTGAGGGAATTAAAGAGAAAATTTTCAGCCGATGTTGTTGTGGGTAATGTTTCTGTTGGGGGGTCTGCAAAAAGACTTTTAGATGCTGGTGCGGATGGGATTAAGGTCGGACAGGGACCTGGCTCTATTTGTACAACGAGAGATGTTGCGGGTATTGGAAGGCCTCAGGTTTCTGCTGTTTATGATTGTGCTAGAGAGGTATCCGAGGTTCCAATTTGTGCAGATGGAGGACTTACAAAATCAGGCGAAATTCCAATAGCGATTGCTGCAGGAGCTAGTTCTGTTATGATGGGGAATATGCTTGCGGGAACGACTGAGGCTCCGGGAGAAGTTATTTTTTATAAAGGAAGAACTGTTAAAATTTATCGTGGTATGGGGTCAAGGGAAGCAATGGCTGAAAACCAGGGTTCAAGGCAGAGGTATAATCAGGGTTCTGGAAGATTAGTTCCTGAGGGTGTTAAAGGGGCTGTTCCTTTTATCGGTGCTTTGGCAGATGCAATTTATGATTATCTTGGGGGGCTTAGGAAGGGGATGGGTTATACAGGTTCTAGGGATATTGGAGTATTGAAGGGGGCAGAGTTTGATAGGATTACTAATGCTGGTTTAAATGAGTCTCATCCCCATGATATTGAAGTAATAGCAGATGCACCTGCATGGAGAGCTGATGGGATTAAGTAATCTTGTTGATGGTGTTCAGGTAGCTGCGGTAGTCTGTAATCAGTTTGGGGATACTGGAAAAGGTAAATTCTCTGATTATCTTGCCTCTCAGTGGGCTGATGTTATTGCAAGAGGAACGGGAGGAAATAATGCAGGACATACTGTTGTTGTTAATGGCAAACAAAGAATTTTTCATTTGATTCCTGCGGGCATTACGGAAGATGCAAACGGAAAAGTTAATATTTTGGGCAATGGAATGGTTGATGACTTGGAAGTTTTATGTGGGGAACTGGACTGTCTGGATGCTGAAGGACTAAGCTATAATAATTTGATGATTAGTCAAGATGCTCATGTTATTCTTCCTTGCCATGTGGAAAGTGATAAGGCAAAGAACCAATCTCAGAAAAAAGGAGGAATTGGTTCAACAGGGAGAGGAATAGGTCCTTGTTATACGGACAAAATCGCAAGAAGAGGTGTTATGGTTAGAGAGTTATTTGATAAAGATGTTATGGCGAGAAAATTGAACAAATTAAAAGAGTATTATCCTGACTCTGATTTTTCTGATGTGGTTGAAAGATTAAAGCCTTACGCTGATAGAATTAAACCCTTTGTAAGAGATACTGTTAGTGAAATGCATAAGTTTTATAGAGAAGGGAGGAAGATATTATTGGAAGGTGCTCAAGGTTTGTTATTAAGTATTGAGCATGGGACTTATCCTTATGTAACTTCTTCTGATTGTTCTTTAAATGGGACTGCTACCGGTGTGGGATTATCTGCAAAGGCAGTAGATTTGCCTTTAGGGATTGTAAAATTTCCGTTTATGACGAGAGTTGGTGCTGGGCCTTTTCCAACTGAATTAGGAGGAAGACAATCTGAGGTGTATTGTGCTGAGGATGGACATACAATTACTGATGAATTGGTATATTACGGGATTCCTTTTGAAATGAAAGAGGGGAGGCCAAGATACGATAAAAGAAACTCTAAGATTTTAGATATGATTGCATCTAGCGACGAATTTTTACAAGGTATTGGAATAAGGCTTGCTGCTGGAGAGTATGGTGCCACAACAGGAAGACCGAGAAGAACTGGATGGACAGATGCTGTTGCTGCACGATATGCTGTTGGGATTAATGGGCCTTTAATGGTTCTGACTAAAGCTGATTGTTTAAGTGATACGGGTGATTTTAATCTATGTTTTGGATATCAGAATACTCTTGATTTTTCAAGGGATGCTGGGGTTTTAGGTAAGGCAAACCCATTTTTTAAAAGGTATGATGGCTATTCAGAAATATCTAGTGCGAGAGATTATTGTGATTTGCCTAAAAGTCTGAAAACAGCTATTGGAGACTTGGAGGTTTTTACTCGGGGGAAAGTTTTGGTTGTTTCTGTTGGTGCTGAAAGAGACGAAACAATTGTAAGAAAGTGATTTAAGTTATTTTTATTATTTTATTATATATCTTGAAGTATAATCATATTTTTAAAGCTTTAATATTTATTTGTTTCATGGTTGGTAAAGTTGATACTCAGGGAATGCATAGTGTTTTGTCTTTTGCTTTTCAGGGGCATGATGATTCTAGAGAAGGTTTGCCTAATTGGCATTATCGTAATACTCTTGCTGCACTGGTCGGTGAGGGAAAGTTGGTTATATTAGATAATAGTAAAGAAAGATGTATTTTCCAGAACAAGAGAATGGGAGCATTTGTGGTTTATTTTAATGAGGAAACAGAGACGGGGTTGAGAGAATCAATTGATGTAAGGGCTTGTGGAGATCCTGTCAAGGCAATTGGGAAGGCTTATGATTTTGCAATGGGCTTACTTGGAAAGTGTTGTTCTGGGTATAGTGGGAGAAGTTAGTTTTGTTGTATACTCTAGTATAATCATATTTTTAAAGTTTTGATATTTTATGAATGCAAAAGTGAAAGCATTGTTGGGGGAAAGTTCTGGAAATTACACTCCGAGGACTCTTGAAGAATTAGAGGAAGGGAGAAGGGTAAGACATAGGGCAGATTTGAGAGCAGATAGAGCGTTACAAAGATGGGAAAATTCTCAGGCAGTACAGATACCTTATGTTCTAAGAGGTTATTTTTAGTTTTTAGTTTTTATTTATGAATATATACTTTAGAGTGTAATTATGTTTTTAAAGTTGTGAGATTTCTGCAAGATATGTCAGATGAAGAAGAACCAAGAGCTAGAGATTATATAGGGACTCCTAAAACGGTTGTGGCAAATGCTACTAGGTATGATCTAAATGATCCATCGGCTACACATATAGCCATTAATACTTCTGTTATTCCTCCTTGTGTGTTTTGTGTTTATTATGCGGGAAGTAAAGATTTTAGAAGGATAGAGGCTGAGGATCGTTTTAGAGAATCAGCATTTCGCGGAGGGATTGGGGGAATGTTTATTGTGGAAAAAAGTTTAGCAGATAAATTATTCAATTTTATAAGAGTGATAAATGAAGAGCCTGATTGAATTAAAACTTAATCTTGCCTCTAAACTTCTTGGCCATTTTTTGCATTGTTCTTTGATCTAGTTTTCCTTCGGACAATCCTGTTTGCATGTTCATCATTTCTTTTAGCATTTTATATTGTTTTAGAAGTTCTCTAACTTCGCTTGTTGTTGTTCCGCTTCCTTTGGCAATCCTTGCAATCCTTGATGTTTGTTTTTCTAGAACTTCTGGATTCTCTATTTCATGTTCAGTCATGGATTTGATTGCGGCTTTCCAATGTTGAATTTTGCCTTCTTGTTTCTCTAATTGCTGTTTTGGAACTTTATTGGCCATTCCTGATAAACCTGGAATCATGCTCATTACTTTGTCCATGCTTCCCATTTGGTTCATTGATTCTAACTGGGTGGATAAATCACGAAGGGTGAATTTGCCTTGCTCTAATCTTTCTTGAATTCTTTTTTGTTGTTTTTCGGAGGTGGCTGATTTTACTTTTTCGAGAAGGCCTTGTAGATCACCTAAGCCTAATAATCTTGAGATAAAAGAGTCAGGTGAGAATGTTTCTATCTCATGGATTTTTTCTCCTACACCAATAAAGAAAACGGGAGCTTTCACTTCATTGCAAGCGGTTAATGCTCCTCCTCCTTTTGCTGTTCCATCCATTCTTGTTATTATTACACCATCTATGGAAAGGGCTTTTTGAAATTCTTCTGCTTGGGTTTTGGCTGCTTGTCCAATATCAGCAGGCATTACTAAAATTCTATAGTCTGGTTTTGTTGTTTTTTCGATGGATTTTATCTCTTTAATTAGGTCTTTATTTAGGCCGTCTCTTCCAGCAGTATCAATTAACACTAGGTCATATTTTTCAAGTTCTTTTTCATAATTTTTGTAAATTTTTTCTGGCGATTTTTCTTTTTTATCTATGAAACAAGCGAGGTTTGCCTTTTTTGCCATTTGTTCTAATTGGTCCATTGCAGCTGGTCTTTGGGTGTCTAATCCTAATAATGCAACTTTTCTCCCCCTTTTAGCATAGTAGAAACCTAATTTTGCAATGGTTGTTGTTTTTCCGGAACCGTATAAACCTAGAAAGATTATTTTTGCTTTTTTTGGGAGTTTTAATTCTGCTTTTGTTCCTAAAATGCTTTCAATTTCATCATGGATAAGTTTGATTAATTGTTCTTTTTTATCAATTCCTTTGATTGTTTCATCATAGGCAATTTTCTTTATTTTTTGAGATAATTGAAAGACTAGTTCTATATTTACATCTGCTTCTATTAGTGCTCTTTGTATATCCTTTATGATTTCATCTATGAGTTTTTTATCAACAAATATAGCATTTGTTATTTTCTTTATTCCGCCTGTGAGTGCTTGTCCTAGTTTTTCTAGCATGGTTTTATGAGTAAAATGAGGGTTAATAAGTTTTGGGTTTTAGGGGTTGTGGATTTTATATTTCCTTCTTAGATGCCCATATTCAACCAGTGTTAGGAGAATTACTATTACATCTAAGATAGTTAGTAATAGATAATAGCTTGTATAACCTAAAATCATAATATATATTTGATATATTGCAAAGAAAGTGAAGATTGCTATTGCTAAGGGATATGCCCAGAGTCTCCTTTTTAATAGGGCAATGATAAGAAATATTTTAATTACTCCGTGTGTAAGCAGGTAAAAACTTAAGAAAAAGTGGGAAGATATTGTAATTTTTTGAGAGATTGCAATAAGGTAATTTGCAAGTATATCCTTTGGGTCTTTGATTAGTGTATAATTCAAAATTGTTTTTAGGAAATTACTTATTTGATTTGGGTTTATTAAAAAAAGAGCAATTCCGGCCAGTACCTCTATCAAACTATCAAATGTTTTTATAATTAAGGTTATCTTAAATAGGTCATCTATTGTTTTAAATCTCATGATAATTTTAGGGAGATTTAGGATTTAAGTTTGTGGGTTACAATCCTAATTTTTCAATCAACTTATCTTTATTAAAAACTTCAAGGTCATCGTAAGACTGTCCGGTACCGAGAAAGAGGATTGGTTTCTTTGTTACGCATGAAATTGAAATTGCGGTTCCGCCTTTTTCATCAACATCTGCTTTGCTTAGAATTATTCCGGTTAGGTTTATGGCATTATTAAAAGCTCTCGCTTGTTCTGTTGCATCGTTTCCTGTTATTGATTCTCCTACAAAGATTTTCATGTCTGGTTTATTTATTCTTACTATTTTTTCCATTTCAGTCATTAAAGAATCTTTATTCTGCATTCTTCCGGCTGTGTCTATTAGGACAATGTCGATGTGGTGTTTCTTTGCATATTGTATTGCGTCAAAACCAATGGAAGCGGGATCTGCTCCATAATCCTTTTTTATTAGGTGAACTTTTAATTTATCTGCGTGTTGTTGTAATTGTTCAATTGAAGCTGCTCTAAATGTATCTGCTGCTGCTAAGCAAACAGAGAGATTATTTTTTTGAAAGTAATTAGTTAGCTTTGCAATTGTTGTTGTTTTTCCGGAACCGTTAATTCCAATTAGGGCTATTACAAAGGGCTGTTTTATTTTAAGTGTTGATTTTACTTCTTCTAAAAAGTTTGGAGGGTTGATTAAGATTTTTTCGATTGCTATCTTTAATGCCTCTTCGAGATTTACTTCGGATAAGTTGTTTCCTACTAATTGCTGTTCTAAGGATTTTTTGATTGAGTGAACTGCTTCATATGCTACATTATTCTGAAGGAGGATTAATTCTAACTCAGAAAAAAGCTCTTCAAATTTTTCATAATCTAGCTTTTTTCTGAATCTGCTAAAGAACCCTTGTTTTTCTTCTTTTTCTTGAGTTTGCTTCTCTTGTTCTTGGATTAATTGTTCTGTTTCTTCAATATCAGGCTCTACTGTTTGTGTTGCTGGATTGAATTTTTTTATTGGTTCTACTTCTTTTCTCTCTGTTTCTTTAGGCTCTTGGGCTTGTTTCTTCTTTTTGAATATTCCGAAAAAGCCTGACTTTTCTTCTGTTTGCTCCTTTATTTCTTGGATTAATTGTTCTGGCTGTTTCTTTCTCTCTGTTGATTTTGATTGTTTTGGCTGCTTTTTGTTCTTTGTTTCTTTTTTTGAGGATTGTTTTTTGGTTTTTTCCTTAGGTTTTGGTGTTTTTTGTATTTTAGGAGGTATTTTTTCTAGAGTTTCCTCTGGCTCTTTGTTTTTACTTACCCATGATTTTAGTTTTTCTTTAAGGAAATTGAACATGTTTAAAGTAGGGAATAAGGGTTTTTATTGGTTTTGATAAGATGTTGTATTAGGAAAAACTTAAATATTTCTTAACTATTTCTTTAGTGTGTATAAGATATTCACAGCAAATAGCAAAACTGAGAAAATATTACAGAGGTATATCTCTTTAAGAGGGGATACTAGGGATAAAATTGATAAATTAAAACTTGATCCTCGAGGGAGTAATGGTGCACATCCATTGCATGGGCGGTTAGATGGAAAATGGGGAGCTTGGCTCGGTTCAAATATACGCATTATATATACTATTAATGATTTTGAAAAAATAGTTATTATTGAAGCAGTGGGAAGTCATAAAATTTACTAGTATTTGAGTTCTTTAACTTTGTTTTTTCTTATGTTTTTCTCACTCAAAAGAATTTGTCGGAACAAGTCTTTATCTTCCAGAATTTCTTTTTCCTCAAGTCTTTTTATCTTGTCTCTTATTGCTTCTCTTACAAATTCGGTTTTAGTCATATAATTATGTTTTTTCATAACTGCTTCTATTGCTTTGAGGAAGTTTTCTTCTAATTTTAAGCTGATATTTTCCATATTACTATGTATTACTTGGTAGTATTTAAATTTTTTGTTTATGTTCTTATCTCTCTTTCGAGTATAACAATCCTTAAAAACAAAACCCGGCTTTTTGTGATATGATTACTTATAATGATCTTTATGAGGCTTTGAGAAAGGAGAAATACTCGGAAATTTTGCAGATTTTGCCTAAGAAGTTTGTGGAGGATGTTGCTTTGTACTTTCAGGAAAAGAAGACTTTTAGTGAAAAAGAACAGGATTTGTTTTCAGATATTGCTGTTAAGAATAAGAAAAAGCTGGAGAATGCGGTTGCCAATTTTAAGGAGCTTTTAAGGATTAGGAAAAGGAAGATTCTTAATCTTGCATTTGTCGCTTCTGAGGTTGGGATAAGTAAAAAAGACTTTGAAAATTTGCTCAGTTTTGAAAAGGATTTATTTGAGGGTATTGTGAAAGAGCTTGAGAAAGCTGAGAAGGGATTGAGTGATACTATGCAGGGGCAGAATTTTGATCAGAAGAATAAACTTGTCCGATTTCTGGAGAATGTCCCTGAATTTTTGAATTTTGAAGGGGAGGGGATTGGGCCTTTTGAGAAGGGGGAAGTTGCAAATATTGAAAACGAGGTTGCTGATATTTTAGTTAAGGATAAAAAGGTTGAGGTTATTGAGGACGATTAGTTTTCAATCTTTATTGCTTTTCCATTAGTGAGGGCATCTGCAATCTTCTTTCTTGCTTGTTTTAAAATTCTTGAGAGTGTGGGTTGTGAAACTTGCATTTGTTGTGCTGCTCTTTCTTGCTCAAGATTTTCCAAATCAATTAGCCTAATTGCTTCGAATTCAGGCATTGTCAAAACAGTTTCCTCTAATTCAATTAATCTTATTCCTGCTGGTTTGAAGTAAGACGAATTCGGGCGCCCATGAATTCGTCTTCTTTTGCATGGTCTTGGCATTGTTTTCTTAGTTGTTTGTTTCTTTTAACTCTTTCTCTTGGTTTTGGAATCTTCTGAGTCCTCTACCTAAACCTCTTCCTCTACCTCCGCCCCGAGGTATTCCATTTCCGCAAGGTCCTAATCCTCTTCCGGTTTTTGGTCCTTCTCCGTTTGGTCCTGTTCCATCTTTATTTGGCATTTTATTTTTCCTCCTGTTTGTTGTTTTTTAATTATGAATATATATTTATTATACTATTTAAACGTTTAGAATTGGTATTCATAACTGGTTCAGCATAGGGACTCTTGTTAGTAATCTAAACTTTAAGGGCATATTGGGCCTGTTCCTGTTTAGAGGCGTTATTTTAATATTTTTTAAAATTTTAGTTAGATTTATATAAAAATCTCTGGAAGAGAAGAGTAAGCCAGAATGTTCCGGTTATTATACACATAGTTGCTGAGAATAAGAGATTTATTGTGAAGTAAGCTATTGCGATTAGGTACATTCCTATTGCAGTTATTAAGGATGTTTGGACTGTGATTGATGATTTTTTGTTCTTAAAATTATAATAAATTTGAGGAATTAAGGCATATGAAAATGCTATTACACATATCGAAATTATAATGTCTTGCCAACTCATACTCTTTTAGGTTCTTGGAGGTTTATAACTTTTTGTGGTTGCGGGGTTACTCTTTTTCAGAAGAAAGATTTGTGTTAAGTTCTCTCAGTTCTTTTACTATCAACAACAGAAGGGCTTGGGTTTTATCTAATCCAGACCCCGTTGTTTCTGTTATTTCTTCAAGAATTTCTTCTGTTGCTTCGTCCATTGTTTTAAGCCTGCAGAGGGATTTGAACCCCCGACCCCCAGTTTACAAAACTGATGCTCTACCACTGAGCTATGCAGGCATAATAATTTATTGGTATGTTGGTTTTTAAGGTTTATTGTCTTTCTTAGAATTGATTAATTAGCATAAAAATGAGTATGATTAAGCCCAGGTTTTTACTTCAACTTCTTTTTTCTGGGTTTTTGTTTTGAATAAATCAATAACAATTTCATCAGGGCTAAACCACAATTTGATTTCTTTTTCTGCATTTTCTATACTGTCAGATGCGTGAATACAATTTTCCATAACTCCGGTTTTTGAATTGATTCTTCCGTATCTTCCTCTTATGGAGATTGCTTCTGCCTCTTCTGGGTTTGTTTTTCCTACAATTGTTCTTATTTTTTCTATAGCATCGTCTCCCTGATAGACTAGCGCAAGAACTCTGTTTGTATGAAATTCACCCATTATATATTTAAGAACCTCTTCAAAAATGTGCGGCTTTTTTTCTTTTAACTCAGCATAATGTTGTTCTGCAAGTTCTCTTTTAACTGAAACTATTTTAGCACCTATAATCTTAAGTTTTGTTTCAGATAGAGCGGTTATTATGCTTCCTGTTAGAGATTTTATTAGACCGTCAGGTTTAATTATAACTAAACAAGATTGTTCTGCCATTATTCCTCTTTTTTAGAAGTTTTCTTTGCTTTTTTAATAGATTTCTTTTTTGGCGCTTCTGCTTCTTTTACTTCCTTTTCCAAAGTCTCTTCATCTTCTTCTTTTTCTAATGTTTTTTCTGGTTTGGTTTCTTCTGATAGCTCATCAGAGTCTTCTTTTTGAGTAATTTCAATTTCCTCTGTGTTTAATGTCTTAATGAAAGTTAAATCTGCTTTTTCTATTTCATTTGTTTCGAAGATTCTTAAATCACAAAAAGAAAGGGGGTATACTTTTTTTAATCTCGGAAGCATATCTTTTTGCATTGTACCTGAAAGAATAGCATCGCAGATTTCAAGATAGGTTTTATCTTTTACATAATTGACAATAATCTCTTTTGCAGTATTTCTTAGATTTTTTCTTACTACTCTTGAAACTCTTTTTCTTGTAATTAAAAATGGTTTAATTGTTGCGCTTATGTCCTTACATTGAACTTTTATTGAATCTTCAACATAGGAAATTCTTTTTCTTATCATTCTTCTTATATAGAATTTCATTAATTGTATTTTCTTTGGGTGCGCAACAAGTGTTTTATCATTTGCAAGGATCTTAAAATGTACTTCGCAGCCTTTTCCCCTTAATTTTCTAGTTAGTTCAAGTTTGATTGTTTTTTTATCAAGTTCTTCCAAAGTTCCTAGAACTTGCATTTCTGTATTTAATAGGGGTATTTCAACATCGATAAATTTTTTTCTTGCTGCCATTCTAAGACAACCTCCGGTTTTCTTGTGGTTCAATTTTCCCACTGATTTTGTCAAACTCTGTTTGTGTCATATTTATTCTTGAACCACCTTTGAAGTTCTTATTCCCTTTTTAGACTGCTTTGATTTTTTACAATCTTTGCATGTGTAAAGGAAAACTGCTTTTTTAGTTGTTTTAGTTTTTCTTTTGAATTTTGAAACTGCTTTACGAGAACGTCTTCCTTGGTTTCCGAATCCTCTATTTAGTCCTCTTAGTTTTGCTCTTTTTAGAGAACCTCGTTTAAGGGTGCTTCCCTTTGTTCCGGTACTTACTTGTTTTATTTTTTGCTCGGTATTCTTTTTGCAATAAGGGCAATATCTTTTTGTTGTCTTTGGAATCTTCATATGTTTGTGCTGAAAAGAAGGTTTATAAAGTTTGTTGTATGATGGATGCGTAGTGAGTTATAATGGTTAGGGTAAGGTTTAAGAAAGGAATGCAGAAAGAATTTTTGAAAAGAGTAATTGTTATTCTAAATTCGCCTTCATTAAGAGGGCTTTTGCAGTTTGGATTTGATATTCCTTATTCTACATTGAAGAGCTATTTTCAGGAGTATAGGCTGATGCCTGCGGGGTTGTTTAATGATTTGTGCTATCTTGCCAAGATTAATCCGGCTGAACTAGGGGTTGAATATCTGGAGGATAATTGGGGGCAGGTTTTGGGCGGGAAGAATTAGGTGAAAAAAGATAATTTTATAAGGTATTTCGGGGTTTATACTTTTGTTATTGAGACCTCATAGTCTAAAGAAACAGACAGGCCGTTTCGAGTTTTCCTTTGGGAAAGAGTAACAGGCCAGCTGTTTCGATGAGACTATGGGCGTTGAGACCTCATAAGCTAGTGGCAAACTGACTCTTTGACGTGGAGTAGTCCCAGGTTCAATTCCTGGTGGGGTCATTCTGTTTTTTTTGGTTTAAGGTTTCGTGGGGGCATGTTACCTTAGGTTAATAATTGCACGAAAGTTATTTTGCCATTTACTTACTAACTTACTTAGTAAGTTAGTTATTTAATAAGAAATATTTATATAGGCCTTATTCTATTAATTGGCAGATGAAAAAGGGGAAGGGAAAGAAGTGCTAGGATGAAGAAGTATTTGCTACTAATTGAAGATGAAAAAGTTTGGGAGAGGTTTAAAGAGTCTATTTCTAAAGATATTAATACCGAGATTATAGAGATGATTAAAAAAAAGGTTGACAAGGAGGATAAGAAGTAATGGAAAAAATGATGAAAGGGAAGATGAACAAGGTAGGACAAGTCACCATCTTCATTATTATTGCAATTCTCGTGGTTGGAGGAATCATTGTTTATTTTGCATTAAGAAATCCTTTTCAGGAAAAGCTGAGTAAAAACATGCAGCCGGTTTATGATTATTATCTTAGTTGTATGGAAGAGAATGCAAGGCAAGGACTTGCATTGCTTGGAGAACAAGGCGGGTATATTTATTCTAATGAAATGGACTTTGTTCCGGGAAGCGAGTATATGCCTTTTTCGTCTCAATTGGATTTTTTTGGGCAACCGATACCTTATTGGATGTATGTTTCTGGGAATAATCTGTTAAGAGAACAGGTCCCCACTAAAATACAAATGCAGGAAGATTTGGCAAGATATATCTCTGAAAGAGTGGGGGATTGTGATTTTTCTAGCTTTGAGTTGCAAGGGTATGATATATTTGTGGATAAGGATAATCCTCTAGTTGGTGTTAAGATCGATGATGAGAAAGTTACATTAACTGTGGATGATGAATTGGATATTGTTTATGGAAATGAATCTGCTACTGTCCGCAGTCATGCAATTGAGGTGGGAAGCAAGATGGGAAAGATGTATAATTTAGCTATAGACACTTATAATTATGAAAAGCAAAACATGTTTTTAGAAAAATATGCTGTGGATGTTTTAAGATTGTATGCTCCTGTCGATGGGGTGGAGATTTCATGCTCTCCAAAAGTTTTTAATAAGAATGAAATAAGGAATAACTTGTCAGATGCTTTGTCTCAGAATATTGGTGCATTAAAACTCAAAGGAGATTACTATTCTTTAAATTCTGATGAGAATCAATATTTTGTTACCGATATTGGGCAAAATGTTGATGAAAATGTTAATTTCATTTATTCTCCTTCGTGGACAACAAGAGTTGAGATTTATAGTGATGATGTTGCCGAGCCGGTTGGACTCCAGGAAGGTCTTGGGATTTTAGGATTTTGTTATATTCCTTACCATTTGGTTTATGATGTTGATTTTCCAGTTTTAATCCAATTTTATAATGCTGATGAAATTTTCCAATTTCCAATTTCTGTTGTTATCGATAAGAATCAGGAAAGAAATGCATTACCAACCACTTCTGGAGAAAGTATTGAATCCCCTATATGTAAAAATAAAAATCAGAAAATTGATGTTTATACTTATGATTTGAACTTGAATCCGGTTGAAGCAAGAATCAGGTTTAAATGTCTGGATTCTTCATGTGAAATTGGAAGAACAGAATTAATGGGTGAAGACGCTTTTGTTAGTGCGGATATGCCTTCTTGTGTAAATGGTTTTGTTACGGCTGATGCGCCTGGATATGTTCAGGGCAAATATCAAATATCTACTAATAATGGTGGTGTTGCAAATGTTTTAATGAAAAGACTATATAATGTTTCTTTGGATTTAGGTAATGTTGAAAGTGCTTTAGTGAGATTTAATGGTGAAGATCATAGTGTCGTTGTTCTATATCCAGATACTAAGAATGTAGAACTCGCCGAGGACTATTATAATGTGAGTGTTTATGCTTATAAGAATTCTTCTTTGGTATTCCCTGCATCCAATGAGAGAAAGTGCATTAATGTTCCTCAGAGTGGTATTGGGGGAATTTTCGGAGCGGAACAGGAAAAATGTTTTGATATTAATCTTCCTGAGACAGAGATTACTCTTGCGGTTGTTGGGGGCGGAAAAACTTCTGAATATATTACAGAAGAACAATTAAAAGATTCAAGACAATTAAATATCAATATTCCTTTGTTTGGAGTGCCATCTAATTTAGATGAAGCTCAGCAGAACTATGCTGAAGTTGAGAACGAAGTGATTTACTTGGAGTTTGAATGAGAAATGATAAATTAATAGCTATGGGCATTTTCCTAATTGGGATTTTTTCAATAGGTCTCGTATTAGCACAATTTACAAATTCAAACCAGCCTTATTTTTCTGGTTCAACAGGTTCAACAAATAGTTATCAATATACATCTCCTAGTTTTAATTCATATTATTCTTCTTCTGATCTTTCAACTTATTGGCCTATTTTACAGAATATACAGGATGGACAGTGTACTGCCACTTCTGATTTCCTTGTTATGATAAGGCCTGGAAGTTGTACTCCCTCAGTTGTAAGAAGTGATTTATTAGAAGAACAGAATGTTCCAGTCTTTTGTCAATTGGATGCTGTGAGGATTAATCCGCTGATTCAGGTTTCAAGTATAAAATCAATTTCATTTAAGGGACAGTACCCGGAAGGAGTGGTGGGAATAAGTTTTCATCCCGCAAGAGCGGCGGTAAGAAGCTATAACACCTTGTTAGGAAGTCCGTTATTGAACAATATAGGGTATGTTGTTATTATCTTGAAGAGAAATGCGGTTGAAGATAAAATGCCTGAGTGGGTTTCTGGAAATTTGACTGCTACTATTTATTATGATGCGGAACATGCTTATGGGACTGGGAAAGCTGAATTTTATCTTCCTGAAATGTCGGATGATGATTGGAATAATAATTACAAGGCTTCTAGTTTTTGGAATGGTCGGGGCTTTTTGAGAGTTGAGTCTGTGGACGATAAGCAAGCTGTTATTGGGTTGTATACAGACCAGAATCATAAGTATAGGACGGTTACGCTTGAAAAAGGAAAGCAGAGTGATTTAATATATTTTCCAGGGTTTTATTGCATGGCTGGATTAAGGTTGAAGTTAAACGATTTTAGTGTTCCTGAAGATCAAGCTTTATTGAATATAGATGGAGATGAGATTTGGGTGAGACAGGGAAGTAAGATATTAAATGACCGGTGTTCGGTTACAAAGCTTAATGCTTTAAGCGATGGGGGAAGTATTGAGATTTCTTGTTCTGGACAGAAAATTGTACTTGGTTTGACGAGTGCATTAAAAGCTAATATTAGTATTGGGGGAATTGAAAATTCGGTTAATTATGGGGGGCTTGTGTTTAATGGAAAACAAAATCAAAATACTAAATTGAGTAATTGGTATTATGCCTATTCTGGAGTTGTTCCGAATAATGTTATGGATTCTAATATTAAGGGAAAGAATTTTGCAGTTTTGGTAAGCTCGGACAAGGAAATTTCATCTGACGAAATTTCAGTTATCTCATCTGCTATTGAAAAACTGAAAGATGCAGGGCAGATACAAACAAAAATAGACTTTGAAAGAAGAATCAACCAGATAAGAAGTGCGATTGTGATATATCAAGGAGAGAATACGGATGTTTATGTTGGGGATACAAAAACAGGGATAGTTTATAATAAAATATTTAAGGACGAGGTTAAGGATAGTGTGAATACCTTGATTACGGAAGAGTACTTTAATAAGAGTCAGCAGGCTGTTTCTGATTTAATTAACCTTTATCCTCAGGAAAAAGGGGAGTTAGATAGATTTGGAGAGACGGAATTGTGGGAACAAATAAATCTTGCTTCAACACTTGGGAAACAAAATGAAAAAGCTTTGCTATTAAAGCGATTTACAGAAACTTATCCTGATTCTAAATTCATTCAGAAAGCAATTGATGATTTGAACCTTTTAGGGAATTATGATTACAGTAGTGCTTATAAGAGTATTTATGTGAATAATGAGTATAAGTCGATTAGTGTTAAACAGTTTAAACCAACTGGAAAGGGTGAGAAGACCGTTCTTATGAATATTGCGGGACAGGTTGGGACTTTTTCTGAAGGAGATAAAATTAGTTTTGGAAATGATATAAGTAAACTTTCGGAGAGTGATAGTTATCTTGTCGTTGAAAAAATAAATGCGGATAATATTTTGTTAAGACCTTATAATTATTCTAATGACCGAAAGGCGGGTATAACTTTTGTTGCTGGTGGCAGTTTTACTATGAAGCAGGATGAAACAAAGCTTGCTTTGGGGAAGACTTTTTCAATTAAAAAAATAAATGTTGAAAAAGTTGCTTATGTTTCGGTTATCCCGGAAATAAGAGATACAGATACTGAAGCTAATTTTACATTTAAGATTGGAATTGAAAAAAGAGCTATTAAGTTATCTCCTGAAAAGACGAAGGAGATGATGAGCAATCTTAATAAGAGTATTGCAGATTGGGAGGATATAAATGAAAAACTTGGAAATTTAATTACTGGTTGGAAGGGTGCGTGTTTTGCAACATCTTCAATATTAATGCTGAAAAATCTTGGGGCTGGATTTTCAGGGGAGACAATTGCAAGACAAAAAATTATGCAGGCTTATAAGGATAAATGTGATACTGAGTTTGAAGGAATGAGTCATACTCAATGTTATAACCAATTTTCTAGTCAGATTGATAAAGATGTCGCAGCTTATACAAAAGCAATTGGAGATGTTAATGCTCAGATTAAGACCATCCAAGAACCATATACTAAATCGGATGGTTTACTCGGAACGGATAAATATGTTGATGGGGAAGCTGCATTAAATGATTTCAAGAATAAAAGTTCTGGTACGATTAAGCTGACGCTTCCGGGAGAGAATAAAACTGTGGATTTGGATGTTAAGAATTTAAGGAGTTGGGAGGACTATAAGGCTTATATGCTTGAGCAGAACTTACAAAGCGCAGGAATCAGTTCGGATGCTCTTAAAACTGTGGAGAATGATGCAAATTCTCAATTGTATGCTGCATACAGAGCACAGGAAGAACAGAAGAAATTGGATACTGCTAAGAAAGATAGTTCTGTGTTTGGAGGAACTCCTAATGAGATTAAATATCTTGGAAAGACGGGAGCTGTTCAGACTTTATGGGGTGGAGATACGGTTAATAAATTTCCTGAGCTGATTGCTCAAATTAATGAGTATAGGCCGGGAAGTGAATTAAACGGAAATGAAAAAATACAATTTGTAAATGATGGGACTGCTAATTATGTTTTGGTTCTGAATAATAACGATATTACAAAAGGAACGGGTGTTCAGGATAAGGGACTTTACAAGATTGATGGAAACAATGTTGCTCCTGTTATAGATAAGAATACCCTTACTCAATTTCAGAAATACTCTTTCATAAGTGGTGGTAGTTGTTCTAATACTTTTGTTAATCCTAAGGTTAAGTATTATGAAGTTGAGCCAAATATTCAACTTCCGGCTATTGTTCCATTTGATTTGAAGAAAGGATGGTACGCGAAAGTTTCACAATCGGTTGGTGGCGTTTTTTCATCTCAACAAAAAGGATATCAATCTTCTGGCGCTGTTTCATTCTTTTATATCTGTAATGTTGGGGGAAATGGAAAAGAAGAAAATATGGGCGGAGATGATATTTGCCAGAGTTTTGATATAAATACTTATAATTCTGTTTCAACATTTGGAGGGTGTAATGGATTATCAGCATCAGAAGTTAGAAAGCTTGTGCAAGACGCTCAACAGGCAATAAGACAGGCAGAGGAACAGTACGGAAAAAAGACAGTTAATATTCTAGGACAGGCAATTCAAACCGGAGAACCATTAAACGGGGCGGGTGAATTGTTTGAGTGTCAGGATTTTATGTCTCCTGATGACTGTAAGGTTTTGTTCAATGTCTGTGATCCTGTTATTTGTCCATCTTCAAGATGTAATCTTGGTGGGAAGTATCCTGTTAGCGATGTTGTACAAACTGGAATTATAGGTTCAATTATGCTTTGTCTTCCAAATATTAAAGATGGTGTTATGGTTCCTGTTTGTTTAACTGGAATACATGCTGGACTTGAGAGTTACATCTCCATATTGAAATCTGAATATCAGTGTTTGGATACGAGTCTTCAGACAGGACAGCATGTTGGAATTTGTGATGCAGTTACTTCAATATATTTATGTGAATTTTTCTGGAGGCAGTTATCTCCTTTATTGAATATTATCATCCCTAAGATGGTCGAGATGGCTTATGGGCAGAATGTTAGGGGCGGGGGAGAGTATCTTACTGTTATGCATTCATGGGATACTTTGCAGAAATCAGTTAGTTATTTTAAGGATAATTATGCGCAGAATGCATTTAGAGCGTTTGAGTATAAGAGCGTTGAGGATGCTGGAACAGAGGTATGTAAGGCTTTTGTGGGAAGTTCATTTCCTAGTTCTGCGTCTGCTCTTGAGAAGTTGCTTGAACCTGAATCGCCTTATCAGTTTTATGCACAGTTCGATGAAATACCCTTTACAGATGCTACTGTGCCTGCTACCTCTCATTATAAGATTTATTACCATATATTCTCAGGTAATGATATTGGACAGCAATTTGTAATTTATTTAACTGAACCTCCGGCTTCGAGTTATTATTCAACCCAGAGCAGGATTGTTGTCAAGACGGGTTATGTTGCTGTTGGAACGGAGGCAGATGAAACTTTGGACTTTACTGCTCCTGCAGGGTATAAGAAATTGTGCGTGGTTATTAATTCAAAAGAAGAATGTGGGTTTGGAAAAGTTACAACTGATTTTGCAATTAATTATTTGAGTGATAAATATATTGCTGATCAGGCAAATCAAACGGGGATTACTTCGGAGAAGACGTGTATTTCAGGTACTCCTTCTGTTTTAAGCATGGTTAATGTAAATGTTCAGGCGGGAGCTGAGGAAGTGTTAAATCCTCAGGTTGATTTAAATGGTGTTGTGAGGGTTTGTTCAACTAATAATCCGGGCTTGCAGGTTGGAAATGATTCAAGATGGAAGGAAGTTGGAAATTGTGGAAACTCTAACATTAAATGCTGGTTGGATACCCAATCTGTTAAAGAGGAAGTTGCGAGAGTTAATGCTGTTGAAGGAAGTTTAACGGATGTTGCTAGTTATATTAGCGGGATTGATAGCGAGAGTAATACCTTAAATGAAAATGACTCCTTGGATATTTTGAATGTTATTAGACAGAAGATTCCAGGATTGAAGAATAAACTAACTAGTAGAATGAGTTCTTATGATGTTAGTGAAACAATCAAGCAGGACATTTCACAATTGGATGAGATTGAAAATAAGGGGTATTTGAATGCGTATAGGGCTGAAGCAATTGCATTGAAGGCTGAGATTTATAGATTTGTTGCTGGATTTTTTAGTGTTGCTAGTGTTGATAAGGCTAAGCCTGTTGTTGCTTCTTCAACTTCAACAATAGCACCGATATCTGATATAGGGTTCTTATTGGATTATGACAACAAAATACTTTATAATGGCGTAGAGACTGGATATTCGCTTATAAGTAATGGTGATGGATATGATATTAATAATGCTAATTCGGACATGATTGGGCATATTGATAAAAATGGAGAGATTACGCTAGTGGTGTCCTTTGATGGGGAAGAGGAGTCTATGGCAAATTTGGAGAAGTATAAATTTGTTGGTGGTGAGTTTGTTTTGAAAAGTGGCTCTACCGGGAGTTCTGGGACTATAAGTTCGGGCACTTCTTCTGGATGTAGTGTTCCTATTTGCAGTGTTAGTGTTACTGAAACAGCAAAAGGAGTTACTTGCATATTTTTGAGCTTTAAGGACGAATGCGATTCGGAGGAATTAAAAAAGAGCATTACAAATAATTTTGAAGGAAAAGGGTTCCCAAAAGAGATTACTATAACTTTGTCAAATAAGTTTACTGAAAGTCCTGCTCTTTTATTGAATGTTATGGACAAGAATAGAGCATCTATTAATGGGGATGTACCTATTACGGATTTCCAGAAGAGAGATAGTGATGGAAGGTGGGTTAAAACTTATTCTTTAGATACTCCGCTAAACTGGGTTGAGGGTACTTGGACATTTAGATTAAAATGTCCAACATGCGAAGTTAAGGAAGATTTAGTCGCTTCTTATTCTCTTAAACTTAGCAACTAGTCATCTGATAAAAAATCAAATGACTAATTATTAAAAATAAAAGTTGATAAAATAAAAAATAAAAGTTATCTTCTTTGAGTTGGCATTGTTACTGCTTTTGTTCTTTCTGAATTAGCATCCATTGCTGCCTTGTATTGACTATCTAAAACAGCTCTTACTCCATACATCTGTTTTTGATGCTGATTCATTGTTTCCCTCTGAAGTCTTTGTAATTCAGAATAAGGCACTGTGTCCATTCCACCTTGCCAGTATTTTTTAGTTATTCCTTCTGGAGAAATAGTGGTGTTTACAGGACTAAGCTTCCAACCATCGATAGTAACATCAGTTACTTCCCATGAGTTTTTAACTCTTCTTTCAACGGTTCTAAAAGAGTCCACTCTTGATATTCTTTGGTCTCCAATTCCTACACTAGCTGTAACGTCAAGATTAGGTTGGTTTGATATTCTGACTGTTCCAAAGTTAAGATATCTTTGAGGAAAATCGCATCCACTTAAAAAAGCGGTAGCTGCAATAGCAGAAGCAATTGCATAATTATGTCTATTCATCTTTCAATTAATTAAACCTCCTTTCATTTTTGATTTCAAAATGTTTGGCTTTCATGTTTTTAGTATGGATTTTTATTATTTAAAGCTTTCGATTTGTTGTAATTCAATAATAGTTACTAATTAAGAATTAAGTGAGATTCGAATGGGGGAGGGAGGACTCTATTCGCTTTTTACTCTTTTATAAATCCTAAAAATAGTCAAAAGAGCAAAAAGCTCAAACCCCCTTTTACGGGTGTTCGAATGGGGGAGGGAGGACTCTATTCGCTTTTTACTCTTTTATAAATCCTAAAAATAGTCAAAAGAGCAAAAAGCTCAAACCCCCTTTTACGGGTGTTCGAATGGGGGAGGGAGGACTCGAACCCCCGTAGGCAAAAGCCACCAGGTC
>CAYNAV010000008.1:31145-33235 GCA_964395405.1 Candidatus Woesearchaeota archaeon | reverse complement strand
AAGCAAAATCGGAAGCGATTTAATGAGCGGAGATTTTGCGAATAAACCTCAAAACAACAACCTACTGATTACTATACTTCAAAATCTCATCATTCATAATATTTAATTCAACCCCTGCAGCCAAAAACATTTCTTCAGACTCAGTTCCAGCATGATACCTCTTCTCACAAACAACTCTCTTTATTCCTGCATTAATAATCATTTTTGCACAAGTAGAACATGGAGTCATTCTGCAATACAAAGTAGAACCATTAATCCCCACTCCAAGTTTAGCAGCCTGACATATCGCATTTTGTTCAGCATGAGCAGTCCTAACACAATGCTGACTCTTACTTCCATCTTCATGAACCATAGTCTTCATCTGATGCCCAACCTCATCACAATGAGGCAGACCCTTAGGAGAGCCCACATATCCTGAAACTAAAATCTGTTTATCTCTAGCAATAACACATCCACTTCTTCCTCTGTCGCATGTCGCTCTTTTTGCTACCGTCTGAGCAATCTCCATAAAATATTCATCCCATGTCGGTCGGACATAAACCTCATTCTCTTTTTCCAAAACCCCTTTTAAAACTAAAAAATCTTTTACTTTCTTGATTAAATCCTCTTTTGTTGAGTCATTAACAACCACAAAATCAGCCATAGCAATAGGTCCGGCCTTTTCAATATTTTCAATTTCAGCATAATCTCTTGACTTTGCCTGCTCACCAGTCATAGGTCTATTCCTCATTTTCTCATCTATTTCTTTCCTATTTTCAAGCCTTTCATACCTTAAAGAAGGAGGAGAAGAAACAGCAATTACAATCATTTTATCTCCATAAATTTGTTTTAGATGTTTATATTCAGACCAAGAATATAGTCCATCTCCAACCACATTTCCTCTTGAGAGCAAATCATCAATTTTAGGTTTGTTTAAAATAGCGAAAGCAGCCATGCCATGCTCTTTCCTTATGTTCTCTCTTATCTTCTTTTCATTCTCTTCACTTGGTTCTAACCCTTGTTTCTTAACCTCATCAAGAGTAATCTGTCCAAACCTAAAAAATCCAAACCCCTTTGAAACAAGAAAATCAGAAATAACACTTTTACCTGCACCACACATTCCAACAATTGCAATAAACTTATTTTCCATCCTTCTCTAATTTTTCAATCTATGACTATTTATAAAAACTATGCTACTCTAGAATATATATTCAGTCAAACCTCATTTGAACATATTCATCCCCAGACTTTTTAATAACCGAATTAAAATAATTCTTTTCCTTATTCTTCACTATCTTATCAATAATTAAAAAGTCACTCGGAATAATCAAATGCTTTCTTTCATGAATGTTCACAAAATCAAACCACTCAACTTCGCCCTCATTTTTTTGGATTGCTTCAGTTGACTTTGGAATTAATTCGCAAACATGTAGAATAAAATGTTTTTTCTCGGTATCTTCAATAATATGTTCAGAAACAACAGAAAGATGTTCCTTAAATTCCGATTTTATTCCAGTCTCTTCTTCTATCTCTCTTAATGCCGCCTCTTCTAAAAACTCTTCTTTTTCAACTTTACCTCCAGGCAAACCCCAAAGCCCTACAAAATCTCCTTTTATTCTTTTTATTAACAAGATTTTTCCATCATTAATCAATGCAGAAATAACAACTGCCAAAGGTCTTTCTTTATTTCTTGTTCCAGTACTCCCAAATCCACCTTCTCCTCTTGACGTCTCACTTAACTCATCAACAATTTCTATTTCCCCGGCCTCAACCTTATTCAAAACACCCTGTGCAATTTTATCCCCCCCCCTAACCTCAAAATCTTTATCTCCGTGATTAATCAAAATAATTTTTAATTCTCCCCTATACCCACAATCCAATGTCCCAGGAGAATTAACAAGAGAAATCCCATTTTTTATTGCTAATCCTGACCTCGGCCTTATTTGCAACTCGCTTCCAAAAGGAATTTCAAAAGCAAGTCCAGTCCCAACAAGTCCTCTTTCACCAGGCTTTAAACTCAGATCTTCACATGCAAACAAATCCATCCCCGCATCTCCAGGATGCGCATACTCAGGAAGCTTCGCATTTTCATTTAACTTTTTTATTTTTAT
>CAYNAV010000008.1:24744-31045 GCA_964395405.1 Candidatus Woesearchaeota archaeon | reverse complement strand
TTAAACTCTAATCTCCAACTTCTCACAATAAGGCTTAACAATCAACTTCAACTTCTTCAAATAAGCCTCAGTAGTATTCTTCTTCTGATTATAACTTTCATCAATAAACTTACCCTGATTCTTAAAACCTTGCAGTGCAAAACTTTTAATCTTTCCCCCAACCAATTCATAAACCCATTTAATCATCTTTTCAACATCCTCGCTCGAATGAATACCTTCAACAATTGTTGTCCTAAACTCATAATCTTTTAATAAAGAAACCATTTTAATCGACTCTTCAACCTTGTCTATATCCACCACGCCCGCAATTTCAGAATACTTCTCTTTTGAAGTCTTAATGTCCATAGAAACAAAATCAATCAATCCTTTTTCAATAAACCTTTTCAATTTTTCTGGATAACTTCCATTTGTATCTAATTTAATCAGATAACCTTTTTCTTTAACCCTCTTCAAAAAATCCACATTCAAAGTCATCAAAGGCTCCCCCCCAGTAATACATATTCCATCAAGATATTTCTTTCTTTTTTCTAAAAAATCAAGTACCTCCAACTCCGAAATATCCTTTCCACTTTCCTTTAAAACCAATTCAGGATTATGACAAAAACCACACCTAAAATTACAGCCAAATAAAAAGATAGTGCATGCAGTCTTACCGGGATAATCAATCAATGTTGTTTTTTGCAGCGCCTTAATTTTCATATTAAATACCTTATCTTAATTTTCATATTAAATACCAAACCCCTCAACTTATATTAATCTCCAAATATGTTTAAAAAAATAAAAAATAAAAAATAAAATCAACTAGCAAGGAAAGTGCTTCTATCCTTAAATTCTTCCTGCTTTCCTTCATTCCATTGCTGAACAGGTCTTAAATATCCAACAACTCTTGTATAAACTTCACATTTAGTTCCTTCAAATACCATTCTCACCTCCTTTTTCCTCTTTTAAAAAATCAACCTGCGCGATGGCTTCATTAATCTTCTCCATAATAGCTACCCCATTTTCATCCCTCTCAACATTATGCTCCTCATCGCACCTAGGACAATAAACATGCTCCCCAGCGATATATCCATGGATAGGACAAACTGAAAATGTTGGCGTAATCGTAAAATAAGGTAATCTGAAATTTTCAGTAACTTTCTTAACACTAGACTTAACAGCCTCCTTACTCAATCGCTCTCCAATAAAAGCATGGAAAACAGTATTATGAACAAAAACAAGACAATCTTTTCCCGCAAGATAATTGTGATTCTTTTTTGTAGTCAAGTCATAAAATAAATGGTCCTTAACCCCTATTTTAGAAGCTTCTTTTACCCTTACAACAGGAAGATATCTCTTCGCCCGATTAGATAACTCTTCCTTAATATTCAAGGCATTAACATTAATCTTAAGTTTATCTTTTATTAATGTCAGAAAATATTGCGGAACTCTTATTTTATAAGTATCCTTTTCATTTGCTCTTCCAGACTTCTTAAAATATTTACCCGTACTAATCCCCGCAATAGTAAATGTCTCTAAAATATCCTCCGCAAGTTTTTGAGAAATAGTAGAATACTCTAAATCTCCATCTCTCTTACTTATATGCCCATCACTATCAATCAGCCCCGAAATAAAAGAATAAACATTCTTAGAATTAAAATTATTTTTAATAAATTCCGGAATAGAAATACTATCCACTTTTTTACCAGAATAAAAGCCTACATTAAAAAAGAAGTCCAAAACCTCTTTCTTGGATGTTCCAAGCTCCTTTAATGCCTTGCTCCTTGAATCATTCTGAATAACACTTGCTTCAGCATTAAATTTCTCAGATAAAATTCTCTTTGCATTGTCCAAAGCCTTGTTACTACTACTAAAAAAGCGAATCTTATATTTTTTTAAGTTATTTCCGCCCCTATTGTCTACAAACTCAGAAATACATCCATCTCCGATAAAAAATCCGATAAGCCACATCAGATCATCATCCACTTTAGTTTTTCTATTAGCATAAAGATTAAACGAATTCTGAAGGATATAATCCCCTTTTTGTATTTCATCTGCTCTCTTCTCAATGACCTTATATTTATTGAGTTTCTTATATTTTTCACGACAAGGTTTATTATTCTTTATATGAACCGCAAAAGCCTTTGAACCATTAACTTTTCCATTACAAACCGGACAGAAGGATTCATGTTTCATTTTCTCAAGCACAAAAAAGGGATGCCAATCAGAAGTAACAATATCTAGATTTTTCTCGCCTTTTATATTTATTTTGTCGTGTTTTTGAACATCAATAGAAACAGCATCGGTCACCTCATCCCACTCACTTACACCCTTGAGAGGGTTATAGCTAATTACCTTGAGAGGTTTAAGCGACTTAAAGTTCCTGACAATTTCTTCTATTCTCATAAGCCCTTTATCAGTCAAAACACCATTTCCTTTTTCAATACATCCACCAGTATACTTGGTCTGCAACTCGTCCTGTAACTCTAAAGCCTCAAACAAATCCTCAGTAAAATTAACAGGCAATTGGGTTGAATTTGTATAATACGGCTCTGCATCTCTTTCCCCTACTGCTTTTTCATTCGCAACAATAATCTTTCCAAATCTCCTTTTATCAATTCTAGCAAACCTATAGGCCGTACTCTCTCCGGGCGTTGCTTCCAAATTGTAAATATTCCCTGTCTCTTCCTGATACTCCTCTAGTCTCTCCCTCATAAAATCTAAGACACGCAACGCAAAGTCTCTTCCAGCAGGAGTAGTAATATTCTCCCCGGGCATAAAATTAACAATAGACTCATTCATCCCCAGCAAACCAATAGTAGCAAAATGGTTTTGCCAATAGTGCCCAAATCTAGCCTTAACCTGTCTTAAATAAAACTTAGAATAAGGATATAATCCAATTTCGGTAAAATTCTCTACTGTTTTCCTTTTTATTTCCAAACTTTCCTTTGCAAGTTCCATTAATTCTTCAAGCCTCTTAAAAAAATCAGCCTCGTTAATAGAAACAAATCCTAGTCTAGGCATATTTATTGTAACAACACCTATACTTCCTGTTTGAGGATTCGCTCCAAACAATCCTCCGCCTCTTTTCCTTAATTCGTTTTGATCTAGCCTTAACCTGCAACACATACTTCTAGCATCTTCAGGGTTCATATCAGAGTTAACAAAATTTGAAAAATAAGGAATCCCATATTTAGCAGACATCTCCCATATTAAATCATATTCCGGATTTTCCCAATCAAAATCTTTTGTAATATTATATGTTGGGATTGGAAATGTAAAAACCCTCCCTGAAGCGTCGCCCTCAAGCATAACTTCCGCAAAAGCCTTATTAATCATATTCATCTCGTGCTGAAATTCGCCATAAGTCTCTTTTTGTACAACTCCTCCAATAATCGCAGGTTCACTCTTCATATAACTTGGAACTTTCAAATCCATAGTGATATTTGTAAAAGGTGTATTTCCAGTAATAAACACTTTTCCCTTCCTTCTCGCAATAACAGTTTCATTATCGGTATTAGGGCACCAAATAACCCCTGAATAATTAACTTTATCGATTTTTTGAATATAGGTCTCCTTATGTCTTATCAATCTTAAAACAAAAATAGGTTTGGTTCCAATTGTAGGATTTCTCTTAAGAACAGTAAAACCATAACCTGCATTAACCGCAATTTGCTGTAACCCATCAAGTATCTTTACATTTGTTGTCGCAATCTTAGAATTTTCAAAACCATCTGCTTTAATGTATGTTTCTAAGAATATTCTCGATTGTCTTTGGCTCATATTTAAAAGTTTTTCAGGAATAAAATTAACACTTGTTTTTGTCCCAAAAAAAGGATGTACAAATCTTGAAGATTCGGCATTTAATCTTATCATTTTTACAGATTGTCCCAAGGCAGGAGTAGAATCCTGTTCAGAATAATTTAAATTAAATCCCCGAAGTAAAGAAATTATCTCTTCATATTTAGAAGGATTTTTAATGGCAGACTGATAAATTGAAACTCTGCTTGAATGCCTATGTGAAGAATAATTTTCAACAGTACCTTCAGCAATAATCCACGCAAGAAGCTTAATCGCATTGTCATTCATCTCTATATCTTCATTTGAACTTTCTCCAGCAATAGGAATAATAAAAGGTGATTTCATCTTTTCAGCAATTTCAACTTCTTCCAGAACATATTCATTTGTCTGAAATTTCTTTCTTACAATCCGATGATTTGGGGAAATTAACTGGTCTTGAATCCTGTTTTTTAGATTATACATAATCCCATCATAATGCCTTGCAAACAAGTGCTTAATCGGCTTATTCTCAATAATTTTTTTCTGAATATTAAATGTTTTTATCGTATCTCCTTCTTCTAATTCCCCATAACCTTTCCACCCAGACGGAGTAAGTATCTCTGTGTCTTCTGACATACATTGAAATCCGACCCTGGTAGGAACAGCAAGATTAAAAATAAATTCTTGTAAAATCTGCTTAACTTGTGTATAATCCAGATTATCCTTCTTCACAAAAGGTGCAAGCAAAGTATCAAAGTTAGAAAATGCCTGTGCTCCGGCTGTTTCTCCTTGTAAAGTATAAAAGAAATTAACAACTTGCCCCAATGCAGTCCTCAAATGCTTCGCAGGTCTAGATTCTACTTTTCCCTTAACACCCTTAAATCCCGAAGTAATTAAATCCTTCAAATCCCACCCAACACAATAAGCACCCAAAGTTCCCAAATCATGAATATGGAAATCTCCCTGCTCATGAGCTTTTCTAATCGCTTCAGGATAAATTCTTCTCATCCAATAATTAGTAATTATCTTTGTAGCAATATAATTATTCAAACCTTGTAATGAAAAACCCATGTTAGAATTTTCCTTAACCATCCAATCATTAAATCCAATGTAATCCTCAACAGCTTCAATAGTATCAAACAAACCCTTTACATCCCTTAATTCCTGTCTACTCTTTCTGTATAGGATATAGGCCTTAGCAGTCTTAGCATGTCCTGATTCAATTAAAACCTTCTCAACCAAGTCCTGAACTTCTTCAACATCCGGAATTGCATTCTCACCATACTTAACATCTAAATGTTTTGCAACTAAATCAGCAAGTGCGTCTGCTCTCTGTTTATCATGCCCTCCAACCGACTTTACCGCTTTCCAGATAGCCTCTGCAATCTTCTCCTTCTGAAAAGCAACGACACTTCCATCACGTTTTCTTATTTTTTTCACCATATTCTTTATTGCCTCTTTTTATTTTGTTAGTTTTATTTCAAGTTTTTTAACTCTTCTTTAAAGTCATCAATATCCGCAAAGTCTCTATAAACACATGCAAATCTGATGTATGCAACTTTATCCACTTTCTTTAGTTTTTCCATAACTATCTGCCCTACCTTAGAGCTCTTTATGTCCTGATTCTTCGCAATCCTGTAAATCCTCGCTTCAATATCAGTCACAATTGCATCAATCTGATCAGATGTAAATGGCCTCTTCTGAAGATTTTTCTCAACCCCTCTGTATAGCTTGTCTCTATCAAACTTTTCTCGCCTTCCATCTTTCTTGATAATATTAAGTTCAACTTCAACTCTCTCATAAGTTGTGAATCTCTTCTCACACTTCAAACACTCCCTCCTTCTTCGAGTAATCCCCTGACTGTCTCTCTTATCAGTTACCTTTGTATCTGGACTAGTGCAATAAGGGCATAACATTTGATTTCTTAATTTTAGAGTAGATACAATATCTTGTATATTGCACCTCTTTTTAATACAATTCCTTGTGGGAATAACATATTAAAAATTCAGGCACTATTTAAAGATTTCTGTACTAAAATAGATAGTTTCTCATTATAAAAAAATATTTTTTTATTTTTCAAAAATGACAGTTACTTTTTTTAAGGGGTTTCACCCCTGAAAAATTATCCCTCAAATTAAAGTAGCTCTTCATCTTCATAGCACCTTCTTTCACCTTTGCAATATTCTTTTCATTAACCATCTCTTTCTTCGCATACTCAATTATAGGCCTGATTGACTGAATCTTCTCACCAAATTTCTCCATCCAGGTATATCTTGGAAAAACCCACAAATGAAACAAATTGTGATGTGTTCCTTCATCCTGAAAAAGACAAACCTCCGTGATTCCAAGCACATCTTTCATTCCTTTTCGTAGTTTAACAAGCAACTCAAAAAATTCCGTTCTTTCAGCTTCACTAAAGTCCAGCAGAGATATTCTCCCTTTTACAGAAGCAATAATAAAAAATCCAGGAATAGGAACATCCCAATCCTGATGAACATCAAAGTTTTCAGTAACTATTATTTTTTCATTTGGAAATAACATC
>CAYNAV010000008.1:17573-24644 GCA_964395405.1 Candidatus Woesearchaeota archaeon | reverse complement strand
CTGATGAACATCAAAGTTTTCAGTAACTATTATTTTTTCATTTGGAAATAACATCTTAAGCAAAGATTAAGAGAGATAATAAATATTTCTATATCTTAAAACTTATCAGTAAAACACAAACCTATCACACAAATCCTTAACCTTCCCTTTAATATCTCTTCTCAAATCTTCATCATCCAAATTATGTAAAATATCTGCAATCCACTTTCCGATAATCTCCATCTCCTTTTCTTTCATTCCTCTTGTTGTCAAGATTGGCGTCCCCAATCTTATTCCTGATGGCTTAAATGGGCTAGATTTTTCAAATGGAATTGTATTTGCATTAGTAATGATCCCGGCTTCTTCCAGCTTCTCAGCTCCTTCCTTTCCCTTGCCTATTTCACCAAGGGTTTTTTCCAAATCAATAAGCAATAAATGGTTATCTGTTCCGTCCGAAACAAGTTTTATATTAGTCTCCATTAAAACATGTGCAAGCTCTCTTGCATTTTTCACAATCTGCTCGCTATAAACTTTAAATTCAGGTTTTAAAGCTTCTCCAAAACAAACAGCCTTACCTAGAATAATATGTTCATGAGGCCCACCCTGCAGACCAGGAAAAATAGCCTTGTCAATTGCACTTGCAAATCTCTCTTTGCACATTATTATTGCACTTCTTGGTCCTCTTAAAGTCTTATGAGTTGTTGTCGTAACAACATCAAAAAATGGGAAAGGGCTTTCATGTGCATTCCCAGCAACTAACCCAGCAATGTGTGAAATATCAGCCATAGAAATCGCACCAACTAATTGTGCAATTTCATGAAACTTCTTAAAATCAATTTTCCTTGGATAAGCAGTCGCCCCACACACAATCAACTTAGGTTTTTCTCTTAATGCGATCTCCTTAACTTTATCCATATCAATATATCCATTTTCATCTACGCCATAGTGCACAAAATTATACATTTTACCAGAAAAATTAACCCTGCTCCCATGAGTCAAATGCCCTCCATGTGTTAAGTCCATCCCTAAAATCTTATCACCTTTTTCAAGTAATGCAAAATAAACAGCCATATTTGCCGGACTTCCTGAATTCGGCTGCACATTTACATGTTCTGCTCCAAATAATTTCTTAGCTCTTTCAATAGCAAGTAATTCAGCATCATCAATAAATTTATTTCCTTGATAATATCTTTTTTTAGCATAACCTTCTGCATATTTATTATTTAATACCGAGCCGCATGCTTCTAATACGTCAGCAGAGCAATAATTCTCAGAAGGAATCATATTCAACTCATCCTTCTGCCTTTCTAATTCATTCTTTATAATTAATTCAGCTTCTTTATCTTCCATCTCTAAATCCCCGAGCCATTAGACCAGCTCTTGCTAATTCAAATGCTGCTTTTAATCTCGCATAATCATCATGATACTCATCAGCTAAAAAAGGACAAAATCTGCCAGTTATTGTTTTTTTATCTTTTCTTGGCTCAATTTTAGTAATTTGTATAGAAACAAAGTAATGCATCTTATTAGAATCCTCAATTGCATCTCTTGATTCATTAGCAAATAAATACTCCCCTGTTGAACTTGGATTTAAATTTGCACCCACATAAGCAACGGTCTCTCTCGATTCAACCCCCTGAGCAGTGTTATTAACTAAAGTAACTAAATCTCCAAACTGAAATCTTGCCATTGCTCTTATTATTCTATCTGCGTCCATGTCTACCCCCAACCTCCGTAAAAGATATCCTCTTCCCTAATATAGAAACAAGCTTTAATAAGTCTTCTTTAGCCCTATTAACTTGCTCAACAGTCTTGGCAGTAATATGTAATAATCCTTGTCCCTTATAATCTCCTCTTTTTACATCATCAACAATCGAAATAGTAGCATCTCCAAGATGATAAGCCTCTCCATGATTAGTATGAACCGTTTCTAGAAGCAAATCATTTGCATCATAATGCAACCCTTCAAGCACCAAAACAGCGATTTCTTTTCTCACCTTATTCAAATGATATGTTTGTGTTACCATCACCAATCAGTCAAGCTCTTCCGAGCCTCTGTTTTCTCCTCAGATTTTAATCTTCCTAATTCTTCCTGAGAATAATTACATACAATATACTTTGAAAGCAAAGGATATCTTTCTTTCATAATTTCATACATTTTAAATGCAATTCTTCTGTAAGAATCATGAGCCATTGGAGTAGTTCTTAATTTAATTAGATGATAAATTTCTCTCAGATTCATTTTAAGTAAAAATCTCTTTCTAAATCCTAAAGGCAATAAATACTGTGCCTGCACCGGATATTTCCTCGCAACTCTTTCATAAATCTCCTTCGCCTTTTCCATAGCTCTTTTATACTTCTCTTCACATCCAGCATTAATGATATCCTGAGGAACATCATACCCTAAATTAGTTGTAAATAACTGATTAGTCTGTGTACAAATCCTATGTCTCTGCAAATCCCTAAAAGCCCCGTAATCCATTATAATATCAAAAGTGAAATCATCATGTTCTAACTCTCTTAAAGGATTGTCAAAATTGCCCATATTTCCTAAGTAACCATCAATAACCGCTTCTTTTTCTTCAGTACCCATTGCCATAACTTTCTTGAAAATATTTTCAAAATCATTATCTGTATATTTGTAAATAATCGATGCAATTATATAATCCTCATTAAAAGGCCCTTTAACTAATTCAACCTTATCTCGTTTATCACTAAAAATTTCAAATTGCTTCACAATCTCCTTCATTTCATTTTCAGTCTTAATAATATAATTGCTTTTATCCGCAAATTTCAATAAAGAAGGTAAAACAACAGAACCCTCCCTCTTAAGACTCTCTCCAATTTCATTCAGTTCCTTCAAGGGATGCGATAATAATTTAGAAATTCCATGAGCTAACTCTCTTGCATTAACTGTCCATCCTAAACTTGTCTTTGTACAAGTAGGCAATAAATAACGAATAGCATCAAACCTTCTTGCTGCACAAGCCCTTTCCCACGCAGCCAAATTCGTCCCTTCTTGTAATGGCACAATTTTCTTAACATACTCCAAAACAGGAGCGTGCAGCTCTTCATAGGTCTTAAATAAAAAATCGATTAATCCTTTTACATCATTATAGAATTCAGAATTTTTCAAATCCTTATCGATATAAAAAGAACTATTATTAAAAGACACATATCTAGTTGATTTCTCACAAAAGCTACTCAGCCTATTATCCTCAATAACCTTTGTAGCAAGAATACTTACCCCTTCTAATGCGAGATTAACAACCGCTCCCTCCGAAATAGAACTATGCCCATAACCCAAAACCCACTTCTCCATAAACTGAATTGCTTTCTCGGTTGCATGTTTTGTTGCAATCCCTCCAGATGTTTTTCTAATTTCCTCAACAAGCATCTTAAAATTCTCTTTATCTTCTTTTAATAATTGTAAAAATCCCTCCCTTAATCCTTCCTTGCTTCTACTATACCTTCCTTGCATCAAAGCCCATACTTCCGGATGAAAATTCTTGGCAGCAAAAATCTGTTTATCCGAATTAGTAAAAAAATAATCCAAAACAATTCTTTCATCCTCCTCATACTTAAAGATAAAATCTAATTTTTCCCATAATTCATTATGGATCTGTTCCGGTGTTTTCAATGAATTAATAGTCCCATCAGGAGCACAATCGATTTTAATCCATCCAAATAAATCAGCCAACTGCAAATAAGATTCGGCGGCATTTCTCAAATGTTCCGGATTCCCTTCATGTCCGTCCAATTTTTCAGCCCCTGGATGAAATTCAGATTTCCTTTCTCTCTTCTTCATCAATTCTGCTGACACCAAAGGAGGCATATATAAAAAAATAACCGCATCCGGTCTTGGAAGTAGAAAATTTCCGTACTCTAATTCAGAATTCCATTTGAAAAATTCTTTCCTTTTCTCACCATCTCTAATCTTACCTCCTTGATGCCCCATATTAGACTCCACATACCTATCCAAAATAGTTACATCCTTCTCATTCAAAGATTTTTCAATAATCGGCTTAGACGCAAATCTGTCTTCCGCATAAAACAAAGAAGCAACCTTAGCTGGAATTTCGTTTGCAGGTCCAAATTCATTATCTAGATATCTCCTAACAATCTTCCCCGTAGGGGTTGAATAATTTGGAAAATCAAGAGTTGCATTGGTCTTTCCTTCCCCATTCAAACGCTCAATTAAAAGATTAATTTGTGTAGATTTTCCAGAACAGTCAGTTCCCTCAAAAACAATCAGCTTTCCTTTTTTCACGCTTCTATTCCCCTCCTTCTTCATCTCCTTTTCTTTCTCATTATCCATAAAAACAAAACATCATCCCATTATTTAAAGAAGTATATACTTCAGCATATATTTTAGAGTTTATATTAAACTAGCCTACCAAAAACATGTTTAGGTCCAAAGTTACATCCTTCTTTCTTACATCCTTTCCCTTCTCTTGTGCAATACGGTTCTGTTAAATTCTTAAGTCCTGGAACAAACATTGCTCCAGTCTCTAATATATCCCGAGTAACAAGGGTAGTTTCTAATTGAGCTAAACCGCATATTCTTTCATCAGATTTCATAGCTAAATATTCAATATTGCCTCTTTCAGCAACACCAAGTATCTGCCCTTGAGGGAAGTCCGTTTCCGCAACGAACTCTAAATCCCTAATCCACTCTCTTTCTTTACCAATATGTTGAACAATAGGCGGAACAAAGAAACCTAAAGGGGCTCCTAATTGCCATCCGTCAAAAAAATGATAATCAATAGTTCTGTGCCTGTGAGCTTGAGCAATACTAGCCATGCTTTGTTCAACATTGACAGCATAAATATCCTTAGAAAAAACCTCTTGGACCGGATTTCCAAAAAGATTCATATCCAATCCACCTTTCATTTTCAACCGCTCATCATACCATCTCATAAAATGCTCAGCTTCTAAAAATTCTTGCATGCTTTGAGCTAAACTTCTTTTAAACAAATCAGAATCTTCCATATGTTTTTCAACAAAACCCTTAAACCAATTTATCTCAATACTAGCTTGTCTTAAACTAATTGTATGAGCCATTTTAGTCGGAGTAAACACCGAGGTCATATATCTTGCATTTTCCTGTGCTAGTTTTTGTGCCTTAGAATCTCTGTCTTTAGTTTCAGGAAGAATACTAACAATTGCAGGAGTCAATATCCCCATCCACCCATCATACAATCTTTTTTGCGCTTCAGGAACATCTTCCATAACAGTATATCTTGCTGATTTCTCACCGGTCGCACAAACCCTCTGATTATTAAAGACCATAGCCATTGCCTTAGGCAAACCATCAAAGTAAAAAGTAATATTAAAATGATCAAATGGAGAATGATGCCCTAAATCAATCAATCTTTTATCAGTAAGATTAGGTTTGTAAGGTTCTTTTAAAAGTTCGTCCATGCTTTGAGGAGCATAACAAACTCTAGCCATTGCTTGACAATATCTTTTCGCTTCCTCTAACGTTTGAATTCCATTTGTAGTTCCTGGAATAGATATTTTCATCCCATCCTAACCAGAAAACAATTAATAAACATTATTACACTTCAAACTATATATCAACCAAATCACTTCAAACAAGCCCAGATCCCACAAGCATTGCAAACATCTCCACGACAAGGCTCACCACATACAGAACAATAATTAATTCCTTTATCAGACTTCTTCTTCAGCCCAGGAATAACCTTTTGAAACTCAGAAACAATCTTTAATTTCTCCTTATCATCTAAATTCAAATCTTCCATCCACTTCCTTGTTTCAACCCTATAAGTTCCAAATGCACACGGACATTTATCATACAAAATATCAAACTTCTTTTCTTTTGCATACTTCCTAATCTCATTTTCTGGAACAAAAAATAAAGGCTTAACTCTTTGTGCAAAACCCTTTACACTCTCCCCCCCAGTCAAAGGAGTTGAATTAATCCCCAGTCCAAGATTTCCTTTTAAAAAATTCATTAAAACAGTATGAACTTCGTCATCTAAATTATGCCCTGTAACTAATTTATTATATCCAAGTTTTTTCGCATATTTATTTAATATCCATCTTTTAACAATACCACAAACACTGCATCCAGTCATATTTTTCTTTTGCTTTACAACTGATTTAATAAAACAAATACCCTGCCCAAATTCCTTTTTCATATCAACCACATTTAACTTCACACCAAGAGAAGAGCAAAACTTCTGCATATTTTTCAAATGTATCTTACTCCACTCTCCAAGATATAAATCAATCATTAATCCAGAAACATTATACCCAAGTTTATGTAGAATATAAAGCACAGTTGTAGAATCCTTTCCACCAGATAAAGCAACAGCTATCTTATCCTTTTTATCCAGAAGTTTATATTTTTCAATTGTTTCTTTTACTTGCTTCTCTATGTCCATATATTAAGAATAATAAGAGAGTTTTTAAAATTATCAAAACACAGCCCGATATCCAGCAGCAATAGAATAATTTAATTTCCAAAAGATTATGAACAAATGTTTCATAACATTTATAAACCTGTTAAAATAAACCAATTTATGGCAGAAGAACAAGCGCAAGAAAAACATTCTAGAATTAAACATCATGCTAAAAAAGTTATAAGTAATTATTGGGCAATTGCAGCAATTATTCTTGCAGTTATTTTAATTGTTACCTTGGCCTGGCCTTCTGGAGTTAGTAAAAATAAAGCGGGCCAAATTACAACTGAATTCTTATCTAACTATTTTCAACAACAAGGAGTTGGTGGTGTAGTGACAATCACAAGCATAAATAAAACTTCAGGTATATACCAAATGATATTTGCTGTAGATGGTACTCCTAGTGGAATGGTTACGTTATCTAATGATGGAAAATATGTTGGTCAAATGAGCAAAATAACCCCTGATGAACAAGACACCCAGACTTCTCCAGATAATACTCAAACTCAAACACCCCAAGACTTACCAAAAGCAGCCAAACCAACAGTCGAATTATTCGTAATGGCCTATTGCCCATACGGAACACAAATTGAAAAAGGAATTATTCCCGTTGTAAACCTATTAAAAGATAAAATTGATTTTAAATTAAAATTTGTATATTATG
>CAYNAV010000008.1:5234-17473 GCA_964395405.1 Candidatus Woesearchaeota archaeon | reverse complement strand
GTTGTAAACCTATTAAAAGATAAAATTGATTTTAAATTAAAATTTGTATATTATGCTATGCATCCAACTTCGGGAGAAGTTGAAGAAAACACAAGACAATATTGCATTCAAAAAGAACAAACAAGCAAATTTATTCCTTACTTAACTTGCTTCTTACAAGCAGGAGATTCAGCTTCATGTTTAACACAAACAGGAGTTAACCAAGCTCAATTAAATACTTGTTACAACGCAACAGATAAACAGTTTGACATAACTACAAACCTAAATGACAAGTCACTATGGCTATCCGGTTCATATCCAAAATACAATGTAAACTTAGAAGACAATAATAAATACCAGGTTGGTGGTTCTCCAACATTAATAATAAACGGGCAAGATGCAAGCACTGGACGAGATGCTGCTTCATTACTGGATGCTATCTGCTCTTCATTCACAACAGCACCAGCAGAATGTTCAACTCAACTTTCATCAGCCCAACCAGATCCAGGATTTGGAGCTACAACATCTGGAACAGCAACAGGGGCAGCAACAACAGCTACCTGCGGATAATTATAAAATGAAAATTTCTGAATTACAAGCCGGCCAGGGAAAGATTGACATTGAAGTTGAAATTGTCTCTTTAGATGAACCAAAAGAATTTGAAAAATTTGGTAACAAAGGAAAGGTTGCTAATGCTATTGTAAAAGATGATTCGGGAAGCATAAAGATGTCTTTCTGGAACAATGATATTGATAAGATACAACCAGGAATGACTATAAAAGTTACAAATGGTTACTGTTCTGAATTCAAAGGCGAGAAACAGCTTTCAACAGGTAAGTTCGGCAGTTTTCAAGTTTTGTAAATCATAAAACATTCTTATTAATTTAACAATTTAAAGTGGAAAATTAAAACAATTTCCATGATTTTGCCTAGCTAAATGTTCCTGCTGTTCTCTTATGAATTTCATACTCGCATTTCCAACCTGGCTATTGACTATCTCCCTTATTTTTTCAATAGGCATATTAAATCCCAATTCATTTAACATTTCAGCACAAGCCTTACCATCTCCTTCAAATACTCTCTCAGAATAAGGATCTAATCCCTGCACCAAAGACTCCGCTAACCTAAACTTACCATAACCCAATTCATAACCTCTTAATGAAGAATTAAAATCCGGATTTTTAAGAAAATCAGATAATTTCATTAATCTCAAAAACTTATATTCCTCCTCTGCTTCTTCAATACTTAAATAAGTATGTTCATCCTGGCAATTAATCATCCAAGGAACAAACGCCCTATAGCTATCAACATAACAATTTGGAAATACTGCATGTAAAACATCTCTTGGAGAAGCCTCAACAACAACTTTAGCAACCTCGTCATGTTCTCTCAAACCAACATAATGCCCCTGCCTATCAATAAAATTAGGATGATGAATACAGGTAATTAGTGTTTTCATAAATATATAAAAAAGAAGAACTTAATAAATATTATTATACTAAACATCAAACCATCAAAGGCTTATCCAAATACTCAATCTCATCAGCACTCAATTTCAAATCTTCCCGGATCTTTTTATTCTTCAAAATCTGTTTAATCAATAGAAAATCTTTCATTGCTTCCTTAATAGAAAGATGACAATGCTTAGCATATTTAATACAAATAGTCTTCTTCTTTGCAGCTCTTTGGTTTTGTAACCATATCTTTAAAATTCTTGATGGCTTCTTGTATCCAGTCCACCCACTTCTATTATACTTCTTAACACCTGCAACACCCGCACCAAGTAAGAAATACTCATAAACCATAAACCTCCAATGCTGCTGTCTATAAATCCTTCCCCTAAAAACATCCGCTCGAGACAATGCATCAAAAGCATTGTTCAGTTCTTCCCCCTTGTATTCTAAAGGAATATTCTCTTCAATCCACAAAAAAATCTCATCAATAGGCATACTAACATCATCAAAAATTTTAATCATCTTCTCATCAATACTGGCAGTCTTGAAAACATACTGCAACGACTGGAAAATACTCTGCTCTTTATTTCTCTCTCCAACCTCTTTCATCAAATCAGGATTATCCATCTTAGACAAAATCTGTAAATCATTTATAGCAGCCCTTATATCTCCTCTTGCTTTAATGGAAATAGAAGTCAAAACATCAGGATTGACAACACATTTCTCCTTATCGCATAACTTTTTCAAGATATTTAATATAACCTTATAATCAACATCCTTTAATTGAACTAACTCTCCCTTTTGCCTCAATAAACTAAATTTCTGCTGCCATATATCATTAGCAGTAAGAATTATAGGAAATGAAGTCTTCTCAATTAAAGCCAAAAGCTCTCCTAACCCTCCCCGGTCCTTTACAGCCGAAACCCCATCCACCTCATCAATTAAAATAATTTTATTTTTCTTAAACAAACTTCTTTGTTGTGAAGCAGGACCTATAACTTCCGCAATTTTTTGTTTATTCCTTAAATCCGAAGCATTTAACTCTAAAATTTCAGCATCACTTTCCAATGCAATAGCATAAGCTAGTGATGTTTTTCCTGTTCCAGGCCCACCGTGAAGAATAACTGCTTTTTTCTTTGGAAACCCTCTTAAAAATGCCTTTACCTTATCAATAGCTAAATCTTGTCCTTGAACATCAGCAAAACAATTAACTCTATATTTCTCACACCAAGGGATATTGTCTTCGTTTATCATTTTTTTGCGCCTATTTGCGTTTTAAACATGGAACTACTAATTAGATGCTGCGTTTTTTGAATATATTCCAAAGGAGTCAGTTCATTAAATCTAAAATTATCTGTAGGAGCCCCACCCACTCTGAAATAACCATATTTTCCGTCACTTGTAGCAAGATATAACTCAGTCACATTTTCATCTATAGGTGCAACAACAATATTTGCGATTCTTGCAAGAACACTCTCTGTAACCCTTTTCGCAGCGGGTTGCTTATCTGCCATTTACTTCCCCCCTTGTCCAGCCACAACAAACCCAGCTAATAAAGCCTCTAATTGAATAAACTCGTCACTCCCTTCAACCAATCTAAACTCAACTTCCCCCGTCTTTTCAGTAAGTCTAACTTTCAAAGCATTATCAATAGGCAAAGTCCATATTTCCTTTTGAATCGCCTTAATAACATCCTGCCCAGAAATGGATTCTCTTAACATAATGTCCAATAATTTTTCTCTTGCATTTAAAAAATCGCCAGTCAAGGCATAATCCAAAACTACCTTGATATCCGAAGGTTTAGCATGAGAAACAATAGTATTAACCAATTCAGGAGTTATATTCGGACTTATCGATGCTGTCGCTTGAATAAGATTAATAACTCTTCTGCAATCTCCTTCCGAAGCCTCATACAAAACATCAAACCCCGGATTAGTAATTGATAACCCCTCACTCTGAGAAATAAAATCAATTCTCTGTTTGATCTGATTTTTAGTTAATAACTGAAATCTAAAAACAACACATCTTGACTGAATAGGATCGATAATTTTAGAAGAGTAGTTACAAGACAAAATAAATCTACATGTAGATGTATAGTTCTCCATTGTCCTTCTTAATGCTTGCTGAGCTTCCCTTGTCAAAGCGTCTGCCTCGTCCAAGAAAATAACTTTAAACGGAACATCCCCCAAGGCCTTAGTTCTTGCAAAATCCTTCACTTTTTGCCTTACAACATCAATTCCCCTTTCATCCGAAGCGTTTAATTCCAAATAATTATCTCTCCAAGTATCACCAAATAGCTGCCTTACCACAATAAGTGCAAGTGTTGATTTTCCAACCCCTGCAGGTCCTGCAAATAACAAATGAGGAATATTCATACTATTAACAAGGCTCTTAACCCTCTTGACAATTTCTTCCTGGCCAACTACATCCTCAAATTTCCTCGGCCTATACTTCTCAGTCCATACCTCTGTTCCACTCATTATCACAAAAGATAAATTTGGTTTATAAGGATTTATGTGATTAGAATATAATAACAATGTGATTTCTAGAACTATCTACTTCTCTTCATTTTTCTCTTTCTTTTCTCTTTCTTAAGCCTTTTTCTCTGCCATTTCCATCTCATCTGGCCTTTCTTCTTCCATCTTCTGCTTGATCTTTTCATAAGAAGATATCAAAAAATAGCTTTATAAAACTTTCCAGAGGGCTTTTATCCCCTATTATAAAGTTTTTTAAATCCCTGTTAATCCATAATTACAACAAAAAGCCCTATAGTCTAGCGGTCAAGGATGCGAGGTTCTGGGCCTCGTGACCCAGGTTCGAATCCTGGTGGGGCTATTTCTTTCCTGTCTATCCCAAAACCTTTATACCATCTAGCCGATAGGTAATCATGAAACATCTAATAACTAAATCAAAAGACGGAACAATAAAGATAACCTTCAATGAATACTCTTCAGTAATAATTCCCACAATAAATAACAAACATTCCGTTTGTGTCTCCTGCCAGATTGGATGTCCAATAGGATGCAAATTCTGTTTTTCAGGAAAAACTAAATTTAAAAGAAATCTGTCATCAGAAGAAATCATAGATCAAGTAGAAGCAGCAAACAAAATAATAAGCAAAAACCCCGATTCGGTAGTTTTCATGGGTATGGGAGAACCATCCCTTAATCTAAAAAATGTTTTAGAAGCAGCATCAGAAATAAACACCAAGTTTAATGTCTCTCGCAACAAGATAACTATATCTACCTCAGGCCTACAAAACCTAAACACCTTACTAAATATCCCATTCAACATAGCAATTTCTCTTCACTCTCCATTTGACAAGATAAGAAAACAACTAATTCCAGGAGCAACCTCCGTAAGAAAAATAGTCAACTTCTCAAATAAATATCTCAAGAATAAAAACAACAAAAAATACATTATGATAGAATACGCCTTAATAAAAGACCTAAACGATTCTAATAAAGACCTAAAAAAGCTCCTTTCACTAAAATGGCCTAAAAAAACAATATTTAACTTAATTGAATTTAACAGCCTCAACGGATTTGAAAAAAGTGAGAAAATTCTTGAATTTAAGCAGAAAATAATCCAAGCAGGCTACAAATGTTTCATCCGAATGTCCAGAGGAAAAGATATTAAGGCAGCCTGTGGAATGCTTTCAAACCAATAGTTATTTATAACAAATTAGCCTTATATATCTATGAACCCAATTGAAAAATTAAAGAAAGAGCACGAAGATATAGAAAGGGAGTTATTAGAGCTAGATGAGATAATAAAAGCAGAAGAAATAAACTATCCCAACCTCGTTCATGTCCTAAGAAATCTCCACGAACTCTGGAACTGCCACGAATTAAGGGAGGAAAGAATCTTCAAAATATTTGAAAAAGAAAGAATAAAAATACCTGTTGAAAAAATGCTCTTTGAACATGAAGCATTGAGGCCGCACCTTGAAAAAATTAAAAAAGCATTAAACTCTTCAAATGAGCTAGAAACAAAAATATCTCTCCATACAGATGCAATAATTATAATTGAAAAATTAAGAAAACACATCGCCTTTGAAGACGAAGTCCTTTATACAATTGCAGAAGGGGAATTTACACCAGCAGAAATAAAAGAGATGGAAAAATACATCTAAACATTTATTAATCATATTTTCATAAGAAAACAATGATAAACTCAATTCTCATCGGAGACCGAATTTCAAGTAACTCGGAGGAAGCAATAAATCTCTTTTCGTCCCAAAGGTTTGGAGAACAAGAAGGAGAAAAGATAACTTACTCTCTTCCAGAAGCACTCTTTTTAGTTGAAGATAAAAAGATGGAAATATCAGATTATAAAAATAAAAAGCTCTCCAAAAAAGAAGTGTTAATGAGATTTGAGAAAATTGATAAAAAATTCCATACAAAGTACATTGTATTCAAAGACCTAAGAAGCAGAGGCCTAATTGTGAAAACAGCATTAAAATTCGGGGCAGAATTTAGAGTATATGAAAAAGGAAAGCAAATAGGAAAAGACCATGCAAAATGGATACTCTTCCCAGTTTCAGAACACAACCAAATGACCTGGCACGATTTTTCATCAAAAAACAGAGTAGCTCATTCAACAAAAAAGAACCTTCTCATCGCAATAGTAGATGAAGAAAACGATGTTTCTTACTACGAAGTTAAGTGGGTTCGGCCTTAAATTTTCTTATTCATTATCCACCGATTAAGATACATAAAAGGAATATCAATAACCCCGACTATCCATTTTAAGACCATAACTCCAAAAATCAAAGGCAATAATGGTTGAACCCCATAAAATGCTATCGTTACAAAAATCAGAGTATCCACAGCCATGGAAGGGATACTTGAAAGAATGTTCCTCATCCATAAATGTTTTCCCTTTGTAATTTTTTTAAACCATGCAAAGATATAAGCATCTAAGTTCTCGCTAATTAGGAAAGCGATCCATCCAGCAATCATAATTCTAGGAGCAAAACCAAGAATCTTAGAGAATATCTCCTGATCACCCCAGAAAGGTGCAGGTTCCAAATAAATAGAAATTAAAATAAAAAACGCGGTTGCAATCTGGCTAACAAACGCAATTAAAATCATTTTCTGGGTCTCCTTTCTCCCAAACCTTTCATTAACGATATCTGTAAAAAGAAATGTAACTGCAAAGATGATTGTAGCTGCTGTTGCATAAACAGTCATAAAACTAAGGTTAAAACTTGCTATTTTATATGCAAGAATATTACTCAATAAAACAAAAGCAACATACAGTCCAATAAGAGCGTCAGGCTTATTATACCTTCGGATATACCACGACCCAAATAATGAAAAACAGGTCACCCCTATAATCCACAATATTAACTCTATCATCTTAATCTAAACATAGGGCTTTAGTTATTTAAATATTAAGTTAATCACCAAACCCTTAAAAACTACCACACCTTTCAAAGACTATTATGATAAATGTTCAAGAAGTAAAGCAGAAAATACTGAAATTCCTAAATGAAAAAGGTCCAAGCCTCCCAATTCATATTGCTAAATCGATCGAGCTTTCTACAGTTTTTTCATCAGCCATATTATCTGAATTACTAAACGAAAAAAGGATAAAAACATCTTCAATGAGAATCGGTTCATCTCCACTTTACATGATTCCAGGCCAAGAACAGCTAATTGAAAAATATGCAGAAGAAAATCTTACAGGAACAGAAAAAGAAGCGTATCTAAAATTAAAACAAAAAAAGATATTAGACGACTTGAAACAGGAACCGGCAATTAGAGTTGCCCTCCGCGGAATAAGAGATTTCGCATCTCCAATAAAATACCAAGAAAGATTATACTACAAGTACGCATTCACACCTACAGAAGAAATCCAGAATATGCTCTCCCCAGATAACTCTCCAAATGAAAAACCGGCAAGACAGGAAATAGAATCAAGAGAGATAAAACATGAAAAAACAAATCAAAAACAAATAAAAGAAATTAGAAAACATGAAGAGAGACAACTAAAATCAAAATCAAAGAAAACAAATCAAAAACCAGACAAATTCCTCACAGAAATCCAAGAATTCCTCAACTCAAAAAACCTGCAACTAATAAGCATCGAATCCTTTGATAAAAAAGAAGTAGCAATACGAGTGAAAAACAGTGAAGAATTCTTGCTTTACGCATTCGATAAAAAAAGAATAAATGAAAAAGACATTCTAAAAGCTAGCAAAAAAGCTTCAGAACTCAAACTTCCATATTCCCTCCTATCAAAAAGCGAAACGCCTAAAAAACTCTCAGATACAATAGAAGCCTTCAAAAAACTCACAGAAGTTTACAAGATTTAAACTACAAAACAATAAACCTTAAAAACCCCCAAAACCCTCTGATTATATGGGAAGAATAAAGTCAACACTAGTAAAAAGAACGGGCAAACAGCTTATAGAGCAGTCTCCCGAATCCTTCAGCTCAGATTTTGAACAAAACAAAAAAGCTCTTGGGCATACAATGCCTAGTAAAAGAATAAGAAATATGATTGCAGGCTATATAACCAGAGCAAAAAAGAACACAAAGACATTAATTCAAGAGTAAACAAGTAAACGGATAAGTAAAAAGATGACTAAAGAACAACCGAGAACGGGAAAAACAGAGGATAACATTATTTTTGTTGGTGGAAAACCTTTTATTAATTATGTAACCGGGGTGGTAATGCAGTTTACAACAAAACAAGCCAAAGAAGTAACAATAAAATCAAGAGGTAAATTTATTTCCAAGGCAGTCGATATTGCAGAAGTTGCAAGAAGGAAATTTCTAAAAGATTTAAACCTTATTGTAAAAGAAATAAAAATCGATAGCGAAGAATTTGAAAACACCGAAGGCAAAAAGGTTAATGTATCTACACTAGATATAATATTAGCTAAAAGTTAGATTATTTATTTTTATTTCTACCTTTTTTTATATAATTCTCTTTCAGCAACCGATCAATTTTCTCGTCCATTTCAATTATTTTCTGTTCAATATTTTTAACACTATTTCTATTCTTCCAATTATAAACTGTCTTTATAACTAGGTAGGCAACATAAATGATAAACGCTATTCCTACAGCCTGAATAATTGTAATCAAACCCCCTATTCTTGAAGCTAGGTCTGGAGAAATCTGAGTAAGAATCTCACCCGTATTATTAAGTAGTGTTTGTTCCAGCATATTATCTCCAAGAAAATAGAATATAAAAACCCTTTTAAACCCCCTTAATTTTTAACTAACGGCTCTGTAGCTCAGCGGTAGAGCGCCGCTCTCATGGTAAAATAAGAAAGTATGAGAAAGGCGGAGGTCGGGAGGTCAGCACTCCCTAGAGCCACTTATCCTTTCTTAAAAATCAACCAAATCAAAAGCACTTTCCAAACTTATTTCCTTAATAGGTCTCCTCGCACACTCAATCCTTTCAGGAGAAACCACCCCAACATTACCATTCCCAGTATACTGCACATTTTCAGTATGATACTCTTCTAAATCCATTAAAAAACCATGAATATTAAATATTTAAACATTATTGAAAAGATTTAACGAGATTAACAAAATAAAAAGATTTATAATCTCCATTTCATATGATAAACCAAGGAGGTTGAACATGGCAAAATTAACAGCGTGGCTTGTAACTCTTATTGGAGTATTGCTTATACTCCCAGCAATAGGCGTTACTCAAATAGCTACAGTTTCTAATGAGTGGATAATTCCATTAGCAGTGATTGTAATAGGAATTGGAAAATTAGTGAGAAACTATAGCGCTAAAAAAAGAAAATAAAAACAAAAATTAATTTATTATTTTTTATAATTGACTTTCATAAAATCGCTCTCTCATCAAGTTTCGGTTAACTTTTTCCTTTGGAACAGTCATTCTCCAAACAATACCAGAAAAAAAGCCTTCTTTTTCAGGCACGCCACACAAGGCTGACGCAAATCTTCTAACTTCTCTTGAAACAGGATTTCTCCTTTTGTAAATACCCATAGGCTTTCTGTAGAATAAAGCCTCGTTCATCCTTTTGTGATCAGGAATTCTCGCAACAACAGGAATTTCAGAGAACTCCTCGACCTCATTTAAGCTTAATTCAAAATCAGAATCCCTTATCTTATTTATTATAATTCCCTCAACGGGCGTTTTTCGATACTTTGCAAGAACCGCCGCTTTCATACTTGTCTTCAAAGTAACATCATCCGGAGTCGTCACAATAAATATTTTTTCAGCAGCAACAATAACGGGCTTAAGCTCTTCATAATTCGGAGAAGAGTCAAGAATAATATAGTCATATCTCGATTCAACCTTCTCAATAAGTTTCTTAAGTTTAAACACATCTACTTGCTTATCATAATACAAGGAAGCGGGAATAACATCAAAGCCATGAGCTTCATAAATAGCCACATGCATTTGCCTTTCATTTTCCAGAACATCATGTAACCCCAAATCTTCAGTTAAATCGAGATACAGCCCAACATTAGGCGCTGAAAAATTAGCATCGATTAATAAAACTTTTTTTCCAAAATCATTTGCAAGACTTGATGCTGTCTCTAAAGCCAATGTTGTTTTTCCAACTCCTCCTTTAATAGAAACAAATGCAATTATATGTCCCATTTATCCTCCAAAAAAATACAATTTAATTGCCAGTATAAAAAATCCCAAAGCAATTGCTAAAGAGATTATTGCAGCAATCACCCCAATTATTTCTTTTGTTTTTGTTTTCATCTTCCTATTGCGGATAATATACTAACCACAAGATTAGCAAACAATGTTCCAAATCCAACGGAATAGTCCGCCCAGTTAAAACAACCAGTATTTAAGTTCCGAGTTATTAAATAAATAACCAACAATAAAGTTAATACTGATGAAATAAGATTAAGCTTTTGTGATATCCTCATAGTACTTTAAGGAAGTTTAATAAAATTAATATGATTAAAAAAACAATTGCAGCAATACCAAACCAAAATGCAATTCCTTGCAAAATCCTGATTAAATTTTTTAAATCCATTTTCACCTCTGAATAATAAAGAAAAAACAAGTATTTAAAATTAACTTAAACTCACTTAATTAAAATACCCGCTTCATTAAAATCAATTTCCCCATTAACCAACTGCCTCAAAACAGCCCTTAAATCCTTAATCTTCACTCTTATCTGTTTAGCTGAATCTCTCTCCCTTACCGTAACATCTTTTCCCTTCAATGAATCAGAATCAATAGTAATGCAAAAAGGAGTTCCTGACTCGTCATTTCTAGCATACCTTCTCCCAATACTTCCAGAAACATCATATAGGATATTCCATTCTTTTCTTAAATCTTCATAAACTTCTCTTGAAATTTTTACTATGCTTTCATCATTTTTAATTAACGGAAAAACAGCAGCTTTAATAGGGGCAAGTTTCGGACTTAACTTTAAAACAATATTCTCTCTCTTTTTGTCATAATTATAAGCGTCAAATAAGAATACCAAGAAAGCTCGTCCTACACCCAAAGAAGGTTCAGCGACAACCATGGGTAAAACCTTTTTAGGTTTCCCCGAAGAATCGTCCGTAATTTTCAAGTCCTTTCCAGAAAACTTTTCATGTTGAGTTAAATCATAAACACCACGATCAGCAATCCCTTGCAACTCCTTCCAACCAAAAGGAAATTCATATTCAATATCCCATGTATCCGTAGCATAATGGCTTTTTTCATCAAGCATATGTTGTCTTATTCTAAAATTATTCATATTAGCGCCCAGAGTCTTAAAAAACATTAATTCCTTAGAAAGCCAATAAGCATGCCACTTCAATTTAATAATTCCTTTTTTTAATGCATCCCTCACTTTCATTTTTTCAGATTTTTTATTTTTCTCTTGCATTTCAGCAGAATAAACATTTAACTCAAAGTTTTCAATCTCCTTGTTCATAAAAGGGCATTCACTTTTTTTATCAGGATCGATAAAGTATTCAATCTCCATTTGTTCAAATTCTCTACTTCTAAAAAGAAAATTCCTCGGAGCAACTTCATTTCTAAAACTCTTACCAATTTGAGCAATACCAAACGGAAGCTTCAACCTTGCATTATCTTGAACAAGTTTAAAATCAGCAAAAATCAATTGAGCAGTCTCTGGTCTTAAATAAGCAGTTACTGAATCTTCCTTAATAGGTCCTACCTGCGTTGTAAACATCGGATTAAATTCTCCTTTGCTCTCAAACTCGCCTCCACATTTCTCACATCTCGCCCTATCTAATTCATGCTTATCCACTTTGTTTTTACTTTTGCATTTTTTACACACAACCGCAACATCCACAAAAGAATCAACATGTCCTGAAGCTTTCCATACCAAGGGATTTGTGATTATACTTCCATCAATTCCCGCAACATCCTCCCTTGAATGAACATGATACTGCCACCACTCTTTCTTAAGATTATTATTCATCTCAACGCCCAAAGGACCAAAATCCCAAAAACCAGCTAACCCTCCATAAATTTCACCAGACGGATAAACAAACCCTTTTCTCTTACAAAAATTCGCCATATCATCAATACTCATTTTCTCCATAAAAGACATTAGAATAAAGACTTTATAAAAATATCCAATCCTAATCAATTCCAAAACTTTAAATATCATTTTAAATCACTATTCCTATGCCCTCGTAGCTCAGCCTGGATAGAGCACTGGCCTTCTAAGTCAGGGGTCGCAGGTTCAAATCCTGTCGGGGGCGTCCCTCTGGGGATTTGAAATTGCGACAAGTCGCAGGCGAACAATTCGCTTTGAGTGGCTAAATAAAATAAAACCCACGAAATGCAAATTGCGAGTAGAATCCTGTCGGGGGCGT
>CAYNAV010000008.1:3461-5134 GCA_964395405.1 Candidatus Woesearchaeota archaeon | reverse complement strand
AGTAAGGCAAGAGGCTGCAACCCTCTGATCCCAGGTGCAATTCCTGGCGCTTGCTTAGTCTTGGAATTGCACATATAATAACCAAAAGAGTTCTGATAAATTAAAATGAATGAAGCAGATTTTGACAAAGCATACGAAATAATAACATTAGTAGAAGAAGCCCGTTCTATAAGACATTTCAGGGATACTGGAATATGGACAAGAAATCCAGCTTATAATCCTAAAGATCTCCTTGCTTCAGATTGCATATCTCATCAAAAAGACCACATCACCGGATTAATCAGCGACCTGGAAAACTTTAGTGGAAGATGGCCCACATTCAGAGAATTAAAGGACTTCCCAGAACTTTATGATTCAATCAGAAGACAAATATTAAAATTATCTAATCACTGGAACTATCGCCATTAATACCAAATAAATAAAAACCCCTTCTTCCAATATAAAACATGGAAAAGAAAGGAGGAATTGACTTGTTATTCCAAATTTTAAGAGCAGGTCTGGTAATTATTGCGATATTATTGATTATTTTACTTATAAAAAACTAAGATGACCAATATAAAAAAAATCCTGGAAATATTATCTTACATAGTTCTAATAATATTCTCTTTGTTTATTATTTACCAGATAATTAGAAAAATCCTAGGAGGAAGTTGGGAAACCCAAGATATACTCATAGCCGCAGTAGTTCTAATTATCGGCTTCATGTTCAATATAACAATAAAACTTACAAGGTTAGAATCTAATTTTAATAATCTAAAATCCGGTTTTTTGCATCTTGCAAAAGATTTTAAACAATCTTGCGTTAACTAAATCATGGAAAAAATAAAACTAACATTTCTAGGAACAGGTTCCGCAATCCCTACCGCAAGAAGGAACCACCCAGCCATGCTTCTTCAATACAAAGATGAAAATATCCTCGTTGATTGTGGAGAAGGAACTCAAAGACAATTTAGATATGCAAAATTAAATCCTTGCAAAATTACAAGAATTCTAATAACTCATTGGCATGCAGACCATGTCCTAGGACTTCCAGGTCTTCTCCAAACATTAATGTTAAATGGCTACAATAAAACACTAAAAATCTACGGCCCAGAAGGAACAAAAAGAATGATGCAATTATACCTAGGATTATTTGTAAGAAAAGCAGACCAGTTTAACATAGAAATTAATGACGTCTCCGGAAAAGTAGTAGATGAAAAAGAATTTTTAATTGAGTCAGAAAAGATGAAACATGAAACACCAACAAATGCTTACTCTTTTATAATAAAAGAAAAGATCAGGTTAGACAAAGATAAATTAAAAAAATTAAAACTCCCTGACAAATCCCCTCTCATCGGAGAATTAGCAAAGGGAAAAACAATAACCTTCAATAACAAAAAAATCTCAGGGAAAGATTTAGTCTACAAAGAAAACCAAAGAAAAATAACATTCATAATGGATACTCTAATAAACCCAAATTGTGAAAAAATCGCAAGCAATTCAGATTTGTTAATTTGTGAGTCTACTTATTCAAAAGATGAAAAAGAAATAGCAACAGATCACTTCCATCTAACCTCTGAACAAGCAGCAGAAATCGCAAAAAAGTCTAAATCCAAATCTCTAATCCTAACACATCTATCCCAAAGATACGAAACAAAACCGCAGCAAAAACAAATTCTTGACGAAGCAAAAAA
>CAYNAV010000008.1:0-3361 GCA_964395405.1 Candidatus Woesearchaeota archaeon | reverse complement strand
AACCATTAAACCTTCCCAGCCACAGCTAAGAAAAGTATCAACACAGAAATCTGTGTCGCAGCAAAAATCAAACACGACAATGCTTACTCTTTAATATTTGATGGAGATATAAAGATTATTGTATCTCCCCTCAAAAAAGTAAGACCATAGTTTCTTGTCTGTTCTCCGTTCTCAACTTCTTTGGCATTTTCCAAAACCACATTAATGTGGATGTCAAAGGCCAGCAAAGTTCCGACAAGCTGTTTGTTGTTCTTAAGCTGCACTAGGATTTCTTTCCCCTTAGATGCATTCAAAAGATCCAATGGTCTTTCTATTCCGTTTACCATGAATTTAATCTGCATAATGCCTTTTTAAATTTTTATATCCATAGAAATATACCCTTTATCAAAAAGGTCGCCCTAAACACACCAATAAAAACCCGAATTAAACCTAAAAAAGACTACCTCAAGTTATATGCAAGATACTAGACCTTTAAAAGATAAAAACCCAAATTAGAAAGATATTTAAACAAACTTTTTTTCACAATCCTATGAAACTCGGAAGAAAACTAACTGGTGGAAAATACCATCGAGGAGCAAGAAAGAAAAAACTGCACGAGAGAAGCGGGCAGTTAAGAGTTGTAAAACTAGGAGAGAAAAAGACAAAAATAATTCCAGGTAGAGGCAGCACTAAAAAGCTTGTCTCTCTTTCACAAAATACTATAAACCTCGTAATAAAGGGAAAGGCAAAACAAGCAAAAATCAAAACAGTTACAGAAACACCATCCAACAGATTCCTAGCACGTCAGAACATTCTCGTCAAAGGCGCAATAGTTGATACGGACCTTGGAAAGGCGAGAATATCAAACAGACCATCTCAAGAAGGCAATATCCAGGGAATTCTAGTCGAAAATTAATTATTCAGATAAATTAGGCTTTATAAAAAGACATCTTTATTTTTCCTGAATACTCTCCCTTGACAGTATCCTGAGGTAAAGAAAGAACAAACTCAACTTTCTTTGATTCTCCAGACAGGATTATAAAGTCATTCTCCGAAAAAACATAGTCTTCTATCTCTTTATCGACAAAAACCTTAACCTTAACAGGAAATTCAAAACCGTTATCTAAAACAACTTTCTTTGTTATAGCCGCTCCCGCCGGAACTATTCCAAAATCCAGGGAGCTTGTATTAATCTTCATGCCAAGCTTGTTATCTACACTGAATGTAACATCTAAGAATCTTTCATCAACCTTGCTGTTCCTAAAAAAGATTAAGAATAATAAAACCACAACCAGAACAAAGACCACAATATAAATATTATTTACGTTTATTTTTCTTGCCATTTTTTCTAATTAATATTATAATTATCACAAATAGTATTAGAATTATTAAACCTGCAAATATCAGCCCAATCATCCAATAGTTAATTCGGCTGTATAAACCCAGGTTAATCCTCGTTCTAGGGTTCTTATCGGCATAATGGAGGATAATATCTGCCTGAAAGTTCTTGTCCTTTATCTCTGAAGTATCAAAGAATCCAGTAAAAACATTTTCTCCCCAAGGTCCAATATCAGCAGAAGGCGTATTAAATTCTATATTTGTGCCCAAAATTCTTACTTCTACATAGACATCTTTAATCTCACTATTCCAAAAGCTCTGCGTTTTAATTTCAAATCGGTTTATTTTCTCTTTTTCAAATTCTTTAGTATAATTTGTAATCTTAACAAGTAAAGTTCCAATTCTTAACAGACTATATGCATGGGCAGGCTCTTCAGCACCATAATAAATCGTTGCATTGAGATTATAGTCTCCAGCCTTCCAGGACTCGGTAGAAACCTCCTTAGACAACATGATAGACTCGGTAGACTTTAAGAAAACATTTTCAAAAGATATTTTCTTAAATAATTCTTCACCATTATAAATATCTAATTCAGGAACAATATAAACATCATCCTTCCCCTTATTAGAGACAGAAATATTTATTGAGACATTTTCTCCAAGATTCACGTTGCTGGATGCCACACTTGTTTCAATATACTTCCCAGGATAAGGAACTTTAATGTTAATTAATCCTGCAACTTCCGCGACCAAGGCTACCGATGCCCCTTCCGGAGGTCTTTGTTTTGCAGTTACCCTGATTATGTTATTTCCCGGCTTCCCGGCTTCCTCAGGAAGCTTCAGATAAGCAGTTACAGTATCTGTGCCAGTAAGAGATTTTTTATCAAGCCTGATAAACTTAGCAAGGGCTCCCTGCGTAATGATATCTGCTTTTACATCATCATCAAATAAAAATGTAAAACTATAACTCCCTTCAAGATTAGGTTTATAATCAACCCCATAATTTGTAGGGGTAACTCCCGATAGAGCAGATAAACTGTGCAACAAACAAACAAATACAAACAATAATAAAAACATCCTCCTCATAATCAGACTATCAAAGAATACTTTTTATACCTTTCTTATATTCCTTCATAAGTCACAGTAACCACATTTCCTCTCGCATCAGTATAAGAATCCGAAGGAATTTTCATATAGATATCAATTGAAATCTCATCTAGTGCTGCTGCATTATTAAAAACATCGCAAATCCTTGTTTGAGCTGTCAATGCATCAGTATATTCGCCCAATGTAAATCCTGAAGCTCCAACATCGCAAGCACCCGTCTCTCCGGATTTGTCTGTAACCTTATATTGCAGGGCGGGCGAATTTCCACCAATCATTGTAGCTGCAGTATCTGAAAAAGAAATATTTAATGTCGTATTTACATTACCTATGTTCTCAACCAAAAAACCGCTTGTTACAGTATCTGGCGTCCAGGTTCCCCCAGTAACAGTTCCATTGCTATACAAATAGGCAGCATCTTGACCAGCAGTAACCGCCCCACTTCCAAAATTAAGATTATTAACTGTAAAATTAACAGAAGCAAGAGTATCCACACTGACATTAACAGTTCCAGTAGTTGTGACATATCCAGTCAGTGGAAGAATATTAAAACTAATTCCAATTGCAACAATAATAAATACAACAGCAAGAAGCGCAACAACTAACCAACCCTTATTTTCCATCTAACATCTCCGAATCAAAATTAGGCTCAATTACAACTTTGATTTCTCCGCTTGGATTTCCCTGAATTGCCTTGCTTGATTTAATCGGATTATAATCAGAAAAACTAAATGCAACAACACCGATAAGCAAGATAAGAACTACTGCAATAATCACCACAGTAACGACCTTTTTATTCATAAAAAAATTAAATAACAAAAGTATTTAAACCTTTGTAGTGTCTTGCTAACTAAATCGAGGGGGAGAGAGAGAGATTTTGCATAAAAATAAACATAACTATTGCGCAATCGACGGGTTTTTGTACAAAGCCCTAACAACC
>CAYNAV010000007.1:4339-34348 GCA_964395405.1 Candidatus Woesearchaeota archaeon | reverse complement strand
TTGTTTTTCACCCATGATTTATTTTAGAACTCTGCATATTTAAGGGTTTTGGGTTATGCAGGATTCTAAAGTTTATATAACAAACCAAAAATGAAGTGGAAAGACAGTAAAGAATAAATTATCAATTCTTAACTCCTTACAGCCCTGAGCGAGACCAAAGATTAACCACTAACTTTTTCCTCAATTATAGATCTTCTAATCCGGGTTTTCCTTCTATGAATTGACATTCTAATCCTAACTTTCTAAAATAATTACACATAGCTTGACAAGCAAACCTTTCAGTAGAATAATGAGTTCCACCTAGAACATTTATTTTATGTTCTTTTGCAAAATCATGTGCTTTTTGTGAATGTGAATTTAAAGCAGTGATCCCAGTTACAAAGGTATTTACACCTTCTTTTGCAATTTCTTGTAACAGCTCAACATCATTTCCACCACCGGCTATAACTGCGACAACTCCATTTTTAATAACCGGACTTCCATACTGATATAAACTAACTTTATGGCCTACTACCTCTTCAAATTTTCTTGATAAATCAGCAGTTGTTCTTAATTTTGTTTTTCCAAATACTCCGCATAAAGCTCCAAAATATGGTGCAAAGGGTTTTCTTGGTTTGATTTCTAAAGCATTTGCTAAAGTTAAACTTGTTGAATATAATCCATAATTATCTAGTGGAACATGTAAATTATAAACTGAAATTCTTCTTGCCTTGAATTTTTTCAATAAGTCCCTATCCATTTGTTGAAACACCTGTGGAGCTTTAGTAATATCCCAAATAGAAGGATGATGGACAAAAAGCATAGCATCTTCTGTTTTATGAACTAAAACAGCTTTCATTACTTTTTCTGTTGGAAATACGGCCGTATAAACTCTATTAACTTGTTGAGAATTATCACAAACTAAGCCCATTGATCTTTTAATAAAGTTATCACTAAGAAAATCGTTGACTTCTTCCATATGTTCAGCCCATTCATCACGTAGACCTGGTTTTATGAAGTCTTTTTCAAGCCTTGCATAAAGTTCTGTTGCCTTCATAATGATTCTTATAGAAAAGGCGTTATAAACATTATTATTAACTAGACAATATAATTTATATCAAAACGTGTAACAAGAAGTATGACCTGCCCCTCTAACTTCCTAATCCTCCTTCCAAAAATCAGTTACATTATTAATCTTCTTCAGAATATCAAATATTACTATAGACAATAATGGAAAAATAAGAGCTATTAACCACTCCAAAGCGTCAAGAGGCACAGTCCCAAAAGCTATGTTCAGAGGAGTATAAACTACCAAAAGAGTCGCAACAATAGAGATTAAAGATGCATAAACTAAATACTTATTCACAAAAAGAGATCTATTAAAAACCCCTTTTCTAAATGATCTAAAATTAAACGCCGCTGCTATTTCAAGAAGAATTAAAGATACAAAAGCAACCGTTCTTGAATAACTAGTCCCCTCTCTAAAAAAGTTAAAAGCCATATAAAAAGAGGCCAAGGTAAATAAACACATTAAAAATCCACTAAACATTATTAATAGAATAATATTTTTATTAAGAATCCTAGCATTTCTTCTTGGCTTTTCATCCATTACATCTTTTGATGAATTATTAACTCCTAAAGTAACTGCAGGAATATCATCAGTTACAAGATTCATAAAAAGTATCTGCAAAGCGAGAAGAAGAGGGATAGCCCAACCAAGAAAAGGAGCAAGCAAAACACCAAAAAATAAAATAGCAAGTTCTGCGAAACTACACGAAAGTTGATAACCTACAAACTTCTTAATATTCTTGAAAATAGTTCTCCCCTCCCTTATTGAATCAACAATCGTAGCAAAATTATCATCTTTTATAATAAGGTCTGCAACAGAACGAGTCACATCCGTACCATTCTTCCCCATAGCAACACCAATATGAGCTTCTTTTAACGCAGGTGAATCATTAACACCATCTCCCGTCATCGTTACAATTTCCCCTAGAGATTTTAATGCTTTTACAATCCGTAATTTATGTTCAGGCTTAACTCTTGCAAAAATAGAAATATTTGGAATAACGCTAACCAAATCATTATCGCTCATCCTATCTAAATCATCCCCTTCTAAAATTCTGCCAGGTTCAAGATTAATTTGCCTCGCAATAGAAACTGCAGTTTCCCTATTATCTCCAGTAATCATTTTAACATTAATTCCCGCTCTTTTGCACGAGATTAAAGCATCTTTTATTTCTTCTCTTGGCGGATCTTCAATCCCAGCCAAACCAAGAAAAACCAAATCATTCTCAAAATCCTTTAATGAATCAGATTTTTTATATGCAAAACCGATAACCCTTAACGCCTGAGACGTCATTCTTCCGGCCTCTTTCATAATAACACCCCTGTCTTTTTCAAGAAGCCTAAAAACACCATTATTTCTCTGAATAAACTTACATTTTTTTAATAAAATTTCAAAAGCACCCTTAGAATAAACGGTCTTAGAATTCCCCTCCTTGCACAAAACACTCATCATTTTTCTTTCAGAACTAAATGGAACTTCTTCAATTCTGGAGGTAGCCATATCATCCTTAAACAGATTAGCTTTTGCAGCCATTATCAAAAGAGCAGCCTCAGTTGGAACCCCCCTAATCAGATAATCATTATCCTCCCCAGTTCTTTCAATAAACGAATCATTGCACAATACAGAAGTCTTTAAAATAAGACTAAGAGAGTTTTCTTTTTTAACATTAATCTTCAAGTTATTATTCAAGAAATCTCCCGAAGCATTGTATCCTGCACCCGTAACTTTATAATTCCTACCATCTGCAAAAATCTCCTTTACAGTCATCTCTCCAGTAGTAATTGTACCTGTTTTATCACTACAAATTACAGTTGTTTCTCCTAAAGTTTCAATAATAGACATCCTATTCACAATTGCGCCCTTCTTAGCCATCCTATAAGCCCCTAAGGACAAAGTAGTAGTGAGAACAACAGGAAACCCTTCAGGAAAAGCAGAAACAGCAAGAGCAATAGTTAAAATAAGAACCTCTATAAGACTTTCATAACTAAAAGAAGACCTTAACAAAATTATAATCCCCGTTAGAACAGCAGAGATTATCGCAATGGTCGCCATGTACTTTGCAATCCTATTTACTTTCTTCTGAAGGGGTAATTCTTTTTCAGCTGAAGAAATCATCCCAGCTATTTTTCCAAATTTTGTATCCATTCCAGTATGTATGACTTTTGCAACACATCTACCATTGATAATGAAACTACCCATAAAAAGCATATTTTCATCTTTCCACTTATCACCTTTAACCGAAATTTTTTTTACTTCTCTAGACTCTCCAGTGATTACGGACTCATTTAACAAAAGCTCTTTTTCTTCAACAACAATACAATCCGCAGGAATCTTTTCGCCAGTTCTTAAAACAAGTAAATCTCCAGGAACAATGTTGCTTGAAGGAATTTCCCTTTCTTTCCCATCCCTTATAACAACCGATACAGGCATTATCATCTTTTTAAGTTCCGAAATAGCCTTTTCAGCCTTATATTCCTGAAAAAACCCCGTTATTATTACAAGCAGAATTACTGCGAGAATAGTATAAGAAGTCAGACTTTTTCCCACAAAAAACGAGATAATCATGGCAGTAATCAAAAGATAAAGAATAAAATTGCTCTGCACTTGCCTTAATAAAATCTTAAATGGTCCAGCCTTTGAAGTATCAACAATCTCATTCAATCCAAATTGACTTAACTTTTCTCCTGCTTCCTTTGATGTAAGTCCCTCTTTTTTCATGAGTTTTTATAGTTTATAGGTATTATAAATATTATCAATACAGAATATTATGCAAAGATCTAAGCTTCTTAATATGCTCTGTTCTGACTTCTTTTAATCTATTCTTCCCATCGTGGATAATTCCTATAAGTTCTTCACCCGCAATTATTTTTGGAAGGATAACATAATCTGCTCCGGCTTTGTATAATTCTAAAGCATCATCAATTCTCTCGGCAGTTAATATTACTCTCACTAAGGGATTTCTTTTTTTTATTTTCTTAAGTATTTCAAGATTATCTTCAATATTGGGAATTGTGCTGATTACTTCTTTTAGTTTATTAAAATTAAGATTGTCTAAGATATCGTGACTTCCCAAGTCCCCATAGATACAAGAAATCTTTTTATTAATCAAAGCAGTAATAATTTCAGGGTTATAATCAATTACTAATAATTCATCTTTTTTACCTACTTTTTGGAATTCTTTTACTAATATGCTCCCCATCCTATGGCACCCAGCAAGCACTATTGTCTTTTCTTTTTCATCTTTATATTCTAAGTTTTCTTTAATTGGCAGAAACTTAAAAATTTTCATAGGTATTCTAAAAACGTGATAAATCTGATTTTTATACAAGATAAAATAGGTTGTCAAGGACATCGTTATAATTGTTGCTAAGATTATTGTAGAGAATATCTCTTTTGTAAGAATCCCTAGCCCAAGTCCAATAGTTCCAATTATTAATGAAAATTCAGATAGTTGTGCGAGAGATATAGAGGTGATAAATGATGTCTTCGGCCTATACCCTGTAATTCTCAATAAAATAACTGTGATTATTGGCTTAATTACAAGTGCCCCTACAATTAAGAATACAAATAACCAAGTATTAGAAACAATTCCAGCAAATACTATTTGCATTCCCAAAGAAACAAAGAATAAAATTGCGAAAAAGTCTCTTAATGGAGAGACTCTTGATTCAAGTTCTTTTTTAAATGGAGAATTAGCAATGCAAACCCCTGCAATAAACGCCCCAATGACAATAGAAATTCCTGTTAAATATGAAGCAATTACAAATAAGAATAAAACAGCTAAGGAGGATAAAAATAAAAATTCAACTGAACGAGCAGCAAATCTAAACAAAGGATTTATAACTATTTTCTGAAGGATTACTGCAAAAATAAATATTCCAATTAACTTTGCAAGTGCAATTAAAACGGGCATTCCTGCAATATTTCCCGAAGTTAAGAAGATAATTGCAAGGATAGCAAATAAATCCTGTAATAGCAAGACACCAAGAACAAGTCTTCCATGCATTGTAACCAATTCGCCCATATCAGATAATAACTTTACATCAACCATTGTAGAAGAAAAGGCCAGAATAATTCCAAGGTAAACCGCTTGCATTGTTGTTAAATCAAAATATTTTCCTAAAGCTAATGTTATCAAGAACACAACCAAGACCTGCAAAGTACCTATAAGTAATATCTTCTTGATATTCGCCTGTTTAATCTTTGAGAATGAAATTTCTATTCCAGCTGTAAATAATAAAAATGCTATTCCTATCTCTGAAAAAGCATAAACCAAGTCAGAATTAGTTACAAATCCAAAAACCAAAGGGCCAATAATTAAACCAGTAAGAACATAGGCGGGGATTAATGGCTGTCTCAATACCCGAGCTAAAAAAGCAAATATTGCAGAAATAATTAGAATTAGGCCAATATCAAATATAATTGCTTCATTGGATGGAAGATGAGAAATATATGAAGAAAAATTAATAACTATATTAGTTACAAAACCCGTTATTGTTGTCATCACCATCTTTAGAATTATTAGTTTATCTAGTTTTTAAGGGTTTTTGTTTGATTTTATGGGATGATTAAGAGGCGGGGTTAATAAGAAAACTAACAAGATCAGACATCTGTTATCACTATATAGTAATATTTAAATAGGTATAATTTATGTATATTTTATAGATAAAATGGAAAAGATAAATAAACCTAATTACGAAGATTTTATAGTTTCAACTCTTGATGAATTAACTTTTTTACATAGATGCTTTAGAAGTGGAATTGAAGGAATAATGCAAACAGGGCTTAGAAGTGGGATTAATTTGCAATCAACAGCAACATTACAACCTAGAGATTTACAAATTGCAAAGGGACTTTATTTAGCAGGCAAAGACCATGGAGACAGTGCAGTTGTTATAAAGATACCTAGGCAGATTTGGGAAGGAGTGAGAAGAGAAGATCCTGAATATAATGGTTGTGAAGTTATGCATCAAGATATTGGATATACTCTTGATGGAGATTTTTATGTTAAACCTGAATTTACAAAAGCTTGGATAGATAGAAACACAAATGAGGTTCATTTAAAATGAATAAAAAATTACTAGATAAAATAAAGGGAGAACAGGTTAATCATAAACATTCTTCCTATGTCCAATCTTTATAACTACAATAACAAGCTTTTCATCAATTATCCTATAAACTGCTCTATAATCTCCTATTCTTAATTTCCATAGTCCTGCAAAATTACCTACTAAGGGGATTCCTATTTTTGGATTAATTTTTAAGTCTTCAAATTTACTAATAATTCTTTTTCTTAATTGATTATCTAATTTGGATAAGAATCTTTCTGCTTTTTCTTGAATATAAATTTGATACATCACATCATCTCTTTTTTAATTTGTTCAAGAGATTTTCCAAAATCTCCTTTTTCTATTCTTTCCAATGCCTCTGCTATTTCCCTCATCTCTTGTGGGTCTGAAAGTGTTTCAATTGTTGCAATTAAACTTTCTCTACTTGCTCCTTCTGGGGAACAATTACTAATCAATCTAGAAATTAAATCATTATATGTCTCTCTATAATGAATTTTAAGTTTATCTAATTTATCTTTTAATTTTTCATCTACTTGAATTGTTGTTACCATAGAACACTATAGCCGGCTATATTTATAAATCTTTCTAAATACTTTCACCAACTTGCTGACTACTCATCCCAATAGAAAAACCAAAACTTTGAAGAGCATATTTATCATCATTTCCCCAGATTAATATTTTACATCCAGCTTTCCTACAAATCTTAACATTCTGAATAACCTTTGCAATTCTAACTGCCTTCCCTTTCCTATCTTTAATCCCTGAGATATCATTAAAATCAATTACAATTGCTATGTTGTTTTGTTTTGCAATTTTTCCTAGAACATGATTTAATCCTGAATCTCGCTGTTTTAAGGTATCTTTATCTGTGAATTTTTCAGGACTAATAAGATAATTAATTTTTAATGTTTCTAAAACACGACGATTGAATGAATCATCTCCACCTTGAAGTGCGGTTTCTCCTTGATATTTTTTTTGCTTCAAACTTTCAATTATAGCTCTTGCTGTTTTTTCATTTCCATTTGTATCTATTATGTATAAGTCTGGAAATGGTTCTCTTATTTCTTGTTTTGATTTTATTGTTTGTGTTTTCATTTTAATGTTTATATCCAAAGACTTTATCATAATCCTTATGATTGAAAATGTCAATTATAAAGTTAATTATTTCTAATTCGCCTCCTCGAATAGTATAAATTAATCTCCAGCGATTGGCTAATTCTATTCTCCAGATATTATTCACATCATATTTTTTGATGTATTTGTTTGGAATTAATCTTTGGGGAACTTGATTTCCTGTAAAAGGATCTTTTCTTAATAATTCCTTTGCTCTTTGTATAGACCTAAATAAAGTTTGATGAAAGGAGCCATTAATACCTTTATTTGATTCAATAACTACCATTTTATTTAATTCATCATAAACTTCTGTAGCTTCGTTTGATAAAGAGATAACAACTTCTTTATTCATTAGATTATTCTTCCTTCTACTATTGCTTTTTTTAATTTTGGACTTGGATTATATATCCATAAAACTCCTTTTCTATGATCCAAAATCATTCCTCTTTCTTCTAAATATCTCAATGCAACATTTAATGTCTGATGCATAATTTTCATTGGTAATCTTTTTTTTAATTCCTCTCTTGTTATAACTAAATCTGCTTTTTTCAAAACCTTCTCGATTTCAAGTATTGTTTTTAAATTTGGGTAGTGTATTGGTTCTTCCATTTTATATTTTTCCATATAAATAGTTATATAAACTTATATATAAATGTTTGTATTTAATAGCTAGTTTTAAATATTTGTTCCAGGGATCTAATAAACACTCGTCCCCTTAAAACTCTTTCCAGAAAGAAAATTGTCCAGCTGTTTAACATCTTTCCCAAGGATAAAAAGATTTGATTTACTCTCAACAAGAATCTTCATAGCATGCTGGTCAATTACAAAATGCTGTCCTGGTTTAAATTTCATTTTCATTACTCTTTCATAAAGTGCTTGTTTTGTTATTTCTGGGATAAATTTAGCATCTTTATTTGTTAAAGGATTGCTAGTATATAATCCAGGAACATTTGTTAGATTAATAAAATCAGTTTCAAAATAATCAGCTAATCGTGCTGCATTACTATCTGAAGTTTCATTATCATGATATCTTAATGCTCCGCAAAAAACAATATTGTTTTTTGCTAGTAAATTGCGAACATGTTTCATATCACTTGGAATACCTTTTTCAGGATCAAATCCAAAAAAATAACTCATGAATCTTGCATTCATTCTTGTTACTGAAATTCCAGCCATTGACTGAAGATAATCTGATTTTCCACTGCTTCTTAAAGCAGAGATGTATTTTCTTGCTACACTTCCTCCTCCACAAACAATGACAAACTTGTAATTTTTCTCATGTTTTTTAATTACTTGTTTAAATTTATTCAGAAAGGGCAAGTCAATTTCATTAGGGATAATTAGGCTGCCACCTAGACTGAGAACTATCACCTTTTTCATGATATTTGTAAATGATGAGGGATATTTAAATATATTGTAGAACAAACAAAAATATATTAATTAGCATTCCATTATATAAACATGGTAAAAACTAAAAAATCTAAATCAAAGTTAAAGCTTTTGAAAGTTAGTCCATTAACAAGAAGTTTTAGAGATTATATAAGAAATAGAAGACTACAAACACCTTTTGGAAATGTAACTCCTGAAGATGTTGAAGCAACTGGAAATTATACTAATTTTTTTATTGGGAGAGGATTTTATACTGGTGCTTATAATTCAGATAAAGGAGAATATTTCTCACTTAGGGGATGGATTCCATATGAACAAGAACAAGATATTCAGAAAAAACAAAAAGACCTTGTAGGATTATTAGGTCAGATTACAGAAAGAGGAGGCATAGTAAATAGATTAGTAATTCCTCTATTTAAACAATCTAAAGAAGATAGCGGATGGTTCACAGTGTTTTTTGAAATCAGAGGATTTATTACACGAAATAACCCAAAAAGACCAGAAAGAGAGTTAAATGAACTAGTCTGGAGAGACTTTATAGGGCCATTAACAGGATATTTTAACAAACAGTAAACAACTTATCATCTTTAACATCAAACACTCTTAATCTAACACCAGAATCAAGCCATCCGTGTGAATAATTCAAAGCTGCAAATGCATTTACCCAATCACCTTTATCAAAAAAATGATGAGCATCTGATAAGTAATTTTCTACCATATTAATAATTTCTTTTGCTTCTTTTTCCTTGCCTTTAATTATATTTTTTTTAACTTCTTGCAAAGCTGTTTCTGTTAAATTAAAATATTTTTCAATTTTTTCTTTACTAATTTTATCATCTTTCATATTTCAATCACGAATTAGAATTATTTAAACCTAAGTCTTCCTTTATCACAGCAACTTCTTCTTTAATAAACTCTTCAATCTTTCCAATGGGATGAGTTTTCTGATACCATTTAGAAAGATAAAATACAACTGCATAGGAAATAAGGAAAATAGAACCAGCCAGTATAAAGTTGCCAAATAAAAAGATCATTGCAAATGAAGAAATCTGGTTCAAATACTGCGGGCCTAATGTTATTAGGGGATGGCTTGAAAAAAGAATCTTACCAATAGAAATGCTTGCTGCATAAGTGAAAATCAAAACAACAGGATTAAAAACAGCAAATGCAACCATCATCGAAATCTTGCTTATTCTATTGAAAATTAAAACCAAGCCAAGCCCAATAAAAATCCCCAATCCAAAAGTCGGCAGTATTGCAATCAAAGCACCAAGTGCAAAGCCAATCGCAATTTCGTGAGGGGTTGTTTTTATCTTTAAAACTTCTTCCAAGTGTTTTTCAAGTTTTTTATAGAATTTCATGCTTATTTTTAGATAGTTTGGATTATAAATCTTTAGAAATTTAATCAGGAATAAATTTCAATAGATAGAATGTAGAAAAGCCAAAATACTCGGCATCCTTAACAACATTTCTAAATTTAGTTTTTATCTCTTCAATTAACTCAGTAAGATGATTTAAGTCCCTCACAATAACTTCAATTTCAAAGTCCGCACCGCCAATGCTCTTGTTTATTTGATAAATAAATTTATGATGTAGGCAGTAGTCAAAGATTTCTTCATTCTTTTTTGTAGAATTTAATTCTAAATCAACTCGATATCCTTGAAATCCTAATTTTTCTAGATTTAAACCAATCGTATAGCCCACAATTACTTTCTTCTTTTCAAGCTTATTTATTCTCTCTTTAATCTTCTCGTGTGATACCTTAAACTTATTTGCTAATTCTAAATAAGATTGCCTTACATTAACTGCATAAGCATGGATTAGTTTAATATCAAAATCATCTAAATCTTCCTTCTCTCCATCTCCATATCTTCTTTGCACAACTTCCTGGTTTTTATCCAGAAATATTTTTCTATTAAAATTAAAAATAGGAGAATACAAGGAAACATTATATGTTTTTATTTTCTCTTTATAATGTAACATAATTTTATCCCAGACATTATGGAACTCTTTAATAGAATTAACACCAATAAAAACAGCATAATCCCACTTTCCATGCATCCGGGTGATTGTCCATACTTGTGGAAGATCTTTTTTTAAAAAACTAACAAATTTTTCTTCATCATCAACAATAAAATTTTGAAAATCAAAATATAACCTAAAAGTGAAATAACCTAACTTGGACATATCAACTATAGCATTATATCCTTCAATAATTCCATTTTCTTCAAGCTTCTTCATTCTGAAGTGGATAAATTGTTTTGTTCTTCCAATCTTTTTAGATAAATCTTTAAGAGAGATAGAAGAATCTTTGTCTAACTCATAGAGCAGCTTTTTATCAAATTTATCTAGATTGTTAAATTGTATCTCCATTATTTTATAATTTAAGGTTAGTATTTAAATTTATCTATATTATAAAATAATTAGGCTATTATATTTTATATACTATTGTTACTATGTAATAATAACAAAAACCTCAAACAAAATGAAAGGAGGTAATAAATAAAATGACAAACGAAACAATACAACAGAACAAAGCAAGACCATTAGAGATAATTGCAGAAATGGGAAAAATTGCAGGAAAGACAATTGGAAATGCAGCTTTAACAACTGCGGATATCCTTACTGCTCCGTTTAAAATTCCAACAGACACGAGAAGATCCTTGACAGCCTATGATATGAGAGAAGGATCATATCATCTAGTAAAAGGGTTAACTGGCCTTTTCGTTGTTCTCGGAAGTGGCTTAGTTGCAACATCTGGAAGTAAAGCAGCGGAATATGCCTTTGTAGGAACTTTAGGGGCAAATGCTCTTTCCGGAGTGTACGAAGGATTAAGGTATGCATACAAAAAGACGGAAGAAAAGCTAAATAGAAATATCCATAAATAAAATGACAAATACAAATGAATCTAATAATGCACAAAAAGCGGTTTTGCTTAGATGTAATTATCCTTATGGGAAATCTCAGTTATGGATGCCTTCTGATTTGTATAAAGTTGCTGAAAAATTAGAAGGGGCCGGTATTCAAACAGATGTTGCAGATTTAAACTTAGAAAGACTTCCTGCTAATCTTAGAGATTATAATTATACGGGGATTGGAGTTATTGGTGCGCCATATATCCCAGACACTATTAAACTAGCAGAAGAAGTAAGAGAAAAGACTGGCAAAAATCCTTTAATCGGAGGACCAGGAGTAGAATACTTATCTGAAGATCAATTTAGGAAACTATATGGCTCTGCAATTCAAATAAGAAATGATAAGGACTTATCAACAGCAGTTGATAAACAGGTTCCTAGTGTTTATGAAGTAAGTATAAAAGATAGAATAAATAGTTTAAATCCCCAATTACTTGAAAAATACCTGGGAGGAGAATTTAGCTTCTTTGTTTCTCAAGGATGTAAATATTCTTGTAATTTCTGTTCAGCAGTGAGATCCAGGCCGGGAGCAAGGGTTACTGAACAGTTTAGCCGGGTTGTTAGAAATGATTTAGAAGCATTAGCAGAAAAAGCTAAGGAATTTAAGATTGATAAATTATCTATGTATCTTACCCCTCTTGACCTTTTCCAGAATCCTACCCAATTTAAAGAAGTTTTAAGAACATTTGCAGAAGTTAGACAGAAATCTGGACTAGATTTTAGCCTTAGAGGATTAAGCAGAGTAGATTCATTCTTAAAAGCTTTAAAAAAAGAACCAGAATTATATCAATTAATACCTTCTGCAAAATTGCAAGTTGTTGGTTTTGGCGTAGATGGAACAACAGAAGAAATTTGGAGAAGCCAGCATAAAGGAAATGTAAGCTTATCTCAAGCAGATGAAGCATTTACAAAATGTAATGACCTGGGCATAACCCCTGAAGCACTTATGGTCATGGGATTTCATGATTCTAATGGTATTCCAGTTGATACTAAAGAATCATTACAAAAGAATGTAGATTATTCTATTAGTCGGGGAGATAAATATGGGGTTGTGTCTCGTCCTCATGTAGCAAAAGACTTAGTTCCAGGAAATAATGGCTGGGAAAATCCAGTTTGGGCGAAACAAAGAGACCAGCTTTTAGCAAATCCGAGATTATTTAAAAATTTAGATTTCGTATCATTAGCATCAGAACTTACTCATCCTGATCCTGAATTTAGAAATCAAGTAAATGACGCTTATCTAGAAATTGTTAATCAGATGACTCCCAAAGGACTTTGTGTAAGCACTCCTTTATTACCTTATAATGGGAATCCTCAACAAGATAAAATTGCTGATGCTTTCAACATGCTTGCTCCATGGGATAAATAAATTACACGATTATCTTTCCAACATAGAATAAGGAGTAGCCTTCTTAATAATAAATCTACTTCCAATAACATCAGAAACAATAGCATTAATCACAAAATTATCAACCGCAGCCCTAAAAACACCTTCAAGAACAGGAACTCTGGCACTATCCGAAACTCTCTCAAGAATTTCTTTAATATCATTAGGATTAAGAACAATTTTTGTAAATTGTTTCTGGCCAGCCCTAATTATTGTGATCATCTTTCCAGGACCAGAACACTCTATCGAAGAAACAGAGGGGTCATTCAACAAAGGCATAATCCGCCCATAATCTTGTGAAAATTCAGAATTCATATTTAACTGCGGAGGAGGTTCAGGGCTAAAGTTCCTAGGTCCTTGTATTGGCACGGGCATGCTCGGATTTACTTGGACAACTGGTCTTGGAGAAAGTGTTACTTGCTGAACAGGTCTTATCCGAAAAGGTGTTTTTTTCATTATTTCTGTCTTACTTGGTTCTATTTTCATAGGAACTTCTCGACGTATGACTGGAGCATGCTTATTATCTAAAATTGATACTTGTTGTCTTTCTCTTATGGGTATAGGTATAAAGTTATTAAGTTTTGCTTTATCAATAGTGTACAAACCCGCTTCAAAAACCTGTCTTGACGTTCTTGGAATTAAATCAGCATTTATAACCTCCCTATCCTCAAAACTCATCTTATTATCCTTTATTGAACTTATAATTGAAATTACAAATGATTTTATAAATGGATGTTGTAACTCAGAATTCATATTGTGGGCAAGGGTCTCGGTCTCGGCCTTTCTTCTTCATGAAACTGTTCATTTCTATTTCTTACTTTCTCTTCGACAAGCACAAGACCCTTCGCAATTGTCTTATTTTGTTCAAGAAGAGAGTCAATTTTATTTAGAAGATCTTTGTCTGTCTCTTTCCCCCCTCCAGCATAATTCTTCGCAGCCAATTCGAAAACCTGCAAAAGTTTTAAAATATGATCAGACAATTTTTCAAACCTTATGGATAAATTAGTCATTGCATGTTGAATACCGACGAAGTTTTCAATCAAAAGCTCTTCTCTTTCACGAGCACTCATTTTCTTCTTTGGTTTTTCACCCGTAGAACTATTAATCTTCACCTTCTTTTCTTTACTCATGTATTTCTTAGGAAGTGGTTATTTATAAATGTTTTTGGGAAATAAAATCCTTGGATAGACATGGGGCTAGCAGGAATTGCACCCGCATCAACGGTTCTGGAGACCGTCATTCTACTATTGAACTATAGCCCCTTATGATGTGCTTCTCTATGACAATTTGCACACAGTAATATACAACTTTTTATTTCTTTTAAAGCCTTTTGTTTTGAATAATCCTTTATAATCTGGGCGATATTTCCTTCCTTGTTCGGAGTATTGTGGTGAAACTCCAATGCCGCAAGACACTTATTATACCCACAATTTTTACATTTCCCTCCTAAAAAATTCACCAGATATTCCTTTTTTTCTCTTAATCTTTTTCTTTTTCTTAAATACATTTCTTTTTTATTCTTTCGATAATAATTGTCATTTGCTCTCTTTTGCCTCTTCCTTAATTTATCAATGTCAAATGGCTTTCTTGGACGGACTATGCCTAACCTATCCGCTTTATTTTTAATAGATTTAATAGTTTTATTTAAATGCCTTGAAATGTCCTCCAAAGGAGCTCTTGTAGAATAACTTTTTGAGAGGTAAATCTCTTCCTCTTTTGTCCAACCCATACTAATCGTAATGATGGGGATTATATAAATCTTTACTCTTTTAGGGGTTAATAAGCATTTTTAAATCTAATCAAGACTCTTTATCTCATTAATCTCTCTTGAAGAAATCGCGGCACCTTTAAACTTAACTCCATAAAGAAGTGCATCTAAAAGTAACTTATCCTTTTTTAAATCAAATAAATTCTTTTTATATGCTACATAAAGAACTTCAGCAGAACGTATAAACTTAAACTTACCAAATTCCCTTAAACTCTTTTCATTTACTATAATATCCATATGAAGTTTTTTTTGCATTAACCCTTTTAATTTCTCCGGTGCTTCCGACAACATCCTCGTAGTTCTTTCATCTATCACAATAAGGCTATCACAACTGCACAGCCTTGAAAAAGCCAAACAGGAGGCCTCCCCATCATGAATCAAAGTAATCTTATCTTCAGCACGAAAGATAGAATTGGCAATATTTTGAATTCTAACAACTTCTTTATTCAATCTAGAATTTGCAATAAAATCAGAAGACAGCCTTAACACCCCTTTATCCAAAAGACTCTTAACTTTAACCCCCTCCAACTCATATTTCTTAATTTTCAAAGGCCTATCAATTACCTCGGCCTTGACCTGTGGAGTAATTATGAACTCCCCTTTAAAATCTTTTTTAAGTTTCTCAAGAACATCAAGCAGCCCATTCATAGTAAGAGATATTATTGGCCCTGCGTCAAAAATCAAAAATTTTCTATCACCCATGCTAATTTATAACAATTATTACTAATAAATCTTTGCATAAATATAAAAAACAGCAAAAATATACAGATTCATGAAAGATCGAGAAATAATTCAAGAGAACATAAAGGAATCAAAAGAACAGATAAGAAAGGCAATACTAAAAGATAATCTCATAATGTTTTTTACAAGAATTATCGAGGATATAAAATTAAAAAAGCCAGATTTTTATGGAAGAATAGTTGAACTATTCCCTCTTATTCACCCGTATGACGACTTTCCTGAAAAAGAGAACCTCCTAAAAAAACTTATTCCAGTAAAATCTAATGGAATAGAACTCACTCAAGAAGAGAAAGATTTCATTGAGTTTTTATTAACCAACCTAAACCCAGATTTCACCCTAAAACAAAACATCTACCCTAAACTGAATGGTATGTTTAATCACCTAGTTAAAAAATACCTCCCAAATACTTCTGAAACATTAGAGCCCTACTTAATAGGTAAACTTATAAGTTCGGTCGGAGGAATTGAAACATTGTATAAAATGCCCTCAAGCACAATTCAATTGATCGGAGCTGAGAAAGCATTATTTAGACATATTTCAAGAAAAGCACTATCTCCAAAATATGGATTAATTTATCAATCAAAAAATATTCAAACTTCAGATAACAAAGGAAAAGCTGCAAGACAGCTTGCAAATAAAATCTCTCTTAACATAAGAGTGGATTATTTTAAGAACTTTGCCCGATGATGAAACACTTTACAGCGATGTGCTGAGGGCAAATCATAATAAAACAAAAAATGGAACAGAAATGGAACCCCTACAAAAGCAAATGGAAAGCAGCAATTGAAAATGGAATAGATATTCCAGTAAAAGAAACGGACAACATCCTTTACTTGGGAGCCTCAGCAGGTACAACTGTTTCATCTGTCTCAGAGTTAACAAAAGGAATCGTCTTTGCAATTGAAAACGCATTCCAAATGGCCATCCCATTAATTAGACTTGCTGAAAAAAGAAAAAACATTGCACCAATTTTCTGCGACGCAAGAAATCTCGAAACAATAGAAAAATCACGTTATAAAAAAGAAATAAACATCCTTTTTCAAGACATCCCAGCCCATGACCAGATAGAAATTCTTGAAAAAGCATCAGCTTTAGTAGAAAAAGACGGTCTTATTCTTTTATCGCTAAAAACCCAAAGTATCTCCCAGCAAGATCCAGAAAAAACTTTCAAAGAAGCAAAAACAAAACTTTCAAAGAAGTTCAAGATAATAAAAACAGCAAACCTTTTCCCTTTCCATAAGAAACATTATTTTTTCCTTATGAAAAAGCTTTGATTATTTATTTTTTATTAAACCACCAACATAATTTCTAAAGCAAATCTTCTTACCCTTAAAATAAATATTTTCTTCTCCAATAAACCCTTTAATATCTCCCTTCCATTTATTCTCATATCTCCAACTGCCCATTATCAATCTCCTAGGCCCTCTTACCGGAAAATCCCTAGGCATCTTGGATATACATATCCTAAGAAAATTAAATGCCTCTAAATGAAGGGATTGATATTTATCATAAATCCCACCACGATAAGACATAACCCATACAACCTTTCCATTAAGATAAACTCTTTCCTGTCCGCTATCAATTAAGTTCCCAAAATAAGTATCGGTATAAGCATACTTTCCTTCCTTAAGGCTATATGTTTTTCCACCATCTTTTGTTTCTTTTGGTCTTGAATCTAAAGAAGCATAAGTCTGCTTTTTTGCCTCTGCTATAAATCTTATTAATTCTAGTTCCATCACCCAAAAAAATCCTCAGCAAGTTTAATCCTTTGCTTGACAGGCATCGTTTCAGATACATTAGCCTCTGCAATTGTAGACTGCCCGATATAAGTTGACAAGTCCCACAAAGAAACACCCAAGAGTGTTGCTGTCTGTTCAGAAGAAAGCCCATGTTCATAAATCTTAAACGCTTTATTTATCTCTGCTTTCCTAAATACATCCTTAATATATTCTTTAAGATTACCCGCGCCGTTAAGTGAATTTCTTATTTTTCCCATACTCAATCTAAACTTTTCAATATTATCTACTTCAAGAGACTTTATAGCGATATCAAGATGTTTCATAAGCAAACCATAAAAATCAGCCCATCCATCCATCTCCTTATAGTGCTCCCTTTCAAGTATCTTCCCGATAGAATAAACCAAAACAGCAACCACAACATTATCAGGATCCTGATAAACAGCTGCAGAATGTATCGTCTGATTTGAAAGTTGTTTTATATTATTAGAATCTCCTTTTTCAATGCTTATTTTTGTTTCCCTTAAAATTCTTAAAATATTATCAATCTCTTTCATAGATAAATAAAGAACTAATAAGTTATAAAGTTAATGAATTTATAGTCCCTTTAATAACACTTTTCCAGTCAATGAATTTAAGGGAATTTTCATTGGATCATCTGACTGGGGAAACTGAGAATATGCCTTTCTTGCTACTTCTCCAAAACCTAAACGTACACTTAAGGGATTAGATAAACTCTCTGAAACAAGATATTTTGTTGGAACAATAGTATAGCCAGTTACCCTGATAAAGCCCCCTTTTTTAAAATCTTCTCTCCTTGCATACCCAATAACCGTAAATCCGTCTTGCACTCTTAATGCATACAGTCTTGTTGAATGATGTTTACTCTTCTTGCTCATAAAGCTGACAGAGTTTCATGGGTTATAAACAAGATTATCATAAAACATATATATTTTTATATCTACATTCATTACAAAACACATGAAAATCCTATTAGATACAAATTTCATCATATCTTGTATAAACAATAAAATAGACTTTATTACAGTAGCTGAAAGTCTAACAGACAATAAAGTTGAATGGCTCGTCCCTCAGCAAGTTTTAAACGAACTAGGGAATTTAAAAGACAGAAAAGGAATGAAGACCAAAGACAAAGCAGCGGCGGAGTTAAGCTTCGAACTTCTCCAATCAACAAACCCCGAAATAATAGACTTGGGTAAAGGCAGAGAAATAAGAAATGTAGACATAGCCATAGTTAATTACATCCTGGGGAAGGATATTACCCTTGCAACATTAGACCGAAACTTAAAAAAAAGAATTAATAATAAGATACTCACAATAAGAGGGAAAAACAACTTAGAAATTATCTAATAAACAAACCCAAAAGCTTTATAAACCAAAATTTTCTCATTACTCTATGTTCTATCTAGTTGAAGTTGAAGATTATGTCCGTGTAGAGCCAAAACTTTTTGGCCTCTCTACAGCTGATGCTGTAAAAGAACAATTACAAGAAACTTATTCCGGCTTTCAAGATCCAGACTTAGGAACAGTTGTTTCCGTTCTTGATGTTTTAAAAGTTCAAGAAGGAATAATCATTCCAGGAGACGGTGCAGCATATTATAAATCAATTTTCAAATTAATAGTTTTCAAGCCAGAACTTCAGGAAATTGTATATGGAACAATAGAAGAAATTACGAACTTTGGTGCTTTCATCAACATGGGCGTAATAAGAGGAATGATTCATATCTCGCAGACAATGGATGACTATGTCTCATTTTCAAAAACAGGTTCATTAGCCGGAAAAGATGGAAAAAAGAGCCTTAATATTGGAGACAACTGTATAGCAAGAATTGTTGCAATTTCATTTAAAGGAGATGAACCAAAAATTGGACTGACAATGAGACAGCCAGGGTTAGGGAAAATCGAATGGATAAAAAATGAAAAAGATAAATCCAAAAAACAAGTAAAAGAAACTATTAAATCAGAAACTAAAAAGGAAAAGAAAGGCAAGAAGAAATAATGGCAATAAAAATAAAAGCGTGTGCGCAATGCAGAAGAATATATGAGGGAGACAAATGTCCTGCATGCGGAGAGACAGTAACTTCAGAGACCATTAAAGGAAAAGTCTACATTTTTGATACTGACAAATCAGTTGTCGCTAAGAACATGAAGATAAATAAACCGGGAGAATATGCTATTAAAACAAAATAATGGAAGCTAAAATTATTAAACAAGAGAAGAATCCTTTTTTTCATAGAGAGGAATTTTTAATTGAAATTACAGCAGACACAAATCCCGGCTTTGATGAAGTCAAAAGCTTCTTAGGAAAAGATGAAAATCTTGTGGTTGTAAAGAAGATTATAGGGAATTTTGGAAGGCATATGTTTAATGCAGAAGTTTTTGTCTATGATTCAGAAGATGCAAAATCCAAAATAGAAACAATTCCAAAAAAGGTTAAGAAGAAGATAGAAGAAGATAGAAAAAAGGCAGAAGAAACCAAGGCTAAAGAAGAAAAAGCCAAACAAGAAGCAGAAGCAAAAACCGAATAAAAAAAAGTCAATTAAAGAATTTTATAATAACTTATTCTCGCATATATTTATTCCAAAGTAAATTCTGAAGATCCTTTCTGCTATCAAGATAACCAGCACTATTAACTTCGAATTCGGTATGAATATCAATTTCCCCAAAAGTTCTTGCAGATACACAAACCAAATCCCCTGTAGGAAAGTTCCGAGGCCTAACATACAATCTCTTTGAAGCCTTATCACCTTTTCCATCCTCAACAGCAATTAAATCTCCCTCTTCAAGCCTCACAATAGTATTTTGCGGAACATCCAATCTTATCATGAACTTATTTCTTTACCAAATTTATAAAGATTTATATGCTAGCCGGATAGTAATTCATAACATTTAAAAACAGAGATATTTAGTTAATAACATGGCAATAAAAGCAAAAATCAAAGGCAAAAAGAAGCATAAAAACAAACCAACCTCAAAGAAATATACTAAGTATAAAATTGTAAGTGGTAAAATTGTAAGGGAAAGATCATGTCCAAGATGCGGTCCAGGAATATTTCTAAGCCACGGCCTCGGCAGACTTTATTGTGGCAAATGCCATTTTACCGAGTTTTTGACCTCGGCAGAAAAAGCAAAACAAAAATAAAGAAGCGAATAACGGCGAGTTTAAAAATTCGCAGAGTTTTTGACCTCAAAACAAAAAGAAGCAAAATAATTATTCCCTAGTCTCTAGTAATAAAAAATCGCAATAACCCTTAAATATTCTATTGAACTAATATCTTTATGAAAAACCTCAAGTATATTACAGCAATCTCACTATTTTTGTTAATCCTAACATTCTCATCCGCATATGTTGTAATACCTCAAAACCAACATACAGAGTCATATTACCAATATGTTTATGACACAGACTATTCAAGGTCAGGCGCTTCTTCGTCTTCTACCACCTACTCAGATTCATATTCAGCCTCAGATTCCTCAAGATATTCTTCGCCCTATAGAAGAAGCCCTTACTCATCTTCGACTTCATCAAATGAAAACATAAAATCAAGCTCATCCTCAAAATCATCTTCAAGTTTTTCAGAAAGCGAATCATCACATTTAATGATTACAGAATATAGTTATGTTAATACTCAAAAATATCAACCAGCACAAGCTTCAGATAAATACCTAGCAAATTACCAAGATTATGGTTATACTGACTACAGATATGACTATAGCCCAGACCACTACAGAGACTATTATGGCTCACCAGACTACTATTATACCTACTCCCCCTATTCAAGGACCTATGAAGAACGTGACTGTTATCACTATCCCCCTTATGGAAAATTATTTTATACAAAATGCCCTAATTACTAAATCTTAAAGATTAACCAAAAACCAAAACTTTTATATAACCTGTTTCTATCGACATTTTATGGAAAACGAAGAAACAAATACAACTGAAGCTCCTGTTGAAACAACAGAAGCTCCTGCTGAAACACCAGAAGCAACTGAAGCTCCTGTTGAACCAGCAAAAACAGAGGAACCTGCTGAAACACCTTCAGCATAAATCTCAAAATTTTTTAATTTTTATTTTTTGTTCGCAATTCAGCGAACCTTTTTATTTTTTTAATCCCAAATACAAAAGTTTAAATACCTACATTTCCAAGATAAATCATGATAAATACTAGGAATTGTCCCCATCACTAGAATCCCCGAAGATTCTCCTAGTTTTAACTCAAATAATTCTCTTCAAAACCTTTTTATACTTAATTCTGAATTAAATAATAAAGACACTTTGTGTCTTAGATATGGTGGATGTAGTTTAACGGTAGAATGCGAGGTTGTGGTGAGTGGTTCGCTTTTGACAAAAAGAAACGAATCAATATGCATTACAAATGCAAATCGCGAAGTCCTTGTGACGAGGGTTCGACTCCCTCCTTCCACTTTTTTTGCTAAAAGCAAAAAAATGGTTAGAAAGATTTTAAATGAAAATCTTCCTTCCACTTTTCGTTCTATAGGGAGTCTAATATGTTAAATACAAATTCTAGTGAGGGCAGTGTAAAAACTGGGTGTCCCCACAAATGTTAAAGTAAGAAAATATCAAGAAAGTGATTTAAAACAAATAATTGGTATATACAAAACAGCATTTGCTGAACCGCCTTGGAATGAAACATGGACTGATTCTCAGGTTGAAGAAGATTTAAGATTTGCGTTATGTCAAAGAGAGCCTATTACCCTTGTAGCTGAAAATGAGAAAATCAGAGGAATGACTTGGGGATATATGTTGCCTCTAGAAAAATTCCCATTTTTAGAAAACGTTGTCATACCTAGGACAAATTATATTGATGAATTAGCTGTAGATCCAACTTCAAGGAAGCAAGGAATTGGTTCTTTTTTAGGAAAAGCCTATATTGAAGAGGCTGCAAAACTGAATATCCTAAGAATTATTTTAAGAACAGATCTGAGGAATAATGCTGCAATGAATTTATACTTAAAGCTTGGATTTACAGATACTAAAATTTTAGACCCAGAATATAAAAACAGGACTTATCTAATTAAATCATTAAAGAGTAAGGATGAAGATGACAAATATAAAGGTTATTGAGAAAATCGGAAAAAATCCTGGAAAAAAGATATTAATACTCGCAGGAGTGCATGGAGATGAGGTTTGTGGAATTAAGGCATTCAACAGTCTAATCCAAAAACTAAATATAATTTCAGGAAAAGTTATTTTCATTTATGCAAACCTTGAAGCCATAAAGCAGGATAAAAGATGCATAGAATATAATCTTAACCGATGTTTTTTAAAAGAACAACCACCCGAAATAAAAGATACTCTAGAAGGAAAAACTGCAAAAGAAATAATCCCTTATTTAGAATGGGCAGATATCATGCTAGATTTACATGCAAGCTTTACAGATGGTTCAAGTCCTTTTGTAATTTGTGATGAAAAGCAAACCAGCAATGCAAGCATCTTTAATAGCGACACAGTTACTTATAATTGGGATAAATTTGAACCAGGTTCAACTGATTACTTTATGAATCTTCAAAATAAGCCAGGCTTTTGTTTTGAATGTGGTTATTCAAAGAGTAAAAAATCTCAAGAAATTGCAGAAAAAGCGATTATAAATTTTTTAGTGTTTACAGAAAACATTGATGGTAAATTGAATAGAACTTCTAATCAGAGATATATAAAAATTAATGGAATATACAAAAATAAATCTGATTATTTTAAGAAGGCGAGATATTTTAAGGATTTTGAAAAATTAAAGGAAAGAGCATTAATCGGCATTGATGGAGATGAAAAAATATATGCAAATAAAGATACAATACTCCTTTTTGTGACAGATACTTCCAAATCCGGAGAGGAGTGTTTCCTCACTGCAGAAGAAACATTATTAAATAATAGAAATCTAAATAAATTAAAAGAATGTTTTAGGGCAGAACAATGAAAATCCTATTCATATGCAAATACAACCGGTTCAGAAGCAGGGTAGCCGAGGCTTATTTTAAAAAGATAAATAAAAACAAGAACATAACATCCGCAAGTGCAGGATTGATAATTGGAAGCCCGGTTAATGATTTTCAAAAAAATACAGTGAGGAGATTTGGATTAGATATCTCTAGAAGACCAAAACCATTAAGTTCTAAATTATTAAAAGAGCAGAATTTAATTATAATAGTCGCAAACGATGTTCCTAAAGAGACCTTTAATAAATTTAAAGCAAAAACAATAGCTTGGAAAATACCGGATGCAAAAGTAAATAAAGAAGAGATTATTGTGAAAATTATTAAACCAATTTTAAGAAAAGTTGAAAAACTGGTAAAAGATTTAAACGAGGAAATGAAATGAAAACAGAAACAGCCAAAGGATTTAGCGATTATCTTGGTGAAGATGCAAGCAAGAAACTACAAGTAAAAAAAATCATAGAAGAAACTTTCTTATTATATGGCTTCGAGCCAGCCGAGACACCAATAGTGGAATATGAGGAATTTGTCAAAGGAGATAATGAAAAAGATGAAGCAGTCTCAGACATTTTCAAATTAGAGGATAAAGGTAAAAGAAAGCTTGCATTAAGATACGAACTAACATTCCCATTAAAAAGAATTGCGAAAAATCAAAAACTACCATATAAAAGATATCAAATAGGTCCTGTATTCAGGGATGAACCCGTCTCATCAAATAGATTTAGACAATTTACCCAGGCGGATGTAGACATAATCGGCTCAGAACTAAAAGACGATGCAGAATTAATGAGACTAACTTCTGAAATTATGAAAAAGCTAAACATCAACGCCGAGATATTTTTCAATAATAGAAAACTGTTAAATGAAATCTTAGAAGACTTAAAAATAGAAGAAAGATATCGAGAGGACGTAATAAGAATTATCGATAAGCTAGATAAAAAGTCAGAACAAGAAATCCTTGATGAACTTGCAGAATATAAAGCAGAAAAAATATTAAAAGTTATAAAAAGTCCTGAAAAATGTAAGGATTATAACTTTTACAAGGAAATAAAAGAAGTTGAAAAGTATTGTAAGCTTTTTAATGTAAAAGCGACATTCCTCCCTTCTTTAGCAAGAGGTTTAAGCTATTACAATAGAACTGTCTTTGAGGTTAAATCAAAAGATGTTAAAGAAACGATAACAGCAGGAGGAAGCTACATCTTCAACAAAGTACAATCAACAGGAATATCATTCGGCATAGAAAGACTATCACAACTTGCAAAAATCATCCCAGAAACAATAGACTATCTCATCCTCTCGCTTGGAAAAGATAAAGAAGCAATACAAATAACAGAAAAATTAAGAGAAAAGGATAATAAAGTTCAACTAATGATGGACAAATCTCCTTCAAAAGCCATGGAATACGCAAATACAAAGAAGATTGAAAACGTCATCTTCATAGGCGAAGAAGAAGTTAAATCAAAAAAATTCAAGATAAAAAACATGAAAACCGGCAAGGAAAACACTCTTTCTGAAAAAGAACTACTAAATATTTAACCCTTTTGAAGCAGCTTGCAATTCTCTTAAATTATCACTTTTACCATCTTTCGGTTCTTCCGAGAGAAATCCTGCGACCGTATCTTCAACGGTTTTCTTATCAAATTTAGGATCTCTTGTCAGCACCGGGCCAAATAGAACTGCAATTTTAGTATTAGAACCCTTTCCTCTCGCTACAATATAGCCTCCTTGCTGATCATAAGAATCTTTCATAAGAATATCATTAGGAACTCTGCCATTAAGTTTTTCCCTGTCTTGCGGAGAAATATAATTTCCCCCATTCCATTTCCCCGTAAACCTCATCTCATCTGCAACAATATTGCAACCATCATCAAATCTTGCAGTAAAACCCTTTCCGAAATAAAGTACCTGTCTTTCATCCATATAAATAACATAAATTATCTCTTTATAAAAATTATTGTGATAGACGAATACCTAAATTGCAATGTTCATCCACACTAACTACCTTGGGTGTAACTAAAATTCCCTTATTATCAGAGAGGAATAATCGCCCCCCAATTAATCTTCTCCAAGATCTTTCAGAGCCTTTCGTGACATCCTCAAGAATCTCTTGTAAATCACATACTTTTCTTCTGTCCAATTCAGATAAAGGAGTATACCCTGGAAATTTAATCCCTGGAATTTGTATAATATCAGATTCTGTACTAGATGTAATCGCATAAACACAAGAATAATCTTCAGGATCTTGAGAACTTCTAGGCTCAAGTCTCCACAGATTCCCCCTTTTAGCGATATCAAATTCTCCAGTATTAACTGCTTTGAGGTAATAGTTACGATCAGTCATCATTTATGAAAGGATAAAACTAGTTTTATAAACATTATTATACCAAACTATCTACTTCCTCACCCTCAACAAAATTAACCTCTTCAGCAGCGGACTCTTCCTGCCCAAGTTCTTCAAAACCTTCCCACTTTTCATCCTCAATATCTTTAACAGTCTCTTCAATTAGCCCAATATCTTTCTTTATAAGTTCAATTTCTTCCTGCATAATCTCAAAGGCCATATAGATCTCATCAAAATGATTTGGCTGATGAACATAAATCTTTTCATTATTAATTAACTGAAGAACAGGAAGAAATGAAGCTAGTTTCTCCTCCTTTGTTGGCGCCAATTCAGAATACTTCATACTAGTTCTTTCCGGATGAGAAAGATGTCTTCTTAAAATATCAATAATGCCTTTTATTCTTTCTTTTAACGGAATTTTGTCTATATTAGGCAAAACAACCAAGGCTGATTTTTCGGCTTGTTTCTTTTTAATTTCCTTTTTAATTCTCCTTGTTTCTGTTTCAATAGCTTGATTCAAAGAGGCCATAAGCTCCTGCAAGGTAACTTTCTTAAATCGAGGCATAGGCGTTCTTGGTACAAGCAATGGCAATTCATCTTCATCAATCTCAATTCTTTCTAATTCATACTTCTTATCTTCTTTTCGCCCATACAAAGCATCGTTTAAATCCTGGATATAACTATTCATTAACACTTCTGATTTTAAACGTAAGAGTAAAGAGCAAGCCAAAAGAACCTTTGAAGAGACAAAAAAGTCAGTTTCTTCAAGCAAAGAAATTGCTTCAACATACTTATCCGCTAAAACCCCTATGTTGATATCCCAAGGATCAAGCTGCTCTGTTTTAATCAAATCATAAATAAGCGTCTGCCAACTCAATTCCTCTCCAGTAATCAAATCAAAAAACTGTTCCTGCCCCACCTTATCCTTCTCTTTTTCCATGTTTATAAGTGATTTTTAGATTTAATAAACTTATTCGCCCATTTTACCGCCTAAAAAAGTAACTAGATTTAACGTTCATAAGACTTATTAATTGGTTTTTACTTTAGATTATAACATCAATCATAGTGTCACAGCTATGGTGTCACTCAATAGTTACAGCGTAACCGAAAGCTTTAAATACTCCTTTTCATTAGAACAATTATCACCTCTTTTTCCCCAGAAGAGGCAGATAAGGCACACTCTTTGAATGGCTTTATCAGCCTCTTCCAGGGTTATATTCATTTAATTATGATATAAAAAAGAGGACAGTAAAAACGAGGTTTTTAGTGGATTATAAACTAATTCTTTTTAGAATTTGTTCCACTTTTTTTATACTACTCGAATAGAGAAGTCGGGGAATAGAATTAACATTTTTTAATGTTTGTTTCCCCGCAAAAAATTTTGCTCTTCACATTGTTTTAATTAAAATAAGAAGAGTAAAATTTTTTCTAATATTTAAGGTTAAAACTTATTATAACTTCAAGCAGGCATAAAGCCCCGGCTTTGCTTAATACACTCTATTGTGCCATCAAGTATATTAATTGTTGCAAGGGTGTCTACTAAGTTTGTAAATGGATTATTATCGCTTTGATATCCATAATACATGGGTTCTCCGGTGTCATCAAGGAAAATATCTTCAGAATCTATTTTTCCCTTAAAACACTCTTTTGTTTTTTCCCTTAATTGCTCAAGAGTAAGGAGCTGATTATTTTTTATTATTTTTATTTTAGGCACAATATACATTTTTTCATATGAGACCTTATTGTTTTCTTCCACTCTTTTGCCATAAGGATTTATTACAACTCTTATCTCTGTTACAAACCTTTTGCAGATATCACAATCTTTGTTCGGACACTTTTCTTCTTCAAGAAACCTTGGACCATTAGAAGAATAATCATCTAGCCATGTATCTGTTTTATAATAAATAAAAATCTGAGTCCCAAGACTAACATAGTTATCATTTACATAGATTATCTTTAAATGTTTATTAAAATACTCTTCGGATACTCCCCCCTCAAGAATCTCTTTTTTTATATTGTCAAAATCAGAATAATTTAGCTTATAGTTATACATATAAAATGTTTGATTATTCCATAGTCCTACCGTGGAATTGTCTATTTTACATGAGAGAAAGTCCTTAGACATATTTTCTATAATCAAATCTGTTAAACCTACACCATCTCCATTTGAAATAAAAAATAAACATGTCAGGATTGTTACTATAACACTAAGTAAGAGGATACCTAAGAGATATCTTGTTCTCATTTATTTACAATCGGTTTTTAGTTAATAAATCTATGTTACACCAACAATCTGTCCGTGCAAAGTATAATTTGGTGATTTGCATGGGGCTGCTGAATTCCGAATCCCCTAAAAATCACCGAAATATCATACGCTCTGTCCGGGATTCGAACCCGGGTCTCAGCCGTGAAAGGGCTGAATCCTTGGCCTCTAGACTAACAGAGCAATAAATACTACTAATAAATTTAGCTTTTAAACTTTGGGATTCGAGCCAGGGTCTCGCCAGAAAGGGCGAACAATTCACTTTTCTAAACAACTTAAATTTATAAGTTAGAAATGTAAATTGTGAGAATGAATCCTTGGCCTCTCAATATGACTAAAGGAATATTGAATGAAACTTCAAAGAAGTTACTTTAGACTAACAGAGCATAGCGATGTTGTCTATCGAAACACTTTCTGATGTTACTTTAGACTAACAGAGCATAGCTTAATCAAGCTAATTTTCATTTTTAAAACTTCCTAATAATATAATTGCTTAAATAAACCTAACAAAATAACCACTTATTTTCGTCCCTACCTCGTCCCCCCATAAAACAAAACAAATAAATACCCCTATTTCTCACTAGTCCTATGGCAGATAAACAGGAACAGCCAGAAATCAATGATCTTATTTTTAAGGAACTTATTAAACGGGGTTATTCATTAGAAGGCAATACCCGGATATGGAATATCGCTGATTCTAAACTATGGTATTTAACGCCTGAACAAGCTCAGGCTTTTCTTGACTTGGAAGGATCAAAAGACTATAATTCGGACATAATCAAGAAAGAAATTGATTTAATTAACGAGAACATAGGCGAGATTCTTGAAAAACTAGGGAAAGGCCCATTAAATCTTATCGATTTAGGCTGTGGAGATGGAAAAAAGGCAGAATTATTTATAAAACATTTAAAAGAAACAGGAAAATTGAGATATTGTCCAATTGATATCAGCAGCTATATGGTTGAAAAAGCAATAGACAAAGTTTCAAAAATGGACGTTGAAGAGATTATAAAGTTTCAATGGAATATTTCTGACTTTGAAAATATAGAAAATGTAGCACAACTTCTAAGATACAAGGAATTTAAAAAAAATTTCTTTTTATTACTTGGGAATACCCTAGGAAATTTTGAACTTAATGAATTGATATATGAAATAAGAAGTGCGATGGAATTTGACGACATGCTATTAATTGGCAATGGACTAAGAACCAAAGATATTGATCATCTCCTTAAGTCATACACTAACAAAGAAGTCAATAATTTTCTAATCCATATTCCATTGCAATTAGGATTAGGAAAAGAAATGGTCGATTTTGGAACAAGGTTTAGGAATTCCAGAGTTGAATTGTATTATACTCTTAAAAAAGACAAAGATATAGAATTCCAAGGCAAAAAGTTATCCCTGAATAAAGGAGACCAGATTATTGTTGCCGTTTCCTACCATTATAGTAGGGATGATTTTATTAGTTTTATGAAGATGTATTTCGGAGATGTGAAGATTTTCACTTCAAAAGATGGTTCCTATGTTCTCGCCCTCTGTAAAAAATAATCTCTTCTAAAATAGATTAAAAATGAATTAAAGAAGTTTTCAATATAAAATTAAATTTACAAATCAACCTTATCAGCCCAATCACTCACAATAGGAGTTCTCTTCTTTTCTCCAGATAAAGCATAAATCCAGCTCATTAACCAAAGGATAAAAACAACTACCCCAAGCGCAAAACTAATAATTCCACCAATTATAAAAATCCAACCAAAAATCCTACTTAAGATACTCGCAATTACACTAATAACAAAAATAACCAAAGATTGTTTTGCATAGTGCATAACATATTTATCTTTCCTCCATGCAATTAAAGCAATAATAAAACCAACTATAGAAAGAAATGTTGCAAGAAATGCATATAACTTAGAATTATCTTCTTTATTCTGAACTGGTTTCTTAACTTTCTTCACACTTTTTTTCTTAGGCATATTATGATTAGTCTTTTTTAGTATTTAAAGGTTATTACTTTTGTTTAGTGAGATATGTTTAACTAAATTATCAAAACCATATATTTTAAAAACAAGAAATCTCTTGATATTTAATCACGAGCCTGTAGCTCAGCCAGGTTTAGAGCACCGCTCTTATAAGAAATGTTCCATGAGGGACAGAATTTCAAGCTCTCTTTTGAGCGCTAAGAAAGGCGGGGGTCCTGGGTTCAAATCCCAGCAGGCTCATGATATTTGGATTTGAACCTTGGTTCATTTCCCAGCCGAGCATTTA
>CAYNAV010000007.1:1987-4239 GCA_964395405.1 Candidatus Woesearchaeota archaeon | reverse complement strand
GGTCTTAACTAAAGTATAAATCACAGGACTTGAATGCGAGTTGGCTCATGATATTTGGATTTGAACCTTGGTTCATTTCCCAGCCGAGCATTTAGGTCTTAACTAAAGTATAAATCACAGGACTTGAATGCGAGTTGGCTCATGATATTCATCACAAAACATAAAAACCCAATTCTCAAGATAATACCATGTTAATCGGATTAGTAGGAAAACCATCTTCAGGAAAAAGCACATTTTTCAAAGCAGCAACCCTAATGGATGTTCTCATAGCAAGCTATCCCTTCGCAACCATAAAACCAAATCACGGAGTCGGGTATGTTCGTGTTAAAGCTTTATGTAAAGAGCTCAATGTTAAATGTAATCCGAGAACAGGCTGGTGCAACGGTGAAACAAGATTTGTTCCAATAGATTTAATGGACGTAGCAGGTTTAGTCGCAGGAGCGTCAGAAGGAAAAGGCCTTGGAAATCAATTTCTCGATGATTTAAGACAAGCCGATTTATTTATTCATATTGTAGACATATCAGGAACAACAGATTCAGAAGGAAAAGAATCACCCGAAGGAAAAGGTAATCCTATAGAAGATGTAAAAATGCTTGAAAATGAACTGAACCTATGGTATATCGGAATCTTAAACAAGGTATGGAAGCCGTTTGCCCGTTCATTGCAAATAGCCAAACAAGACTTTGCAAAGTCAGTTGCAAAACAGTTTTCAGGATTAAAAGTAAAAGAAGAAGATGTAAAGCAAGTAGTAATAAAACTAAAATATGATCCAGAACACCCGGAAAACTGGACAGACGAACAAATAAAGAAATTTGCATATGATTTAAGACATCTAACAAAACCGATGATAATTGCAGCAAATAAAAGTGACAAACCAAAATCAAAGGAGAATTTTGAATTATTAAAAAAAGAATTTCCGGAACTAATAATAATTCCTTGCTCAGCGGATTCAGAATTAAGTTTAAGACAAGCATCAAAAGCAGGATTAATAGAATATACTCCTGGAAACAGCGATTTCAAGATTAATGAAGGTAAAGTAAATGAAAAACAAAAGCAAGCCTTAGAAAGCATCAAGAAAAATGTCCTTGATATCTACAAATCAACGGGAGTTCAAGATGTCTTAGATAAGGCAGTCTTTGATTTATTAAAATATATTGCAGTCTGGCCAGCGGGTGGAAAATTAACAGATAGTAAAGGAAACGTCCTTCCGGACTGTTTCCTTGTCCCAGAACAAACAACAGCCTTAGATTTCGCATTCCATCTTCACACTGACCTAGGAAATAATTTCATTAAAGCGATTGATGTCAGGACAAAACAACCTGTAGGAAAAGAGCATAAATTAAAGCATAGAGATGGAATAGAAATTATTACTAGATAATGCCAGACTGAGGGATGGCGAGCAATTTGCTCTCATACTAAATGATTAATAAACAAGAGTAAATTACGAGTAGATTGAAATTATTACAAGATAAAGAATTCCATAAGTTTTAAATATAAGATTATCTTAGTAAAATCATGTTAACAAACATAGAGCTTTTAAATAATTCTGAAGAAAATCTGAAATGGCTTAATTATAATTATCCAAAAATCCAAGAAGAATTTGCTGATAATCTAATCGCTATAAAAAACAAAATGATTGTAGCTAATGCAAGAAAAATTGAAGATGTGTTAGCTATACTAAAAAGAAGGAATATAGTTCAAGAGGAAGTATTAATAGAACTCATTAGACCTAAGAATGAGATAACCATATTATGAAGATAAAGATACAATTTAATGAGACTTATAAGATACTCCAGATTCCAGTAATACTAAAAACACCTCTCAAGAGAGTTGTATCAAATTTTATTCTAGATACTGGAAGTCCACATACTATCCTAAACTATACAGATGCCATCAGACTGGGAATTCCCCATATAGATAAATCAGAGATTATGAGAATTGCAGGAAGAGTTTACCAGAGCTATGTGTATAACAAATTTAAAATCATTTTCAAGTCAGAAGACAATACGGAAATAGTACAAGAAATATCTATAAGAGCATTAAAAGTTTCTTCAAATAAAATTAATGAAATTGAAAATATTGACAGAATGCCCAACTTGTTAGGATTAGACTTCTTGGAAACGGGCTATAAATTATATTGCGATTTAAAACAAAGACAGATATTTTTGGAGATACTATCCTAATCCTCCAGCTATTTGTAGTATCTCAATAGTAACAACAAACAAAAGGTTTAAATAACTTCTAAAACAAT
>CAYNAV010000007.1:0-1887 GCA_964395405.1 Candidatus Woesearchaeota archaeon | reverse complement strand
TGTAGTATCTCAATAGTAACAACAAACAAAAGGTTTAAATAACTTCTAAAACAATAAAATAGATGAAATTAATAGTAGTACCCAAAGTAGCAATTTGCAAAAGACTTGATGAGTTAGGCTTTGAAAGAGCAATCCCACTAATTAACAAACCCAGAGAGGGAGAAAAGAAAATAGGATTTTGGAACAATCTTGGGATAGATGCATACTCTAATTGTTTCGGCACAACATGCCATGTTTTGAACGCAGACACATTAATAAAAAATCATCCTAAAAACTGTGAGAACAAGGATTATATTCTTCCAGGAAGTAGACCAGGATTTGTAGGTCCTAATGCTATGCAAAGATTCCTTTCCCAGCACTGCACACCTTTTGAAGTAGAGGAAGAAGATCTTCAATATTCAGATACAAGCAGAGCAGTCCTTACTTTCTGGCTAGAGAAATTAAATCACACAGCCTTATCCCTTGGAAGAGTAAATGGAGAAGCATACTTTTTCCATCAAATGGGCACAGGAAACGTCTTTGATATTGCTACAGTTGGAGAGATAACAAGAATGTACAGAGATGAGAAGCGAGTTCTCTACATGCCACCAACAGCTATGGCTTAATGGCTAACATAAAAATTCTAGATTACATTTGAGAAATCTTTTGTGCAATTGCAAGAAGGTTTACTTTTTCTCCCCTTATAGAGTCTATTACATCCTGCTGTTCTTTTATCTTTTTTGCTAAACCTTCCTGAAGCGTGTCCACTCTCTTATCATAACCCTCTGAAACATTCCTCAAAACAGCCACAGCTCTTCTTTTAAATTCTCCTTCTGGAAATCTTACTTTGCCAATATTACTTAAAAAATCTCTCAGATTACCATCATAATCACCAAGGTCGTCGTCATCTATCGGAACAATAAATCCACCGGCTAATTGCTCTTCTAATTCTCCCAACACTTTTCCAAGATTTTCGGGAGATGAATATTTCACTGTATGTTTTTCTACTGCTTCCGCTTCTAACGCTTTAACTCTTCCTGAAATATCAATACCAACAATTCTTGCAAGTTTTTCTGCATCCCTAAAATCATAAGTAGGCCACGAGTCAGGGTCTCTTATACGTTTTTCCTGGAATTGCATTGCTTTTTCCACCCTATCTATTGTTACCGGAATTATCCTTCCTGAATTATCTTCCTTGACATATTTAGGATCAACCCTTTTTTGAATAACATCCTGGTCAGATACAAACCCATTTAAAATAAAATCTTCAGTGCCCATAATTGAATGCTTTTCTTTTAATGGATGCATAAAAAAATATCTGCCAGCAAGATTGCCCTGCCAATCCCCTTCAAAATCGATATATACTCTTAATTGTGGAGAACCTGGATAAACCCTATTTTCAATTGAAGAAAAATATTCAACAACCTGAGAAGGATCAAGATATCCTAAATTTCCTGGCTGAAAAAATCCCGGCATCTGTTTATCTTCTTTTATTAGAGGCAATTGCGCAGAACTTAATCTTGAAACTAGCCAAGACATATTCAGACCATTGCTCAGTTTTCTTATTTCTTCAGGCATAATACTCCCTTATTTTTCAAGTATATAAGGATTATTGTGCTAACATACAATTCTAACAATTTATAAACCAAAAACCCCTTAACCTAGAATGGAAACACAAACAGAAGAAAGAATAACATTAATGAAACAAGAGATAGAAAAACTCAAACAAGAAATCAAAGACCTAAAAAAACAATTCGAACATCACAGACATGATGGCCACGGTTTCGTTGCTAATTAAAGCATTATATAGAATCTAATTTCATAATCTTTATAAGTTTTATTTGCTATGAACTATAAATCCAAAGATTTATAAACTCTATAGTAGTTACAAAATCAATTAAAGTTTAG
>CAYNAV010000006.1:0-34596 GCA_964395405.1 Candidatus Woesearchaeota archaeon | reverse complement strand
TAATTAAAGATATAGAATTTATCTATAATTAGTATTGTTCAGCAGGATTTATAAGGTTTTCGCTGGAGTTGGCTACAGAAAAATAAGTTTTTAAACTCGTATTCATAAGCAAAAGTATGAGTTTGAATATTTATGAGAAATTGGATATTCCTGAAGGTAAAAAAGGAGTGGCCGTCTCAAGAGAGCAAGCAGAATTTATGTACCGATTTCTTAAAAAAAAGAAGGTTAATGTTACTTTAGAGACAGGATTTGCATACGGTTGCTCGGCAGCACATATAATATCTGCTACAAGAAAAAAACATTATGTCATTGATCCCTTTCAGGAGAAGTTTGGGAATTTGGGCTTAAAGAACATTCAGAGATTAGGATTAAATAAGTTTATTTTATTCAAGAAAGACTTTTCCCATATTATCCTTCCAAAGTTGGTCGAAGAGGGCGTTAGATTAGATTTCGCATTTATTGATGGAGGCCACAACTATGATGATGTTTTCGTAGATTTTTTCTACATCGATATCATGCTTAAAAAACAAGGATATGTTCTTTTTCATGATAGTTGGATGCGTTCTACACAATTGGTCGCATCTTGGATAAAAACTAACAAAAGGAATTATAAATCTATAAAAATCCCAATAAAAAATCTCATTTTATTTCAAAAAACTGGAAAAGATAATAGGACATGGAATCATTTCAAAGAATTTTACAGTTTAAGATCAATAGTGGGGCACAATTTATTCAATTTAAGATATCATGAAAATCAGTCATTTGGGCGAGGAGCATCAAAGAAAACAGATTGATTCTATCTTCTATAGCTTTGGTTTAGGAGTTAAGCTCTATCTTTAATCTATCACAAACAACTCGCTTATCCGGCTCACCCTCATATGCTAATTTCTGCTGATAGTAACCTATGGGAAGATCATATTCTAAAAAGGATTTACTCTTCCTTGTAGGAAGACCAACCAAAGGCATTTTTTCAAATCTTTTTTCAATGTCTTCAAGAGTACCAAGCTTTACCCTTTTTGGGAGCCATAAACTTCTCCATCTTCGGAAGGTTGTGCTTTCAAAATCTACTAAAAAAAAGCTCACAGAATATAAATCTCTAAGCCTTAGTTCCTGTCTTTCTTCCTGCAATATTGCTAATCCCGATATAGACTCAAGAACCCTATGAAAAATATAATGAGGCGGATGGAAATTAAATTGTTTCCCCCACTCCAATACTTCTTCTTCAGAGAGCCTTTTTCTAACCGAAGTATCTAAATAATTATGTTGCATCTCCTCTTCAATAGACTGAATTATAAAAATCTATCTTTCCAGTCCCCTCAAAGTCCCAGAAACATTCTCCACCCTTATTCCCATCATTCCAAGTGCCGCACGAACATCGTTTAAGCTTTCTCTTTTAACAGAACACACCAAGTTATTGCCATCTTTATCAACAAAAACATATCCTGCCTTGGCAAAACCCAAAATACCAATATAGTCCAAAATAGCTTTTTCAATTACTTCATTAGACTTTTCATTTACAAGGAGATATCTTCGATTATCTCTTGCGCTTGCCTTTAGCTTTAGCTTTTTTTGTTTTCTTTTTTTGTTTTCCATTCTTCTAAATAACCCTTTATCTGCTTATATATCTTCTCGTGTCCGTCACTATTTGGATGTAAACCATCTTCAAAATCTTTATCTCCAAGAAACCCAAACATTTTCTGATACCTTACTTGATTTTCTTCACAAACAGCTTTAAGTATCTTATCAAACTTAGCTATAATGTTATTATTATATTGCTCGTCTAGAACATTTAAGATTACCTTTTCGTCAACATTTGTTAACCCTAAAAACATGATAGCTGGTGTAAATTTCTGGCATATTCTTATTAATTCTCGGATATTTTCCTCAAAATAAGTAATTTTCTCAGGATAAAGAGTATCGTTAATTCCAATAGAGCATAGAATAGTAGTCTCATCATACAACCGAGATTTAATTTCCTCTTCTAATCTATCTAAAACATCAGCACTAGTATCTCCAGCTATACCCAAATTATAAACATCAATCTCTTGCTCAGCAAGATCTATCTTCAATCGCTCTACCCATCCTCCCTTATCCTTATCAACGGCTCCCCACACAATGCTATCGCCAAAAATTAAAATAGATTTCATTTTTTCCATTTCCTTTTATTTATCTTCTTCTTTCCATTCTTCCTTTGTTTCTTGCTTTGTATCAGAGGCACTTCTACTTCAGCTTCTATCTCTTTATTTTTTCTACGTCTAGTAACCCTAATAATCAAACCAATTACTATAAGAACAATGGCAATTACAAATAAAGATTCTTTTTTAAATAAATTCAAACTATCCTTACTCACAGAAGTTTGATTTTCATGTGTTTCAAATGTAGCATTTCTTTCTTCCAGAGTGAGCCCTTCGCTTTGATTTGCATCTGCGATATTTGTTTGATTTGTATTATTACTTAAATTAGCTGGTCTAACAATAGAAACAGCCCCGCCACCAGAACCACCACTACTCGGAGTTGTAGAAGGAGAAGTTTGAGGAACCACAACTTCGGGAACTTCATAAGATAAGGTGTAATTATCCGCAATTGAATAGTTGGAAACATTATTGAAGCTATCACAAGTCCAAAAATAAGTACCTTCATCTAAAGTATAATTAAAGATACTTGAATTACTAGCCCCAGAAACATCAACACTTGAATTATAAATCAAATCACTAGAATTCCACAAATAAAAACTCAAATTTATTAACTCATAAATCTGCTCGGTACTAACGTCACACGTAAAATTAGTTTCATTCACTTCAGTTGTTGAGCTATTTTCAGGACTAATAAGACTTACGAGAACACCCCCTCTTGACAAGGTATAATTATCAGCAAATGCAGAATTACCATTTAAATCATAAGCAAGACAATTCCACTTATAGTTCCCAAAGTCTAAAGTATAATTAAAGATACTTGAATTACTAGCCCCAGAAACATCAACACTTGAATTATAAATCAAATCACTAGAATTCCACAAATAAAAACTCAAATTTTTTAATTGCATGTCTGTTGCAGAGCATGAAAAGTTTATATTATCCCCAGAAACAACCCCTCCATTTTCAGGCTCAATCAGAGTAACATTCGGAGATATGTTATCTAAATTTATAACCGAATCATAAACGTTAATTCTTGAATAACTTAAACCAGAGAAAGAATCATATATTATTTTACCTGTTTGATTTAATACCGCCTCAATCTCCAAAGGCGTTTTACTCTGGTTTGTTTGATTTAACATTTGATTAATTATTGCAATTGCTCCCGCAACCATTGGAGCGGCCATAGATGTCCCACCTTCATTAGCATAACCACCATCATACCATGTAGAATTAATCATGGCACCAGGCGCAAGCAGTTTTACTAAAGAATTTCGATTAGCATGACATACAATCTTATCCTCTGTTGTAGTTGAATCTGTACAAGTTCCAACCCAAGTCAAACCACCAACATTCGCATCATAAACATCAGCAACTGGAATTGCATTTGGAATACAGGCAGGAGAAGAAATAGCAGTGTAATTCGCATCATTTCCAGATGAAACAACAACTGAAATATTTTTCACAAAAGCCGAGTTAATAGAATTATTAAAACTTGGAAATTCACCGTCACAATAATCAGAATAAGCAGTTGAAGTTCCTAAACTCATACTAATAACTGAAATATTATAATTATCTGAATTTGCAACACACCAATCAATAGCTTTTCTAATGCTCAAAGTAGTAGCATCAGAACTACTAGAGCCAGAGAAGACTTTAACACCAATCAAACTAACACCAGGCGCAACACCCTTCAAACGCCCATTAGCTCCAACAATTCCAGCAACATGGGTCCCATGCCCGTTTAAATCAGTTACAGAGCAATTTTCAATACAATCACTCCCATCAGGATTACAATAAATATTACATGTTTTATTTTTACCAATCAAATCCACATGATTAAAGTTAATTCCAGTATCAATAATGCACACAGTTTCCATATTTCCAGTTAGATTAGTATCATTAATCATCAAAGTCCAAGTATTATTCGCATCAATTAAAGGCACTGCTTCTGTCAAGGAGATTTCAAAATTCCTGACCGGTTCAATATAGTCAATATCATCTCTTTTTTCAAGCTCATGCTTTTCACTTTCATTTAATTCAGTTGCAAACTCGCCGGAAGACAAATCTGCAATCCGTCCAACCTGCCCAATAATCTCCTGTTTTTTCTCAAGTTTATCTCCCTCAATTTCTTGCTCTGTTTTTGAAATTAATCCAAAAAACTTCTTCTCATCAACTTTAACACCCACAATAAATTCGCCGTCAATAGAATTATTTTCAGAAGAATCAGATTCATTAAACATAATATTTTCTTCAAAAAACGCACTTTCATTTGAACTATTACTCACATCATAAGAAGTGTCAGTAACGTTAAATCCCCCTGTAAGATTTTCACCTGAAGAACTATTTCTCCCTATCTCATTAACGCCAACAACAGCTATCTCATCACTCTCATTACTTTCCTCACTTAAATTATTTTCAATGGTCATATTATTGATTTCACTATAAAAACCAGTAAAAGAACCATCAGCTCCCAGACTAGGGTTACTAATATTGTCTTCAATAAAGAGATTATCATCAATTTCAGAAGAATTACTCAAGCTTTCATTTTCAGAGATATTTGAAAAATCAGAATAATTAGAATAACTAATGTTCCCCTGTTCAGAGAGGACAGCATTTCCGCTAATAGCTACTAAAAAACTGTTGCTAAAGAAAACACTTACTACAAATAACAATACAAACAATCCAATAATAACAACTCTTTTTTCCATACTATTAACCGACTTAATTTATATATAAATATTCCCCTGTTTTACCCAAATGATTATAAACCCTTTTGAAGATATATAATCAACTTAAAATAAAGAGAGAAAATGTTAAAAATTCATACTGTTGGCGGCTTTTCTGAAGTTGGAAAGAATATGGTTGTTTTAGAATTGGATGATGACGCATTCATTTTTGATGAAGGTTTTTTTCTTCCAGCAATTGTTACAATGCAAGAACGCGATAAAGTTCTAACAGAAAAAAAGCTAAAATCAATCGGCGCAATCCCTGATGATTCATCCATAGATTCGATAAGGCATAAAGTTAGAGCACAATTCATAGGGCACGCTCATCTCGACCATGTTGGTGCAATCCCCTTCATGTCTGATAAATATAATGCTCCAATTTATGGAACCCCTTTTACAATAGCAGTTCTTAATTCCTTATTAAAAGATAATGAGATGTATTTAAGAAACCAGATAAGGACAATACAACCAAACACTTCTTTTTATATTAAAGGGAAGCATAAGCAGTTCCTTGTAGAATTTATTAACATAACCCACTCGACACTTCAAACATCCTTCATCGCGATTCATACAGAAAAGGGAGTCATACTTTATGCAAATGACTTTAAATTAGATGACAATCCGGTTGTAGGCTTGAAACCCAATTATTCAAAACTAAAAGAGATTGCAAAAAAAGGAGTATACGTACTGATTGTCGATTCTTTATATGCTCCTTCAGATAGAAAAACCCCCTCAGAAAAAATAGCTCGCCATTTATTGGAAGAGGTCCTTTTGACAACTCAAAATAAAGATGCAGGAATAATTGTTACAACCTTTTCATCCCATATTGCAAGACTAAAATCTATTGTGGATTTTGGAAAGCAATTAAACAGAGAAGTAGTATTTTTGGGAAGAAGCTTAAACAAATATACAAGAGCAGCCCAAGAAGTTAAACTTGCCCCATTCTTAGATAAAGTAACCATCTCAACCTACAGAAGACAGCTTGAAAAAACACTGCATAAAGTGGAGAAGAATAGAAGGAATTATATGATTGTTTGTACCGGACACCAGGGAGAACCTGGCTCAATTTTAGAAAGAATGTCAAGAAATCAGCTTCCTTTTAAAATAAACAATGGAGACAACATTGTTTTCTCATCAAGCGTAATTCCAGCACCAGTAAATATAGAACAATTCGGAATAATGGAAAATCACTTAAAAAAGAAAAAAGCTAGAATATTTAGAGATGTTCATGTTTCAGGACACGCAGGAAGAGAAGACCTAAGAGATATTCTAAACCTTCTTTCTCCACAACATATTATCCCGGCTCATGGTGGCCCGGATAAAACAACAGCTATGATAGACCTAGCTTTAGAAATGGGCTATTCAAAAAAACAATGCCATTTAATGCATGATGGAGCAGTTTTAAGCCTATGATCAATCAATCTGAAAATGAATCTCCTGTAGACGAAGTCGCAGGAGGAATTAAAAATGCAATTGAACGAGGTCAGAGTCTTGGTTCTGTGAAACAAAGTTTTCTTAATGCAGGTTATAAAAGAGAAATTGTAGAATCTGCCGCTCGTAAGATTTCAGGGATTAGTTCGATGCCAAGCACAGCACTAACACAGATGAGGAGCCAAGAAGCAAATCAAGAGATTATTAAGATTAAACCCGCCATATATTCATCAGAAAAATCACATAAACTTCTTATAATTGTGCTTATTACCATCTCGGTTCTTATTCTTGTAGGTGCAGGAATTTTAGGACTGTATTGGGAAAAGATAATTTCTCTATTCAGCTGATAACCATGGCAATCTACAAACCCTCCGAAGATTCATTTTTCTTTTCAGACTTTTTAAAAAGCCATCTTTCAAAATTAAAAAATAAAGATATAAAATATCTTGACATTGGTACAGGTTCAGGAATCTTGGCAGGAGCAGCATTAAATTCAGGCATAAAAAAATCGAACATTCTCGCTTCAGACATAAATAAAGAATCAGTAAACTTTGTAAAAAATAATTTAATGATAAAAACAATCCACTCAGACCTATTCAGCAAAATACCCAAGGCAAATAACTTTGACTTAATAACTTTCAATGCCCCATATCTTCCCGAAGATAAAGATGAACCAGAAGATTCAAAACTTGCAACAACTGGTGGAAAGAAAGGAGATGAAATATCTCTCAAGTTTCTTAAACAAGCCAAACAGCACTTAAATGAAAACGGAAAAATTCTCCTGCTAATCTCCAGTCTAACACCTCTAAATAAAATAAAAAAGTTCAAGCCAAGAATAATTGCAAGAAAGAAAATTTGGATGGAAGAACTTTTAATTCTAGGATTTGATTAACCGCCAATAATAGCTCCCCAGCATATAAATATTTATTAATGTCCTTTTTATTTCTCCAGTATGGATGAACCAAGAAAACCAGACTATGTATGCGCTGTAGATTGCCACCACTTTGAGGAATTGGCAGAATATTTTGAATATGCTGGAGGACCACAACCAAGAACAAGTCCAAACAACTTTAGAATATACCTTGAAGGGAAAGGAAGGCTTAGAAAAGGAAAATCAGTAGACTCAGATGGACGTGAAGCAGGTATATTATTGGAAGAAACAGATGACTTGATAAAATTCACTAAAACATATAAATCAACAGAAGCAGCATTAGGCGCAAGAAGAATATGGAGCTATGAAGGCGTTAAGGCAAGGAATATTGTTGCAGGTATTAATCCTACTAAAGAGTCGGATTTAGTAGCTGGAATTGTTAAAGGTATAAGCAGCGCAAGAACATTTATCATGGTAAAATTAGATCCTTAAGATTTAGTTGACCTTTTTCTTACAAATAACAGATTCACAAAGCCCAAGGAGACTTCTACATATTTTATTAGCTGCTTGTTTTTCTTCTACTTGATGCCTACCAACTTCGCCAAACTCTCTCATCTTTTTTCTATTTTTTATAACCTTCATAATTTCTTCCGAAAGTCTTACCGAATCATTTGGGGAGATTAAGATACCAGATTTATTACTATCAATAATCTCAGGAATGCCTCCAATTGTTGATCCAATAACAGGTAAGCCACATGCCATTGCTTCTGAAAGGGCTAAAGGACAATTTTCATAGTCAGATACTAAAACACATAAATCACACCCATTATAAACAAAAGGCATATTTGATGGGTCAAAAGTTTCTACGAATACCCTATTTTCAATCCCAAGTAATTTGCCTGTATCAATAATTTTTTTGATAGTCTCTCTTTTAGACTCTTCAAATTGGGGGATACACGGAGCTGCAGATATTATCAGTTTAACATTTTTTTCTTTAATCATAGATAAAGCTTTCAATAAAACAAAAACGCCTTTTGACTCCGCAACATCATAATTATCAATCCTACTTGCATGGAGGATAAGAAAATCTTCATTAGACACATCAACCCTGCTTCTTAGCCATTTTGAACCCAAATCAGGTCTGAATAATCTTAGATCCACTGGAGGATAGGTAGATTTTAACATTTCGGTAGAGATACCTCTTTTGAAAATTGATTCTGCCAAATGAGAGCCAATACATACAACCTTATCCCAATAAAGATTATGAATAAGCTGAAACTTTAAATCTGAACTTTTATCCTCTTGAATAAATGAATGGACATTCAGAATTATAGGAATATTTGTCTGCATTGAAACCATATTCAATGCAAGAACATGTCCGATTGAAGAAACAATAGTATGAAAACTCTGAGCAAGAAAAACATCAGGATTTTTTTTAGAATATCTTTTTAAAAATCTCAAGAAGTCCCTTGATTTTTCTTTATTATCTTCAGGATTATCAAAGATGTTCATACAAGGCAATCGATAAATGGTGATATTACCTTCTCTTTCAGTTTTCTTCCCATTATAAGAGGCAGTAATAATATCTACATAGTGTCCCATTTCCGAAAATATCTTTGCAAGAGTGTCTACATAACGAGCAATTCCACCTCCTGCAGGCTTATAAAAAAAGCTTGGAATCGCTATCCTCATTTTGTGGACACATGAATTCTTATTTCTCTGCCCTGGTTCTTCTGGCTCATTACCTCGTTTTGCCATATGTACTAAAGACAAAAACCACTTTAAAACCTTGCGAAAGCCTTATAAATTGCCATTTTTAAGTCATTTTTGTCTCTTTTCAGTATATTCTGAATATATAATAAATCCCTCGACAAAACTTTATAAACTGCGCTTATCTTAGTGAATTATACTCCTTAACAATGAGGTGGTGTCTTAGATAATGGATGAAGCAAAAAAGTTTGAGCTAGAACAGTTAATAGAAGAACTTGAAGGATATAGAGGACGCCATACAGAAATGATTACAGTCTATGTTCCTGCAGGATTCACATTAACCCAGGTAGGAAAGCAGATTGAAGATGAAAAAGGAACGGCTACGAATATTAAAGGAACAGTAACAAGAAAAAATGTTCTTCAGTCATTAGAAAGAGTTTCAAGACAATTAAAGTTAATCGGGCAAACACCTCCGAATGGTTTAGCAATTTTTTCCGGAAACATTTCCGCAAGCGAGGGCCAACAGGATTTTCAAGTCTGGGCAATTGAACCGCCTAAACCTCTAAGAATAAGACTATACCGATGTGACCAAACATTTATTCTAGATCCATTAAAAGAAATGCTAGAAACAGATGAAGTTTATGGCCTTTTAGTAATTGAAAGAAAAGAAGCAACCATCGGAATTCTTGAAGGTAAGCAAATCAAAGTTTTGCAGCATATGACCTCAGGAATTCCAGGAAAAGTAAGGGCTGGAGGCCAGTCCGCCCAACGTTTTCACAGAATTACAGAAGGTGCTGCTAAAGAATTCTTCAGGCGAGTTTCAGAGAATATGAAAAAGCATTTTTTTGAAAATAAAAAACTAAAAGGCATTTTAATTGGTGGGCCAATCCCAACAAAAGAAGAATTTTTGGCAACAGGCCAATTAGCAACGTCATTAAAAGACAAAGTCATCGCAGTAAAAGATCTAGGAGAAACAGAATTCAATGGGCTTCAGACCCTTGTTAATATCAGCCAAGATGTCTTGGCAGAGCAAGAAATAACCCATCAAAAACTGATACTCGAAGAATTTTTCACAATGCTTGCAAAAAAGCCGGAAAAAGTAGCCTATGGTGCAGCAGAAGTTGAAAAAAGACTTACTCAAGGAGCAGTGGGAAAACTAATAATTTCAAAATCACTTCCAAAAGAAAAGATAAAAGCAATTGAAAAGTTAGCAAAAGAAACATCAACAGAAATCTATCTAGTTACCAAAGAGACAACAGAAGGTGTTCAATTTGATAATATGGGCGGCCTAGGCGGTATTCTGAGGTTTGAGATTCATGAGTGATGGGGTAGTTAAGTGCTCTGGAAGGGAGTTGAACTCTAATTTTATAAATAGCTGGTTATTAATATAAATATGAGAATACAAGGAGAACAGCCCCTAAAGATTAATTATAAACTGATAAGCCCCACTGCTTTAGCGGTAGCGAATAGCAGAACCTTTTCAGATATACCTTTTGCTAAAGAAATATTTAATACTGCTATAAAAATTAGAGGAAAAAGTAGCCCTTCATCAGAATTATTAAGATTAAATGAGGTTGCTCCTAATCATGAAGCGAGATATAAATTATTGAACAAACTTTTACTTAAAAATCAGCAGAAACAAATACTTGAAATTGCCTCTGGACTGTCTCCAAGAGGAATATCCTTTGCTCAGCAAAGTTCAATAAATTATGTAGAAATGGACTTGCAGGATATAATGCTAACAAAAATAAAAATTTTAAGAAAAGTCTGCAGAGAATTACCTGCCAATCTTCATCTTGAAACAGGCAATGCACTTAATCTAGCAGATTTGAAATCTGCTACAAGGCACTTTGATGCTAAACAAGAAATGGCAATAATAAATGAAGGACTTTTACGTTATTTGAACTTTAGCGAAAAGACTGCTGTTGCAAAGAATATTTATTCACTTTTACACACCTTTGGAGGAGTTTGGATTACTCCAGACATTACACTTAAAAAAGGGCTGGAAAAAGAAGATAAATCAATCTCTATACTAAAGTCTACAAAAAAGATAACTGGAATCGATATTAATCAAAATGCTTTTGAAAACCAAGATGAAGCAAAAGAATTTTTTGAAAACTTAGGATTTAAAGTAGAAATACACAGTTTCTTAGAAGTAGAAGATATTTTAGTATCGCCACAAAGACTAAAAATTTCCAAAGAAAAAGTTAGGAAGATAATTGGGCCGTGGGTAGTTTTTGTTATGAAAATTAAAGAATCTTAAACAAAAAGTCAGAGAGTTAATCCCTAGGATGAAGTAATTGTGGGGTCGTTCAATCATCATCAACCCCCGCATACCTCCATAAATAACCTTTTAAAACCCATACTCTCTATATAACTATGGAAGAGGAAGTAGATACTAATGATTCTCAGAGTCCTGATACGGGAGAGCTGAAAATAGAAAACCCCGAAAAGCAAGAAGCCAAAAAACAAGCTAAAATAATCACCCACGAAACAGCAGAAGAAATTGAAAATGAGTTTGATGACCAAGAAAGGGAAAGCCAGGAAAAAGTAGAAGCAGCCTTATTCATCTCCGGAAAATTTCTAACAATTCAGGACTTAATTATGCTCACAGACATTAATCCAATAATGCTTAGAGAAATCTTAAACAAGCTAGAAAAAAGATATTCAAAAGGAGCAATCCAACTGATTAACAGAAACAGTTCATGGAAGATGGATGTTTCTGAGAAATATAATTATCTTGTTAATAGGCTTGCAACAGGAACAGCAGAATTTACAAAAGCAGAACAAGAAACCCTGGCAGTAATTGCTTACAAACAACCAGTAAAACAATCAGTTATAATAAAGATTAGGGGAAACAAAGCCTACGATCACATAAAGAAATTCAGAGAAACAGGATTAGTCACAGCAAAATCAATAAGTCACACACTAGAGCTTTCTTTAAGTGAAGATTTTTATGAATACTTCAGTCTTGCTAACAAACAGGCATTTCTTCAAAACCCCGGAGACAAAGGTAAAGAACCAGAGCAAGAACAATTAGAAGACGAAAACCAAGAAGAACCAGGAGATAATGAATAATGGTTGGTTTCATAACTGCAACCTACCTAGTATTAATGTTTGTCGCAATTTATTTTTTCTTTTTCTATATTCTTCTTGTTTTTAGAAACAGAGACGAGATATTCGGTTACCCAACTCCATCAAGAGAATTTACAGTTACCGTCTTAACACCAGCCTATAATGAAGAGACAAAAATTGAAGACACAATACACTCAGTAATGAATTCAGACTATAAGGTTTTAGAGATGATAGTGATAAACGACGGTTCAAAAGACAAGACAGCCGAAGTTGTGAGGAGATTGATGAAAAAATATCCAAGTTTAAAACTTCTAGATAAAAAGAATTCAGGAAAAGCGGACTCTTTAAACCAAGGAATAAAAATTGCAAAAGGGGAATTGATTGCAGTAATTGATGCAGACAGCTACCCAGACAAAGAAGCAATAGGAAACACCTTAGGTTATTTTAACGATACAAAAGTAGGTGCAGTCACTTCTGCAGTTTTTATAAAAAACAAAGAGAACTTTCTAACAAAAATTCAGCAAATAGAATACATTGTACTTGCATGGACAAGAAAACTTTTAGATTTCATCGACGCAGTTTATGTAACCAATGGCCCTTTAAGTGTTTACAGAAAGTCAGGCTTGATTAAGGTAGGAGGATTTGACCCAACAACAGTAACAGAAGATATAGATGTAACTTGGAATTTAATGAAACATGGTTATAAAACAAAAATGTGTCTCTCAGCCTTTGTAAAAACATCAGCCCCCCAAAAATTCAAAGCCTGGTGGAGACAAAGAGAGAGATGGGGAATAGGTGGAATTCAGGCAATAATAAAATACAGAAAAACCTTTTTAAGAAAAGGAATGTTAGGCTTTTTTGTAATCCCGTTTGTTTCACTTTCAATAATCCTAAGCATTTTTGTATTTCTATTCGGGGCATACCTAGTATCCAGTAAATTCATTCTAACTTTCCTTTCAACGAGATACAATATTATTTCCCAAAATTCGTTAATAAATCTTCAGAATATTAATCTTCACCCATCAGTATTAATTTTCTTTACCCTAATATTATTTATAACCGCTTTTAGTTATAGCCAATACATTCTAAAGGTTTTGGGCGGTAAAAAAGGAGAGTGGGAAGAAGTTAGAAACCTTTTTAAAAGATTGTTCTATTTATTAGTATACTTAACATTATATCCTGTTATTTGGTTTTCATCAATTTACAGGATGATAAAAGGTGATTACAGATGGTAGGACAAAATAATATGCATGTTTTTTGGGAGGCGTTAATAATTACAGTATTCATATTCGGAATAGGAATAATGATTGGTATCTCTTTTGAAAATAGCCGAGTTTCATCAATTTCAAGTCTTTATGAAAACTCTGAGATTAACCTTCTAGATTTAAGGATACAAGCAGAACTCTTTGACCTAGATAGTGCTGATTGTAGCTCTCTTGTTAAAGCAAACGCAGAATTCGGAGATAAAATCTTTGAAGAAGCAATTTTATTACAACAGTTAGAAGAGTCACAAACACTTACAGATTCATTAAAACAAGAACATAGAAAATATGACTTATTAAGAACATACTTCTGGGTAAATAGTATAAAAGTAAAGCAACAATGCCCTGGCTTGCTTCACACAATCGTATATCTTTACCAATATGATTCGAATATTGGTGCAACAGCACAACAGAATGCTTTTTCAAATTATTTATCTGAATTAAAGCAATCACAAGGAACAAGCATAGTGCTAATTCCAATAGCCGGAAATATGAACTTAACTTCAACCGAATTTTTAATCAAGAAATACAATATAACCTCTCTCCCGGTTGTGATAATAGATGAAAAAGACAAGATTTATACTGTTGAAGACCTTAAAAAAATCCCCGGATTACTTTGATTAATTCCGGCATAAACATATTCTTAGTATATATTCAACCCCAACAATCCTTAAAAATACACATTATCTGTTTGTATTATGAGCCGTTGTTCAATTTGCAATAAGTCATCAAATGAAGTCCTTATTTTTGAGGGAGTTTCTCAAGATGAAATTATAAGAATTTGCGAGTCTTGCGCAGAGCTAGAGAATATCCCATTAATAAAAAAACCTTCCTCAAGCCAGTTAAATGCTGCTGAAAGACCTCAAAGCGTGAAGGAAAGAATGGAAAGACTTTCAGGCCTAAGCAGATCGCCATTAAGCAGAGATTATGAAGTTGCACAAAGGAACATCCATAAATTACGCCCAGCACCTATAAAACAAGCGAGTGACATGCTAAAGCCCAATTATGATTGGCTTTTGAAGATGGCAAGAAGAAGAATGAAACTAACACTAACTCAATTATCAGAAAAAACAGGAGTTCCAGTAAAGGTAATTGAAGATTTTGAAAGAGCCCAACTCCCTTTAAATCTTTATGAAACAGCGATTAAACTTGAAAATGCCCTAGACATTCAATTAGTAATATCTCATGAAAAAGAAATCTCATTTACAAGAAGCATAGATCGGGAAAAAGAGATTTTAGCAGAAGTAGAAGAAAAAATGAATCTCCCAAAAGCCCAGCAAAGAGAGATAGAAAAAATGAATAATCCAAATGAAGAATTTGAAGAAACAAATCAAAAAAGTTCTATTTCCCAGACACATACAGCCCACCCAACCAATCAAGCACATACAATCCACGATAAAAAAAGAGAAGAGGCAAGACAAGAAAAAATGAATCTTTTAAAAAAAGGAAAATTAGACCTTTCAAGAAGACAGAATCTTGATAATCTTAAGCTAAGCGATTTAGTAGAACTTAAAAAGAAAAGAGAACAGGATGCCCTAATGGGCGATGATTTGGATTTTGAGGACGAATAATTCTTTTAATAATAATCTTAATTTAATAATGTTACTTCAATATCTTAAACAATAAGCACCTAATAACTGGAATAAAATAAGAAGTGTATGCAAGATACTAAACTGCCTGTTAGGATAATTTAAGAATAAATATTTAAACTATCTTAACCTAATTATTTTATGGGAACAATCCCTCTGGAAGTTTTTGAAACAGCATTGAGACATCAAATTGATTTAGCCGAATTAGTTTCTGCGGGAGAATTAATTGAAAAATGTCCGGATTGTCATACACCTTTAGAATACCATGGTGTAATTCCTTACTGCCCAAATCCAAATTGTGAGCAACAAGACATGATTATATGTTGCTGAAAACTTTTCTAAATAAAACTAACCCAAATACCTCAACCTTCCAGGTCTCGGTTCATAAATTAAACCCTCTTCTAATAACTTCTTAATCTCGCCATTAATCAAATCCGGACTAGCTTCCGTATCCATAATTAAAGAATCAACATCTAGCCCACCATCAGGTTCGGCCTTCTTAATTTTATCTAAAATCAAATCTCTTAAAGGCGCATTGCTTTGTACTGGGATATCTTTTCTTGAACTTTGTATTTCAAGTTTCCTTACCAACAACCACCGAGGATCAACAGGCCTTACGATTTCAGGAATAATATAAATCTCAGAATTATACTCTCTTATTACACCAATAATCTGCAATGTATCCCCCTGCATTATTTCCTTAAGTATAGCAATATCGTCCCCAAAAACCTTCAGCTTAATCTGCCCAGATGCATCATCAACCGTAACAGAAGCAAATTTCTTTTCTCCATCTTGCACATACTTTTCAACACAATTTGCAAGAACATTTATTCTTGAAATCTTTCTGTCCCCAAGCTCCATAAATAAAAGCCTTCCTTCGGCCATTATTGGCTTAGCTTTCAAAATATCCCCAATCCGCATCTTATATGCAACATTTCTCTTTTTTTGTTCTCCATCAAGTTCTGGCATGTTTATACAAAAAGTCCGGGGTTTTTAAGGATTGTTGGGATGAAGTTCTATTATGTTAATTAATTACAATAATACTTAAATACCTTTTAAACAAGAGATTAGTATGTCAGGATGTAAACAAAGCACTAGAGCGCCAAGGTTAGGCACTTTTAAACCAGTACCAGCAGATGATGCTTTAATTTTAATTGCACACTATCTTCCACCAGAAGTAAGATGTTTTAAGATGGGCCGAGAAGGACCCGAATATGAGCATCCCCCAAGATAACCAATTCATTCCTTTTTTTACGAACAAAGACATGATTTTCCCGTTTTAAGAGCGATGGAGTTTGGACCAGTAGGAGTAGAACCCTATAGCCCTTCTTTAGCGGTTGCAATTTCAAATCTTTTTGCAGGTGGCTTGATTGTTGTGGCTACAAACAATCCATGGCACTACCACTTATCAAAGGAATGCGACGATTCTTTCAAAGAATTCGTATCTAATAGAACAACTCCGGATCAGCATTTACAGTTACAAAGATTAACAACAAGATTTAGAGAAAGAGTTGCGGTTCCTGTTCAGTTTGAATGTTAAAAATCTAAATAGCATTTTACACAACAAAGCAAACAAGACTACATCCTCTGTATGTACCCTTTCCTCGGCCTGAACAAATCCCCACTCCTTACCAACTTCTCAATATTCTCTTCAATCTCACTTTCTTTCATCTTCTCCTTCAATTCTTTAACAAGTTCTTCCATTGGAATTAATTTTCCTAATCTTGATTCAAGTTCCTCTAAAACAGTTTGGATAATATGAATCTTCCCTCTCTGAGAAGCGGCAACACCTGTAGTAATCCTGTCAATATCAATTGTCTTAGTTTCTTCATCATATCCAACCTGCATCAAATAATATTTCATTAACTCAATTGCAGCAGCAGCATCCTGTTTTTCAACTTTCTTGCTCAACCTTATTCTTGCATGAGCTTCTGCCATCCTAATTAATCCCTCCAACTGCCTTGCTGAAATGGGGATAGGCTTAATTGCATCATCACTAAAACTGGGCTGGTTTCTCAAACCAACATAAAAGTCCTTAATATCTTTAACAGCATCATCAGTCAGAACAGGATTAAATTTTTGTTTAGCATAAGCAACATATTTTCTCAATAAATCTTTTTCAATAACTTCATGCTTCACATCCTGCCTATGTTCATGAAGAACATGTGACGCTATTGCTTCATCCCTTTTTTTATCAGGCAAATCCCTTAGAATAAAAATACAATCAAAACGATTTAATAATGAAGGAACAAGATTAACCTGCTTAGCAATCATTTGGGTAGGATCAAATCTTCCAAACTTAGGATTTGCAGCAGCTAAAACAGAAGTTTGTGCTCTTAAAGATGCCTGAACATTTGCTTTAGAGATTGTTACCGTATTATGCAAAACCATCCCATTAGAAATAAAGGTATGATATGGCTCTATTGTAACATCATAAACCCATTTTACTCCTTCGTTTTTAATTTTAGAGACTTCTTTAATTTTCATCCACCTAGCATATCCAAAAGCAATCTTTTTAATATTATAAATCTCATTTAATATTTCTTTATTTTTTTGGTTTAATGCATGCTTTTCTGCAATCAAAACAAGTTTCTGAAGAAATAACCTTTGTTTTTCAACACCCAAATCAATGGAATGCCCAATCTCTTTTCTAGCGGAGATTTTTAATTTTTTAAAAATAGAGTTCATCTTTTCGGTGCAACCAGGTACAATATCCTTAATTGTTCTATAGGTTTTACTCTTTTCACAATACTCTTTTAGCCTCTGTTCTTTATGTTTTGATAAAAAACCAATATTCAGCAAGAATCTGTCTAAATTATCTTGCCCCGAGATATCAAGTCTAAAAACATTCTTATCCCTAAATATTGAAGATAAAATGCCAAATCTCAATAAAAGATTGCTAACCTGTTCCGCCAAAACGCGATTCTGAACAACCAATCCAACTCGGCATCCATTCCTCATCTGATTAACAACTGTTCCATCCCCGTCAAATAAAGCCCTTAACAAATATTTGATATTTTGCTTTGAATAACTTAAAACACTATCCGGAATTTTTTTAAATTCCCCTTTTTCAATAAGACCGCTATCTAATTTAGCAAAATAATCTAAAACTTTCTTAGAAATAACCCGGACAGAATATTGTTTTCCTCTTTTAGTTATGCCTGGTTTTAAATTAAAGAATCTTTCAATAGAAGTTTTATAATTCTCAATCAACTCAATGTTATTATTCCCAAATTGAATTCCTGTTTTCTTTCCCCTATTCAACTCGTAACAGCCATCACTTAGATGATAACCTAAAATCTTGCATAGATAATCATTTTCTATTGTATATCTATCCTCACGAATACTAATTTCAGAAGCAATAGGAAAATAGCCCCCCTCTTTTAGTTTTTCTGCAGGTATTGTTATTATTCTCCCATTTTCCACAATCCAACAAGGATGTTCCGGAGTAACCGTTATCTCTTTTCCATCCGTGAGTTTAATTTTGACAAACTCCTTTGGGGCAAGGTGTCTGCTCACCCTATCTGCTTTCATTGTAAAGTGCTTTGAAAAATCAGTAGAAATTAGCTCAACATTGTCTACCGGAAGAATTTCACAATCTTTCCCAACATAAACTTTTTTACTATTCTTTTCCATCAAAGTATCAACAAATCTTCCAATCTCAACCTCTTTCCCATTAGATAGCATTAATTTAAAGTCAGGCATCATGCATTGCTGTTCCATTGCTTCATGCATCACCGATCTGTCATTTTCATCCATTTTTTCTAACTCATCAATTGCAACCAATCCCTTATTTGACAATACCATCGCACCCGCTTCTAAACTCCATCCTTTTAAGAATTCATCTTTTACAACCGTTGCGGTCAATCCGGCTCCCGACGCAGATTTACCAGAAACATATCTTCCCTTAGGAGCAATGTCTGCAATATACTTTAGCATAACTGATTTAGCAACGCCAGGATCACCAACTAATAAAACATGAATATCTCCTCTTGTCTTTGATCCATCACTTCTTGTTTTTCTTACACCCCCAAACAACTGAAATGCCAGAGCTTTCTTAACTTCCTCGTGCCCCCAAATTGATGGAGCAAGACTTTTTACAAGCTTCTTTAATATATTTTTATCCGCTGCAAGTTCTTTAATATTAATTTCATCCTCATCCTCAATTTTTAAATCATCAAAAGTTTCTTCTAGAGGGATAACATTATTTGCTTCAACTGCCAAATCAAATCTTGTTAAAACACCGCCGGTTGGGGCAGTCAGAGCAACTTCTTTTAATTCACCAATAATTTGAATCTTGCTTCCCGGAGTTGTTCTTTCTTCCATTTTAGGCTCAACTAAATCTTCTTTCAGAAAAACAGACATTCTCTTAGGCTGTTCTCCTCCTGTCAAAGAATCAGGACTTTCTTCAATGATTAGTCTCTGAGCATCAACCATTTCCTTACTTAATTCCTTAAAACCGCCCCTTCTCCCACACGAACATCTCGAAGGTTCCTTAAATTTCTTATCGATCTGCAAAACGGAGATAATGGTCCCACATGAAGGGCATTCAAATTTAGCATTCACAACTTGAGGTCTTACTTCACTTGCCTGTCTAACTATACCCTCAATTGCAATCATTTTTCCCAAATGCTTTGCCCTAATATTCCTCACCTTAACGTGCTGACTTTCAGACAAGGTCATTAGTCTCACCTTAGCATTTCTAACAAGCTCCATTTCCTCCAGAGCGACTTCCAGGAGCTGTATGGTCTCTTCAGGCCTGCTAATTAGATATTCAGCCAACTCAGGAGAGTGTTCAGACATTGTAAAGAAATCAACTTTCACAACTCCGCCCGTTCTTGCACTATCTCCTAGTTCTTTTTTATTCGTTTCAAAAAAACTCTTTGCATCAGCCAATAATTCGTCCTGATTTATTCTCTCAGGCATTACCGGGTTTGTTTCCTCTTCTGCCATGAGTTAAGAACTATATTGTTTTTTATAAGCTTTCTTATGGTGGGATGTATAGGTTGAGAATAACAAGATTTATATATTTCTAGGACTTGATAAAGCAATGAGCTTAAGATGGCTAATTGCATTGCTCCCCCTTGCAGGCTGTTACCCCCAACATAGAATACAAACTCAAAGCTATTACCCGGTTCAACAGCCAGTTTATGTACAACCAGCACCGCAACCCTGCCCAACCAATGATCCTTTTGGAGTAAATCAATTTTTATCTGATTCTTCAGCACAATTTTCACAACAACCAATGGTCTCTGTTCCTATGCCCCAAGAACAAAACCCGATTATTGAAAGCAGACAAAGAATTGAATATATGAGAACCCAAGGAGGAAGGCCAGGTTATGCTCAAGGTCCCTACTATCGTTCAGCACAAGAACAGATAGATGCAGAAACATCAACAGCAGACCCGACTAGTGCTTATGATAGACATGAAGTAGCAAAAATAAAGGCAAGAGTTAACATAGGCTGGGCACAGAGAGCTATCCAGCAAAGAACAGGAAAGCCACTAAATACAAAACATACGACAATAGAAAGATGAAATCAAGAACATTAACAACATTAGTAACACTGGCAACACCAATTATTCTACTTAGTTCTCTTGAATCATGCACCAGACGCCATAAGCCTATAGTTTATAATCAACAGCCTCAACAACCTGTTTATATCCAACCACAACCAGCACCACCTCAACCCGAGCCTCAGCCAGAACAACCGCAATATGAAATAGAAGATGCAGAGAGGAACCCAAAAGTAATCTTTAGAGGTAACAATCCTCTTTTTCAAGGCCTGGACTCAAGAAATTTCACATTAACTCCAAGAGCTAAGTTTGGGCAATTTGAAGGAAGGCAAGCAACATACAATGGTAATGACGAAATATGGGCCTCAATACTTTTCACAAGCAGAGAACAAATACAAGCCTTTAAAGGTGTGACCATAAGAGCAGAGCTTTACGGTTCAGATAATAAATTCCTTTCTAATGGAGCTCAAACAGTGGGAGATTTCATACCGATCCCAACACTAAGAATAGATCCAGCATATATAGAACAAATGGGATACAGGGGCAAACCTTGTAAGGTGCTATATAAGGCAAATGGTGTTCCAATGTGTTTAATGTTCTTCAGATCTGATTAGTGTTTAGTCAAAAACAAACTCCGCCTTCCCAATCCTATCCCAATCATCAATCCTTTTCGCAATTTCTACAAATTTATTATCCGAAAATACAGCATAATGCCCTTCCGCCGGAAGCTTGTTTAAATCAACAATATCTCTCTCAAATAAAGGTTTTCCAGTTAATAATGCCTTAACGCACTGTTTCTTAACCTCAACAAACGGCATTTGCCTTTTGATAATATCCTCCGCAGTAAAAAGCATTTTTCTTATTAACTTTTCATTACCCTTTTTTAATTCTTCAACTGCTTTTTCAAAATCATACAGACTAACCAAACTAGACTCGTCAAATAAGCCTGCTTTAATCCTTCTTAACTCAAGCATATTAGCTCCTCCAATCATCTCCCCCAAATCAGAGCAAAGCTTTCTAATATAAGTCCCACCCTCAACATCCGCTATAAATAAAAAATCTTTTTTATTCTCACTTTCTTCTAATAATTCAAATCTATAAACTTCCCTTTCCCTTTCCTGCCTTTTAACAGCAGACTTAACAGGAGGAGTCTGTTTAATCTTTCCAGTAAAATTTTTATTAATTATTTCCTGTAACTTTCCAATTCCCTGTTCTTTATGGCAATGCAAAATTCCAATATATGTCTTTCTCTCTCCTAATAAAAATCCAGCTAATCTACAAGCCCGCCCAATAGTCACAGGCAGCACTCCTGAAACAGCAGGATCTAAGGTCCCCATATGACTTGTCTTGCTAATACCAAATTCAGAAAGTTTCCGCTTTACAAATTCAGAAACCGTAAAGCTGGTTGGTCCAACAGGCTTATCTATATTTATAACTGAAAAGTTAAGTAGTTCTCTTATTGGTTTCATAAATCAATATAAAGAATTCTATTAATAAATCTAAGCCCTAGGAGCCATGACAATAATCATCTGCACTGTCTAGACCAGGATTAGAATCAATGCCTTGAGCAATATCACTCTTTACTCTATCCGCCGGAGAAGCTTGAGAAACAGGAACGTATGGAACTCTTGCTGCTAAGTAAGGAGGTTGAGAAACTCTAGCCATAACGGCATTGTGAGTTTTTTTTGCATCATTTAACGTTCTTGCTAAGCCTTCTTCTTCAGCTTTCCTTCTAGCATCCTCAGCTTCTTCATCTTCACCAAACAATAAATCATCCCGATCTGTCATGCTATAAATTTGAAGTAAGACTTTATATGTTTTATTGTGTTCAAAGAGTCATAACTTCAAACAACCTTGCACTCTTCAAATCATTTATAAATATCTTATTATTACAATAATCATGGTAAATGATAAATTCATAATGTTCGGACTTGATGATGAGAGATCCAAGCATATAGCTGAAGTTCTAAAGAACCCTACTTGCAAAAAGATTCTTGATTATCTTGGAGATGTTAATGAGGCAAGTGAAAAAGATCTTTCAGATGCATTAAATATGCCCATTAATACAGTAGAATATAATTTAAATAAATTAATAAAATCTGGTTTAGTAGAAAAAACAAAAAACTTTTTCTGGTCCGTCAAAGGAAAAAAGATCCCCATGTATAAACTTGCAAAAAAACATATTATAATTTCACCAAAAGGTAAAACGCCAGACGCAAACATTTTAAGATCAATTCTTCCAGTCCTATTAGTTATAATTGGAATTGCAGCAATACTCCTTTTGTTTAACAATATAAATAATCCTATTAATCAAGTAAATAATCATACGGATCAATTAAAACAATTTTCTTCATATGAAGAATTAAGCCAATATATAAAAGACAATACGAATAGGGGCGGGTTCCTCGAAACAATGGCTGATTCTCTAGGTTCAATAGGCTCAACAAACAAAATGGCTGTTTCTCAAACAACTACCGGAACACCATCAGCAGAAGCAGGATCTTATTCAACAACAAATATCCAGGTAGAAGGCGTTGACGAAGCCGACTTTGTAAAAAATGACGGAAAGTATATTTACATTGCTTCAGACAATAAGATAGTAATTGTAAATGCGTACCCTTCTGAAAGTATGAGCATAATAAGTGAGATAAACCTAACCGGATATGCAAATAACATATATGTAAATGGAGATAAATTAATTATATTCTTAAATTCCGGATATTACTATGGCAATTCAGATACAGGAACAAGCATACTAATCTACAATATTGAAGAAAGATCAAACCCAGTCCTAGAAAATACTATTGAAGCGTCAGGTTATTATGTAGAATCAAGAATGATCGGAGATTATGTATACTTAATTTCAAATAAATACGTTAACAATAACGGCCCAATTGTCTATTACTCAGAAGGTGTAAAGCAAGAAATGCCCATATCTAATGTCTATTATTTTGACACCCCTTATTCAAATTATATGTTCAGCATTATAAGTTCAGTAGATGTAAATTCTGGAGAACTAAACTCAAAAGCATATTTAACCGACTATGCCTCAAGTATTTATGTATCTCAAAATAACCTATTCTTAACTTATACCAAATATCCAGATCAAAGTGAATACCAAATTGGTATCGTGAAAGATATTTTCTTAACTATACTACCTGCAGATAAAAAAGACAAAATCAATACCCTCTTAGACTCAGACAAAACATATTATGAAAAATATTCAGAAGCACAAAAAGTAGTTTATGACTATTCTGCAACACTGACAGGAAATGAAAAACAAGACTTTGATTCATCATTAATGCAGAAATTAGAAGATTATTCAAAAGAGAATAATAAAGAAAGAACAGTAATACATAAGATAAATATAGAGCAAGGAGAAATATCTTACATAACCCGGGGAGACGTTCCAGGTCATGTTCTAAACCAGTTCTCTATGGATGAATTCAACGGAAATTTCAGAATTGCTACAACCTCTGGAGATTTCTGGCAAGGAGAAAGCCTAAACAATTTGTATGTCCTTAACAAAGACCTAAATTTAATAGGCAGCGTTGACGGTCTTGCAAAAGGAGAAAAGATTTATTCAGCTCGTTTTATGGGAGAAAGAGCCTACATAGTTACTTTCAAAAAAGTTGATCCTTTGTTTGTAATAGACTTATCAAATCCAAGCAATCCAGAAGTATTGGGTTACCTGAAGATAACTGGTTATTCAGATTACCTTCATCCTTATGATGAAACACATTTAATAGGGATTGGAAAAGAAGCAGTTGCTGCAGCAGATGAGTTAATAGCTCAAAGAAATTTAGACTTCGCATGGTATCAAGGGGTTAAAGTATCTCTATTCGATGTTTCTGATTTTAATAATCCAAAAGAAGTCGCTAAAATAGAAATTGGGGACAGGGGAACAAACTCGGACGCATTATACGACCATAAAGCGGTTTTATTCGATAAAGAAAAAGGAATTTTAGTTCTTCCAATTCAGTTATATGAAGTAAATAAGTCCCAAGACAATTTACAAGATAATACTTATGGAGAATTCAAGTGGCAAGGCGCCTATGTATTGAATGTGAATACTGAAGAAATTACAGTAAGGGGCGTAATTACTCACGACATAAATAAAACAAATGAACCAGTTAGTCCAGACACAGTTAATGGGCAGCGAATCCAAAGATACAACTACCCAGATTATCAAACAGCAATCAAAAGAAGTTTGTACATGGATGATAATTTATACACAATATCCTCATATAAAGTAAAGGCAAATAACCTACAATCAATCAATCCAATTTCAGAAGTTAACTGGTCTTCATATGATTCTGGGTATGATTATCCTGTTTTGTATCAGTGATAAATAAAAAGTACTCAAATATCCCCTTTTTCAATTAAAAACTTAATATTCGGAGCAACATTATGTTTATTCTTCTTAATCTCTTTAATATCCAACCACTTAACTTCTTTTATCTCTCCCATTGGCTTAATCTCTTCTTTATTCAACAATTTCGCAAGATAATGAATCAACACAATAACCATTCTTTCTTTAGTCTGTGGATTTTTCCATAAAATCATTGGATGTAAAGGTTTAATTATCTCAATCTTTGCATTATTTTCTTCCAGAACTTCTCTATGACAAGCTTCTTCTAAATCTTCTATCCCACCCTCAATAGTTCCACCAGGAAGCTTATAAAAATCATCTTTATCATCTTTATTTACTAACAACTTCCCATTTTCAATTATAACAGGTCCTGATGCAATTATAAATTTTCCTTCCATGATTATTTTAAGATTTAGATTTATTTAAAATTATCTAATATTCCTTAAGTATTTCTTAGAGATCTGAGCTATTTCCTCATAGGTTGTAACTATCCTAGAATCCCCCTTGATTAATCTTGGTCTTCCTAACTCATTAAATTGGTTCCAGCTAAAACCAATCATCTCCTGAGGGCCAGAAGAATTTGCAGTGATATAACGAACATTAGTAACTCCCAATTTATCACTTGGAAGAGTTACTTCAACAGGTACTTTCCGTCTAATATCCAAAATGTGAACCAAACATTGCTTAGTGTCTCTCAATTCATCTAAAGCAACATCTGCTAGAATTTGCCCTCGCCCATCCGAATCTAAACTCTTAAGGATAGAATGTGCTGATTTTTTATTCGAAGAATCTAACTCAAATCCCATCACAGGCCCATATTCTCTTCCTTCATGATCCTTCATCCAGAAGTCACTAAGACAATATTCCATTCCATCCCGTGAAACTACTTCTATTTTTGCCATATTAAACTATCAGAACTCTTTTTCCTAATAGATAATATTCAAGATGCTTTATAAATATTCTTAATAAAGGTGCTAGGGTATCATAATCAATCCTTCTTTCCAAATAATTCTCTATGATTCAAAATCATAATAATCACAGCAGGAATAAAAAACCAAAAACTAACTAAATACCCTAAAGCCAGGCATAATATTGCTAAGATTGACATGAGAACTACTTTTGTATTCATGTATTCTTAAGATGGTTAATCTTTAAAGATGTTTAGAAATTAAATAACCTAACTAGCCCTTCTTGTAACTGTCAGTTTAGAAACAGGAACCCATCCATAGGGCATTATTTTTGTTCTTGGAGAAGCATATCCTGTTACAATATCTCCAACATTAATTGACTCTGTATGGGCTCGAAAAGGGTAAAGAACAGGGGTTCTTCTTCCTCTGGCTTCCCCATTAATATCTAACTCTCTAACAACTAAAGTATAATAATTTCCCAAAATAGGATTGTGGTGACTATTTAACACCTCTACAACTCCATTAACATTTCTCCTTGTTCTCCTAAGTAATCCTAATACCATCCTATTGCTATTTTTTGTGAGTTTTTAAACCTTATTATTTTGTAACTACTAAAGAATAATTACCATTATCTCGAGATTTATATTCGAAATAAAAACATCCCGTTACCAAAAACAGACCAAAAGTAATCATTTATGGGTAAAGTTATTTTCGTGATTTTATTTTTACGATTAGCCAGCCAATGATCGCTCCAACTAAAAAAAATCCAACTATACTTGGTATGCCAATAAGAACTACAAGGGCGTACATCCCCGGTTGGTTAAGATTTCCAAAAAGGGCCGCCTCTAATTTAACTGGTAGATAAGAGAAAGCAGTTATTGGAAAATCTATTGTGCTTTCAATAGCTCTACCCCAAGGAGCCTGACATTCTGCAAAAGAACACTGGGGGCTTCCCCGGGGAAGCGCGAATCCGGGATGCCAACCTGAGGTAGTTATAAGAAATATGATATAAACTAACCACACAAACAAACCAATCAAACCTCCTTTAAGCCAAGCTTTCATATTAATAATAACCTCTTTTTGTTTATATACTTATTGTCAAATTATCTTATGCAAGAAGGATTGATATGCAATTAGACTTCTTCACTTAAATGTTTAAGAAATAAAATATCCCTCCACCCAGAATCGAACTGGGGTAACGCGGGTTCTGTACAGCATACTGTAACCAGTATGCCCTGTTCATGCTTCATCCTGACCCCAAAGAAGGGGAAATGTCTGCACTATTCTACAGCCACGCGCTCTGCCATTGAGCTATAGAGGGATTATTGATATTCTATAAGAAAACCAATAACTCAAAATAGAAAACTTTGTTTAAAAATGTTATTAAAACAAGACCGAACCATCTATCAAGAAAATATTAACTCCTTTACAGGAACAACAAACCAAACCTTTATAAACCCAAAAATCCCCAATAATTTATGACAAGACAAGAACCTTTAGAAGTAACCTTATGGGGAGAAGATAAGCTTTGCACAGAGCACACATTTTATCAACTTAGCCCTGATTCTGAGCCAGTAGACGCAGGAGTGGGAGTAAAAAATGTAGCAAGAGCATTAAGTCCTGTAATCGGTAATAACCCTGCTTTATTAAAAAGCATCAAACATCCAGAAGAACCAAATTCCAATCAAACACCCTACGACCACAACTACCTTTTAGCTTTAGGTAGATGCCTTAGAAGCCAGGGTCATACCCACATAAGAGCGGAACATCAACACTATCAAGAAGCAGGAGCAACAGCATAATGGTAAACTTTGATTACGAAGCAATTCAAAGAGCAAGATTGCCTGAAGTTCTTAAACAAGAGTTTATCGGGAATTACCTTCTTTATTCAGATACTCTTCAAACAGCATTAAGAGTAAGAAAAGAAGCAACAGCAAGGCATGGAGAATTAGTGGATATGTACCATGAAACACAAGACCCAAAAGTAAAGAGAGCAATGCATGCAACAGGAAAAACAATCGCAAAAGCCATGCAGCAAGTAGATATTGCAGAAAGAATGATCATCTCATGTGAATTCGGCCTTGAAGCCATTGAAAATCATAAAAGAAAGATAGCAGCATAACTAACTATCAAAATCAAAAAAACTTTCCAAAAGAGTCGTAGCATAAACTCCGGAATCCAATCCAAATTCTAAAATAATCTTTTTACTTCCCGAAAACATTTCATCATCCTCAACATCAGCTTTTAAATCACGAACATCCGAAAATGCTCTTCTATAAGTTCCCTTAAGTCTTAAAAAACTAATTTCCTTCAAATCAAAATCTTCCAAACTCAACCCAAAGTCTTCCAAAACTTCTTTTTCAATCTCTCCAAGCCTTCCCTGAGAAAAATTAATCCTATAACCTGCCAGCATAACTTTTTGTTCCGAAAAATCAATTTTCTCTTCGATAGCTCTCTCTAAAATCTCATTATAAATCTTACTCTGAACAGATTGAGCAATCATTAACAAAGTCTTTCTATCAATCCTCAATAGCCCCTTTAAAAAATCCTCCGGATTTTTTTCAAGATAGTCCTTAAGATAGCTATTTCCTTCATCAATAAAAATCTTAACCGCCTTCTGAAAATCTCTCTTAAATATTAACTTTCCGATTTCAAAATTCCGTCCATTAATGCCAAATCTCTGCACCCCGAAGAAATTAGGAAACTGCTTAATATTCCTGAGCCTATTCAAATTCCTAGCCTTTTTTGGATCAACATCCCTCAATATAATCTTAAACTTATTTCCATTTAAATATCCTATCTTAATCTTCCTTTTATTCCACTTGAAATTCTTCAAAAAAACAGAAGAGCTTTGAAACTTTCCAAGTAATTCAATACTCGGCTTAAAAATAGAAATTCTTTGGGATGTCCATGCCTTTTTATCTTTGCTTCCTGCGTACCCAATATCCCTAACAGGCTTTTTCAACTGTTTTGCAATTTCTTGCATAGCAGAAAAATGATCAGTATTAATTTTCTCCATTTCACACCATAAAAAATCTCTTTTATTCTCTAAATCAATCTTACTAATATCAATCACTTTCTTCTCATAGCCATTTGTAAAAGCATCCACCTTACAACTCCAATCCTCACCAATTTCTTCAACAATGAAATCTTCCGGTTTTTGCTTTAATTTTGCATGAATTTTATCCATGATTAATCAACAAAATCTGATTATAAAAACCTATCACAATAATCTTTAAAAAACACCAAACATAAAAAAGTAGATGTTCAGAAAGACTTACGAAGAGATTAAAGGCCTAGAATTAGACATTTTCTACTTTAAAGAGAGAGATATAGGGATAGCTAGCGAATTAAATGATCAACTTTACGATTTCGTTACTAAAAAGGCATCAGACCTAACAATGAGATTACATCAACTTAGAGCCCAAGATCCAGAAAGACCCGATTTAAAAGATTTAGAACAACACCTTGGCAATTTCAGAGATTATGCAACCAAATGCTTGAAATTCAAGCAAACAGAAACCAAGCCTTCCCCCGAAGATTCGGAAGACACATCCAATATAGATGTTTATGAAAGCAAGATTAGGGATTCAGCAGATGATGGTAAAATTGAAGACGTAGAAATGTTCAGAGAGCAAATTTGTGATGAAGCCTCAGAACAACTAGCCCAAGCACATAACGAATTAAGGACCTTGTTCTTGAACCAAGCACATAATCCAAACAGAGATAGAGTAGATGAAATTAATAGCCGGATAGAGAATTTATCAGCCCTAATGAAAATGTATAACCCAGACTCAGAACACTATCAAAGGCTAGTAAATCAAGCAGAGATGAATTCTTGGAAACAAAGACAGACCGAAAGAGACGAATAATCACTCTTCCCCTTTAATCTGTTCAGATAAGAAATAAACTACATTTGAGCTAGTCTCACTTACTTCTCCATCCTTCTCATACAATACCATAGCTTCTGGAAGTGCAAATCTCCCCACTATTCCAATCTTAGAGTAAACAACATAACTAAATACTCTCTCTTCACCCGCATTCAAATCGCCAATATTCCAGTGCAGTCTTCTAGTCTTTGCGTCAATCTTATCAGGTTTTATAGTTCCAAATTTATTATAAATCTTAACCATTGCAGGAACTCTATCAATAATAGAAACATTCTCAATTCTCGTCTTAGCATTTACAGAAATATTCACTCTCAAAGCAAATTCCCCACCCTTTGTTCTAACATGATGAACACTCTTCTTTACATCTATCTTTGTCTCGCTATATCTCCTAAAGCCAAGTACAACAACCACTGCAAAAACAACTATTAAAAAAGGAATAATATAACTAGTTCTTGCCTTAACATTCAAAACTTCACCAGGCATCAGCTTATCACTCCACGAATATTCAACAGAAATACCGCTTCTATCAACAGATGTAGGTTCAATATTAAAACTTGTAAATAACCTTGAGAAAACATCTTTTTTCATTTGAATACTCACAACCTCTTCAACATTCCCTACATCAATTTTTGTTATAGAATTAGTATGTATCAAAAATCCCGACGAATCTTCCTGCGTTGAAATTCCTTTTTTCTCTCCAATAAAAATCGTTCCATCTATTTCTTTCTTCCCATTTAATGTATTAAATTCAGCACTGACAACATAAGAACCAGGTTTTGTCCTGCTCAACTCAGTCTTATCAACATCAATTGAGATTATAGAATCCTGCTCCGGTGTAAGGTCGACCTTTCCTTGAGTATCAAATAAAAAACTTGAAAATCGCACACTAACACCTTTTAACTCAATATTCTCTTTATTTATTAAGGCAATAACAATTTGCCCAGAATCAAAGTCAGCAGAAGATTCAAGATCAATCAAGTCTTTTAAATCCAAAATTCTCACACTCATCCTATCCTCATAATTGGCCCCACCTATTTTCTTTAGATTGTATGTGAAAGTATAATATCCTCTTTCATTAAGGCTCGCTGTAGGATAGACATAAACTTCTATCTCATTTGTTCCTGAATGCAATTCAAACGGACTCGTAGGTTTAATACTTACTCCTGTAAGAGTATAGACATTGTAACTTCCCTCTTCCGCATCAGTTATAGTAAGCTGCATTTTTGCGGGCTTATTAAAATCAGGAACAACAATTTTATCAACCGAATTTGCCTGAACAGAAAGAGCTGATACACTTCCTAAAATAAGTAAAGCCACAAAGCAAATTAGCACCTTTTTCATGCTAGAAAAATATTTTCTGATTTTATAAATATATGTGTGATGAGTTTATTTTCTCTTTCCTTCCAATTCTAAAAACGACTTTATCTGCTCAATATACTCAATTGCCTTGTCCGTAAGCCTATCCTCATATTCCTCAATCGTTGTTCTTGCAATATACTTATCATAAATTGAATGAAAGAACTTCCAAAAAGGCCTCTCTTCCCATCTTCCCTCATAGTCCCTTTCCAAATCAACAGTAAACTTAATTTCAAAATCGCCCCTATTCGTTTTAACCTTTTTTCCATCTTTCTCAATTTCAACATCACTCATTCTGATTAAATGCCAATTAAGTTTCATAACATTTCTAAAATAATCAGAAACATCCTTTCTTGCAACCCACTCAATAACTACATCTTTAGCCTCAGTAACCTTCTCCTGATATAATGTCTCAGAAACCTTATAGCCCTCATTGACAAGCCATTCATAGCAAAACGCATAAACTTCTACATAATTAAAAATCCCTTTATGCTTAAGGAACTGCTTTAAAACATTTGACTTCTGCACCATCTTTATGTTTTTAGAATTATAATCTATTTAAACTTTACTTAGAACTATAGCAATCCCCGCAAACCCATAAACCGTTGTCTTTGGAAAGCATTTCAACCTGCCCGCATTCCTCACAAACACCCGATTTCTTTTCCAATATTTTTCCCTTCTTCAGTTTTTCAGTTTGTTCCTTTATTTTAACCGTCTCCGAAATTAGCTCAAATAGCCCAGGATCAATTCTCAAGATATCATTAACAGTAAGCATTCCAATAACTCTTTTCTTTTCAACAACCGGGAGCCTTCTTACTCTTTTCTTTTTTATTCTATTTAATGCATCAACAATATCCATATTGGGCTTTACTGTCACGACTTTTCTCTTCATCAAATCTTTCGCAGGAATTTTTGTTAAATCCGATTTCTTCACAACAGCCCACAAAATATCCTTCTCAGTTAAAATTCCTTTCAATCTGTCTTTCTCCTTGATAATAAGACTCCCAACTCTCTTTTTAATCATCTCCTTGGCACATTCATGCAAATTAGTCTCAGGAGACACCCAAACAAAACTTCTAGTCATAAGGTCCCCAACCTTTATTCCAGTTTTCATAATTAATCAAAGTCATTTTCTTTTAAATAGCTTTACTCCCACTTTAGGATAACACAAGACCAAGAAAAGATTTATATATCTCATTAAATTAAGAAAACAGAAAATGGGTGATGGTGATTTAAATCTCGGACCAAGATGTCTTTATTCTGGACGTCCCCACCATGGAAATGTTTTAAATGAACAAACAGGACAAATCATGCAGGTTTATTTTGATTGCAAGGCATGTGAAATAGCAGGAACCGATAAAGAATATAGAGCCCAGTTAAAAGATGGCATTACAGATCCAAATGAATGCCTCGGAAGAGAGTTTTCTAAAGAAGGCAGTTTAGTTACGGCAACAGCATAATTATCATAATTATAACTCAATCACAATAATCCTACACTCTTTTCTTTTACAAAAAGAAAATTGGTGTTTCAAAAGAAAAATAAGATAGGACGAAGATGGCACTTCATCACAATAATCCTTATAAAGAAATTCTTGTATTTTTAGGTATGACAGACAAACAAGTAATACCAGAAGACGTTCAAAGACTTTTAGGCAGAGATGCACAAAGAAATAACATTCTAGCAGCAAGAATAATTGCAGAAACAGTTAAAACAACATTAGGACCAAAAGGAATGGACAAAATGCTTGTTGATTCTGCAGGAAACATTACTGTAACAAATGATGGAGTAACAATTCTAGAGCAAATGGATATTGAACATCCAGCTGCTAAAATGATTGTTGAAATAGCAAGAACTCAAGAACAAGAAGTCGGAGATGGAACGACAACAGCCGTAATGTTAGCCGGAAAATTATTAGAAAACGCAGAAAAACTCTTAGATAATAAAATTCATCCAACCATAATAACAAAGGGCTATAGGCTAGCAGCAGACAAAGCCCAGCAGATTCTAAAAGACTTATCGGTTGAAATAAACACAGAAGATGAACTATTAAAAATTGCACAGACAGCCATGACCGGAAAAGGAGCAGAATACGTAAAAGAGAAATTCGATGACATTATTGTAAGCGCAATAAAACTTATAGCAGAAAATGGAAAAGTAAATCTCGATGATATCAAAATAGAAAAACAAAAAGGCCAGTCAATTGAAAAAACAGAATTAATTTCAGGGATTGTCCTTGACAAAGAGCGAGTTTCCATGGATATGCCTATAAAAATAGAAAATGCAAGAATAGCCTTAATTGATTCTGCACTTGAATTGAAAAATCTAGAAACACAAACAAGAATCTCCATAACATCTCCGGAACAATTCCAAAGTTTTCTAAACCAAGAAGAAGAAATATTAAAATCAATGGTTGAAAAAGTAAGCCAGTCAGGAGCCAATGTAATTATCTGTCAAAAAGGAATAGACGACATTGCACAATACTATCTAGCAAAGCTTGGAATTTATGCATTAAGAAGAGTTGCAAAATCAGACATGCAAAAACTATCGAAAGCAACAGGTGCGAGAATTGTTTCAAACATAAAAGAGCTAACTCCATCAGAGATTGGCTATGCTGCAAAGGTCGAAGAAATTAGGCAGGGAGATGAAGCAATGACTTATGTTACTGGTTGCAAAAACCCAAAAGCAATCACAATTTTAATCAGAGGCGGAACAGAACACGTTCTTGATGAAATTGAAAGAGCATTAAAAGATGCCCTCGGAGATGTAGCAGCAACATTAAGAGACTCGAAAGTTGTTGCAGGCGGAGGAGCAGTAGAAATTGAATTAAGTAAAAGACTTAAGGAATACTCACAAACTCTAAAAGGAAGAGAACAACTTGCAGTTGAAGAATTTGCAAAAGCCCTAGAATATATTCCTTTCACCTTGGCAGAAAATGCCGGCATGGATCCCATAGATGCTTTAACAGAATTAAAAGTTGCTCATGACTCAGGGCACCAGAATTTCGGTTTGAATTTGTTCACAGGAAGAGTTGAGGACACCTTAATGAAAGGCATCATAGAACCTCTAAAAATTAAAACTCAGGCAATATCATCTGCAGCAGAAGTCACAATAATGATTCTAAGAATTGACGATGTGATTGCAGCAAAAAGACCAAATCAAAACTCAATGTCTCCAAGAGGCATGGGTAATATGGCTGATTATGAGTAATTGCCAATCTTGATTTTTAAGGATACCATAAAACATTATCTTTCACTCAAAAACCTATCGCCAGAGTTAGCATCATAACCAAAAGGTCTGAACACTCGGCTTACATACCTATTAGGATTGTTAGGATCCGGAGAAACAGAATTAGGATCAACTTCTTGGTAACCATAAGGAGTATCTGAAGGAGGTTGTGCAGAAATATTAGAACTAGAGCTAAAATTAAAATTCCAAATTCCCAGAACAACCAAGATACCTCCAAAAATCTCAACAAGGCTACCCCTTAATGAACCCCTATCTCGCGCATCCATAAATTATAATAATATTTGCCCGTTATAAATCTTTTCAATATTGAAATGCGTAAGACCACACTGTACAAATGCACGGACCTCCAAACATTCGCTTTTTTAAGCATAAAGTTCCTAATTTAGAAATGCAAATGCGCGGACCTCCAAGCATTCGCTTTCTCAAGATATAATCAACAAATCAGCGAGAATGCAAATGCGCGGACCGGGAATCGAACCCGGGTCACAACCTTGGCAAGGTCGTATTCT
>CAYNAV010000005.1:6999-36021 GCA_964395405.1 Candidatus Woesearchaeota archaeon | reverse complement strand
AGGTTCCCCTACAGATACCTTGTGACGACTTAACCTACCTTGTCATACAAAATTTCTTCCCATTCGAGCTTCAACTCTGCATAACTCGGTTGGTTTGACGGGCGGTGTGTGCAAGAAGCAGGGACTTTTTCACCGTTCTCTGCTAAAGAACGATTACTTCGAATTCCGGCGTCATGAGGGTGGGTTGCAACCCTCAATCTGGACTGAGATAGACGTTAGGGGATTAGCTTCTCTTTTCAGAGTTGCATCTCGCTGAATCTACCATTGCCGCGCGCGTGTAGCCCAGGGGGTTAGGGATGTACTCACCTAACATAGCTCGCACCTTCCTCCTTGTTACCAAGGCAGTCTGCATAATGTCCTCCTTTCAGTAGTAATTATGCACACGGGTCTCGCCTGTTACCTGATTTAACAGGTCATTTCACAACACAGGCTGATGTTGGCCATGCATCTCCGCTCAGCGTGTCAGGTAAGCCCTTTAGACTGACCTTCATTCTGCTGTCGCTCCTGGTGAGGTTCACGGTGTAGAATCTAATTGAACCGCACGCGTCACTCGTTGTATGTCTCCCCGCCAATTCCTTTAAGTTTCGATCTTGCGACTATACTTCCCAGGTAGCTCACTCTTCGCCTTCGCTTCAGCACCGAATCCTCCCGAAGAGGGCCCGATGTTTAGTGAGCAGTGTTTACTGCCAGGACTACACGGGTATCTAATCCGTTTCGCGCCCCTGGCCTTCATCCCTCACTGTCAGATCCGTCCTTGCAGGGTGCCTTCGCCAATTGTTAGTCCACTCAAGATTAACGTATTTTACCACTACCTTGAGTGTACTCCCCACATCTACCGGTCTCTAGCCATGTAGTATTCCCCGCAAGCCTCGCCCTTGAGATGCGAGATTTCACAAGAAACTTACATAGCAAGCTACGGATGTTTTAGACCCAATAATAATGGCTGCAACTTGGACCGCAGGGATTACCGCGGCGGCTGGCACCTGTCTTACCCAGTCCTTATTCCTCCGCCTTTTTACAGCGGAGAAAAGCTTTCCTGTGCGGAAAGCACTTTGGTTCGCTTTGTCACACTTTCGTGCATTGCAAAAGATTCGCCACTGCTGCACTCCGTAGAGCTAGGAATAGTGTCTCAGATTCCTTCTCGGGGCGACTCCGCTAAGAGCCCCTACTGATCATCGCCTTGGTAGGCAGTTACCCCACCAACAAGCTAATCAGGCGCAGTCTCATCCTTAGGCTCGAATTTCAAAGAAACCTCATTCCAGAGAAAATCTTCTATCAGGTATTAGCCTCAGTTTCCCGAGGGTATCCCTGACCTAAGGGCAGATTAACTACGTGTTACTGAGCAGTTTGCCGACTTTCATCAGACTTGCATGTGTAAGCCCAAACCAAATAGCTGCAGCCTCCAGCAGGATAAACTGGAATTAAACTAAAAAAATGTTAATTAAAAACTAACATCATAAGCTTATGAACATTAAAGGTAAACATTCATAATAAACAAGATCTATCCTCAACTGTTAACACAACTAAAATTACTGGCCTACTTCATACCCAATATTGTATGGGGCACTCATTCTAGCTTCAAAAATATGATATGAAGCTTCGGATAAAAATCCAAAGTTTTCCATTTTACATATTTCTAGTGAGAAGTTGCTTTATAAATGTTTCGCCAATATATTTTGGGTTTTTCCGTCGGAAAATTAAATTAGTAAAATCAAACTAAAAATTGGTAAACCCAAAAATATATAATCTAAGATTCACATAAATAATCATGAACTTTTCAGAGAATTCTGCAAAAGGAAGAGAAGCAGAATTAAAATTTCAGCAATGGTTAGACAAACACAATATCCCATATTTTTATATTAGGCAGGATATAGAAACCTTTTCCTCCTCTTTTATGAATATTTTCTCAGCCAAGAGACCAGATTTTATGGTTCTGATTCCAAATTTTGGTTTTATTTTTGTCGACGTCAAATACAGAAAGATACATCCGGAATACAAGACATATCCCATAGATGGAGAAGAGACTAAAAAATATTCCTCCCTCCAGAGACTTTTCAACCTTCACATTTGGTACGCCTTATCAAACGAGGACTCTGATTTTAAAACATGGCTTTGGATTCCAGTTTCAAAAGTTCTTGAGTCAGGAATGCCTAAGTTCACATCATCGTTATCAAATGAAGATTTTTTTGCAGTTCCTCCAGAAAATTTTATTCAAATAGCGGACGATGATTCATTGGACAGACTTTTTACCAAGATGTATTAAAAAATTAGATTACCTGGAAGAATATCTCGCTTCCTGACTCCGTCAAGGAAGCTCGATTAAAACATTTTTATTAATGCCCTGTTTCATCGCGATTAATACTCCATCAGATGGGTTCTACATACTAATTAGAAATTTAAATAGACATTAAAGTTAGACTTCATCACAAACCCATGAACAAATATTTTCCTCAATAGTCCAGTTTCCAATACAAGAAACATGAACAACCCCATTTTCAGCAGCCCAGTTATTACAGCATTCCTCCAGATAAATGTTCTGAACACCAGCACATCCACCAATAAGCGATTGATTGTTATCAAAGCAATTAGAATCTAACTCCTGATTTGGCGCATGCCAAAAAGCACTTTTAGTCCCCCTTAATGAACATTTCCAATTATCCGGAGTTCCAATTTTTTTCTGATTATAGTCTCCATAGTACCAATTGCACAACAAATCGTGTTCTGTTATTGCTCCTGCATTTCCAGAATAAGGATAAGAATAGTTATAATATAGATAAGCAGTAAGTAACACTATTAAAATTAAGACAAGAACTATTATCTTTTTATTTTTCATAATAAAGTTAACAGCATATACTTTATAAATCCAGCGATGACTTCAAATATATTTGAAGTAAATGAAAAAAAGATTAAATCTTAAGTTACCAAAATATAAATAATAAAAGGAAAAAACCAAAAACAAAACTCAAAAGATTTGCAATCAAGCTAATACCGACTGCCTTTTTATAATCTATTTCTAACAGATATTTTATTAAAAATATCTCAGCAAAAAATACAAGAATTTCAAGAGGGATTATATTGAAACTTCCCTGTAAGAAGTTTAAAAGAGGATTAGTTACAGAATTAATTAATATTGAATAAAAGATTAATCGCCCATAATCTTTTCTAATAATTACTGCGTAAACCAAAAACTCAATTAATATTGTGAATACTAAAGCAAGAACAACTCTAATGGCTAGCATGTTTACGTCTCTTAATTAGCACAACTGCAATAATTATCAACGCAAAAATAGGTACAAGAATATAAAAATAAACCAAATAATTTCTCTCAATTTCAATATTATTTGGTTCTATTGAGGGTTCTTCTAATTTAATACTATACGAATTTAGAATAAGTTCTCTTGTATCTGATAAAGAAGCAGATTCAGAGAATCTAACGTTTTGGACCACCTCGGTTGCATACAGATCTAGATAATTATTAATCTCATTAACATTTCCGGAGTTAAGAATTTCCTCATTAAACTCCTGTTCTTTTACAGCATAAACAGAGAAAGAGCAAAATTTATATCCGCCTCCTAGGATAACTCCATCATCTCCAACAAGTTCCAGCCCACACATTTCATTATATTTTCCTACATCTCCTAATCTCCCAGTAGAAACAAAAATATATTCGGGAAAGTCATGAATATTAGTTATTTTATTTTCAATCGAAATTGTTTTTTCTCCCGGCGTAATCATATCAGCAGAAACAAGAGTTAAGGAAAACAAAAGAACGATTAAGACTAAATACTTCATAGAAAAGTTAACAATCTAAACTTTATAAAACTTTTGAAGACTTCAATTATCTTTGAACTCTTTGAAGTTTTAATGCAAGATAAAGAAAGAGTGCTGACAAAGCAATCATAAAAGCAATCACGGTCCAACTAAAGATTTTAAATCCAAAAAAAGCAGGGATACTTCCAAGAATTAATGCGAAGGTAGTCAATCCAAAAGAAAACCCAGGCCACTCTCTCATGAGGTTATGAATCGCAACAAGGGTAATAGGCATAGTCATGTTAAACAAAAACAAACCTAATGAAGCAAGATACCAAATATTATAATAACAAAGAAGAGGAATAGAAAGTAACAGGGACAAGCCCCCTATTTTTATCCAGCCAAATTTATCCGCTAAAATTCCTCCAAAAGATTTTCCAGCAAACACACAAAAAACCAAAAATACTACTAACAATAAATTTGACTTCCATTCAAAAACCAAGGATACTCCTATGAAGGCTCTTATAAAAATAGAGATTAAAAGTAAAAATAAAATTAATTCAAAATATTTCGGAGATTTATTTTTCTTAGGATAGTCTGGAATCTTAACAATAAGAATGAACAAGCAAACAAGAAGGGTAATAATCAAAAAGAGTATCGAAAACAAATTACCTGATTTTCCAATTAGAGTTCCAATAAACAATCCAATTGCACCTGGTGCAACATAAAGTCCGGGAAAACTTGCTTTTCCAGGTTTTAAACTTAAGCTTACAATTCCTCCTCCAAGATGAAACAAAGCATTTCCAACGCCGGCAAATAAGATTGCAATTAACTGGAAATCTTTAACAAGAAAAATTCCAATTAAGCAAACTAAAAGTCCTGTAATTGCAAAGTGCTTAACTAATTTGAATCTGTCCACAATTAGCCCCAAGGGAGCCTGTAATCCAAATGCAAGAATTCCATAAAGAATAGTATAACCAAAAAATTTCACAGGACTTATAAAAAGAAGACTGAACACAATAACTGCACTCATTAAGTCAACGAGAGCGTGACCAAATCCATAAACAAGCAGATTGTTGGCAATCTTATTCATTAATTTTTGAAGTATTAGGATTTTTTAAACCTCCCGGTAACTTCAACCAAAACAGAACCAACCAAAAAAATTATTTCAAATAAAAAATAAGTCCAACAACTCCATGCCCATGCACTGCCAGATCGTTCGCTCGACATAAAATCCAAGAGTTTTTAAGCTTTAGATCATACGATTAATTATAAAAAAATGGTGAAAGAATATAATTCAAAAGAAGAAATGCCCTTCGTTCAGAAAAACTTTTGTTTTCTTAGTACATTTCCTCCAAAAGAATGCGGAATCGCAACATTCACAAGAGATCTTTCTATGGCTATGGACAAAAAATTTAATCCAAAATTAAAATCACAAGTAATCGCAATCAACGATGATACAGACATCTATAACTACGGAAAAAATGTTAAGTTAAAAATGAATAAAGAAGACATTGAAGATTATATAAAAATAGCAGAAGTGATGAACAATTCCGACAATATTAAGTTAGTCCACATCCAGCATGAATTTGGATTATTTGGCGGAGAATATGGTAGCTATCTAATTGCCTTCTTAGAAAAATTAACGAAACCAGTTTTGGTAACTTTCCATAGCGTTCTTCCAGAGCCGGATGAAAGGAGAAGAAAAGTTGTTAGAGCAATTGCAGATAATAGTTCGGGGATTGTTGTTCTCGCAAATAAAGCAGTAGAAATTTTAAAGCAAGATTATGGGATTGAAGAAAATAAAATACACGTAATATATCACGGCATACCCGATGTCCAATTTAAACAGAATAGAAACTACAAAAACAAATTGGGGTTGGACAAAAGAATAGTCCTGTCAACCTTCGGGCTATTAAGTGCTGGTAAGGGAATTGAGTATGCAATTAGATCCATGCCAAAACTTGTAAAAAAATATCCTAATATCCTTTATCTAGTAATTGGAGAAACACACCCAGTAGTTAGAAAGAACGAAGGAGAAAAATATAGGAATAGCTTGATAAGAGAAGTAAAAAGACTTGGACTTGAGGATAATGTAAAATTCTGCAATTCTTACCTAGATTTAAAAGGCCTTATTGAATATCTTCTTGCGAGCGATATCTATTTATGTACAAATTTGGAAAAAAATCAAATTGTATCTGGAACACTGTCTTATGCTATGGGCTGTGGTAAAGCGGTTGTCTCAACACCCTTCCTATACGCTGAGGAAATGTTGGCCGATAATAGGGGTATGCTTGTAACCTTCAAAAATCCAAATTCTTTTACAGAAGCAATAGACAAACTTATTTCAGATAAAGAATTAAAAAAGAATATTGAAAAAAATGCATACTTCTTTAGTAGGCAAATGATCTGGCCAAATATTGCAACAAGACACCTATCAGTCTTCAACCAAATAGTAAAGCTAAGAGAAGAAGTTACAGAAAAATATCCTAAAATAAATTTAAAACACGTGAAACGTCTAACCGACGATTTAGGGATGATTCAGTTTTCTAAATTATCTCAGCCAGACAAAGAGTCAGGCTATACTGTGGATGATAACTCAAGAGCATTAATTGCAGCCGTTATGCATCACCGTCTAATGAAATCTAATCAGTCATTGGCTCTTGCAAGAACATATCTAAAATTTCTTGAACACAGCCAAGATGATGATGGCACGTTCAATAATGTAATCACAAAAGATAAAAGGGTAAATGACAGCGAGGATGCTTTTGGAAGAGCTATTTGGTCTTTAGGCTTCGCCATAGAAAATTCAATTCAAGAAATCAGAGAAAATGCAGAATTAATATTTAATAAGTCTTTTCCGCTTATAAAAAATTTAATCCACATAAGAGCCAAAGCTTTTACTATTATTGGACTTTGCCATTATTATAAAAAATATCCAAAGCAGGAAATCTTGGATCAAATAAAATCCATCGCAGATTCATTAAGACAGGCATACGAGGAAAATGAATCTGGAGACTGGAGGTGGTTTGAAGACAATCTCACTTATTCAAATTCAAAGATTCCAGAATCTCTCTTTTATGCATATGACATTACAAAAGATAACACTTATTTGGAAATAGCAGAGAAATCTCTTGCATTCTTATCCGATTTAGTTTTCATAGGAGATAAACTAGTTCCGATTGGTCAAAATGGATGGCATAATAGAAATGGGGTAAGGGCTTTTTTTGATCAACAACCTGTTGATGCGGCATCAATTGTCCAGACTTACTTAGCAGCCTTTAATTTTTTAAATAAAAAAGAATATTATAATAAAGCGGTTCTAGCCTTCAATTGGTTCCTTGGAAAAAATCATTTAAATCAAATGATATACAATGAATCAACCGGGGGATGTTTTGACGGTCTGTCCGAAGACAGAGTAAACCTAAACCAAGGAGCGGAATCAACTATCTCTTATCTAATTGCAAGACTTTGCTTAGAAGAAGCGAAAAAACAAAAAAGCACTCAAGAGTCGATTCCTATTGACCAATTTCCTTAAGAAGTTCATCAATGTTTAATTCAGCCATTCCAATTCTCCTATCAGAACAGCCATAAAATATCTTTAAATTTTTCCCATCTAATATCGCCCCTTCAGGAAAAACAACATCATTAACGGACCCTTCTTTTTCCCAATCAAGTTCTGGCTTAAACAAAGGATAACTAAGTCTTTTTAATTCTCTCTTAGAGTTTAATAAAACAGCCCCAGCAGTATAAATGTAATCAGCTCTATCCTTCCTAGACAAGAGATAATAAAGCCTCTTTGTAGCATGATAAATCAAAAGCCATTCATTTTTAATTTTTATAGGAACAGCACCAGGCCCAATAAAACCAGACTCCCACTTAAATTTTCTTTTCATAATAGTATGCTTATGAATATTTTTGATATAGTCTACCCAGAACCTCCTCTTTTTTAATTCGGAAAAATCTTTAAATGTTACAATTTGAATTTCTGGTTTAAATCTGTGGAGCATCGTAAATCTTCCATTAATCTTTTCAGGAAATAAAACCCCATCCTTATCCCAAAGGAATGAGTCCGGATATGATTTTTTCTGCCTCTTCCATGCTTTTCTATATCTTCTCTCTCTAACCATCTTTATTGCCTCATTAACTTTTATATTGGGACTTATAACTCCTTTTTTCTCCCATTTAGTAAGATTATTAGAAACAGCATATGCAATTCTAGCATTTTCTCCGTCAAAAGCAGTATAAAGTAAATAAAAAGTATTTCCAATCTTTGTAACTCTAGGATCTTCTACCCCTTTGATTTCATAATCCTCCTCTGGAAAAAGAACAGGCTGACTAAACCTCTTAACCTTACCATTTTTGATTATAGCATGCCCAATACTTGATATAGAATTTTCATCAACACCCCTATAGAGAAGATGAATCTCATTTTTGTATTTAATTGCAGTCGGATTACAAACAGATTTAGACTCCCACTTATTTTTTGTAGTCTCCAGAAGCAATGTCTTTTTTATCTCCATAATAGTCCTGAATAAAATTTTAATATCTAATTATAAAATTTTAAAGCCTCTTCAAACCCTCCCAATCAAACTCAAATTCAATCGCTTTATTCTTAAAAAATTTCTTGATCTGTACTTTATCTCCAAAAAATAAAATTGAACCTCCACCCCCAGAACCAAGAACTTTTGCCGCAAGTGCCCCATTTCTCTTCCCTTGTTGTATTATTCTTTTTGTTGACTCAGGCACAATCATAGGATGCAATTTTGCTCTTTGCTCTGTCTCTTCATTTAAAAGTTCTGCAAATTTTGCAAGATCCTGATTTTCCAAAGCAGATTTCATTTCAATTGCAATTTGCTTTATTCTCTTCAAATTGGAAGTATTCTTTCCTTTTATCAAATCTTTGATAACGGCACCATTGGTATCTCCAGAGTAATGAGGTTTCCCAGTATAAACTAGGATTAAAGAATCTTCAAGCTTTTTAATAAAATTTTTAGACAATTTTAAGGGGCTCACCTTCACCTTCCCATTTTTATTAAATTCCATAAAGTTTATTCCTCCAAAAGCAGCAGCATACTGATCTTGTTTTCCATCTGCAAACAATTCCCTTGCTTGTGAGATATTATAGATTTCTTCACAAAGCTTTTCTTTATTTTTTTCTTTTGAAATTAAAGCAAGCCAGACAAGAGTCATTGCCCCACTAGTTCCTAGCCCTGATGATGTTGGAATATCTCCGGAATACTCTAATGAAACTTTTTTATCTGTTGCTTCTAAGCTGCCAGAAACATGTTTATTAATCGCTGCATTTAAAACACATCCGCCAAATCTAGATGAAAACTCCTTTATATCAGTAGTCCCGCCACCGAAATCAATTCTCACTGGTGCTTGAATTTTTTTAATCATGAAACTAACAAACTTGCTCCAAGAATCCCGGGATGTTCAAGTTTGGACCATTTAATTGGTGTTTCTTTTGGTAAAACAGAATATTTTTTTACTTCTTGTCTTATTCTTTTAAGAAGCAAATCTCCTGCTTCTTTCAATCCGCCATTCAAAATAACAATTTCTGGATCAAAAACATTTATCAATGAAGCAATTCCTTGTCCTAAATAATGGATTATATGTTCAAGAATACGGTTAGATTCAGGACTATTCATTTTTATTAAATCTTTTACAAAAATTTCTTTGCCCAAATCCCTTTTCATCATCTCTCTTGATTCCTGCCATAATTTCTCAAAAGATCTTCCATTATCCAAAACAATATGGCCTAGCTCTCCAGCAAACCCTTGCCCATTGTAAAATTTACCATCTATGACTATTCCTCCGCCAACTCCGGTCCCAAGTGCAATCACTATAAAATTATTCTTCTTGCATCCAAGTTTTAGTTCAGCAAGCGCAACACAATGAACATCATTGCTAATTACTGTCCTTTTTTTAAATTTATTTCTTAATTCTTTTTCAAGATTATAATTCTTCAATGCGATATTTGGGGGATTCTTTATTACTCCATCTTTCAACGGCCCGGGAGAACCTACCCCAATACCTTTTACATTTTTTGTTATAATATCTGAAATAGAATCTTCCATTTCTTTAATGAGAATATCTTTCTCCTTTGGCGTTTGCTTTTTTATATATTTAAGAATCTTATTGCCTTTAACAAGAGCAACTCTGAGATTAGTACCACCTAAATCAACAGCAACCACTTCTTTATTTCCGACCATATTTATCCTCCAACCTTATTTCATCTTTCTGATTAAATGTTCCATAAGAGATCTCTAAGACTTTAACCTGTTTTGTTTTTGCAAAGAGTCGATGAGGCGTATTTTTAGGGATTTTTATTGTTTCTCCCTTTCCAACCCCAAACCTATTATTACCCAACTGGACATAACCATTTGTTAAAAAGTACCATTCTTCTGTCCTGAGCTTATGTTTTTGAAGACTTAGCTCCTGAGCAGGTTTTACATTAAGAATTTTAATAGTGCATTTTTTATTAAAAACAAAATGCTTTTCATTGCCCCACGGCTTGTTAACCTCTTTCATAAGTCTTTGAATATATCTAGGTTTAAATAAGTTATGTTGTAAGAAATTTTATATACTGGTTTTTCCTCTTTTTTAAGAGGTGAATATGCAAAAAGTAACAAGCAAGTTGTTTCGATTCGAATTTTAATCAATTAAAATGCAAAAAATACTTAGCAAAAACAAACTGACTAGTTTCCTAGAAAGTCTGATGAAAAATAACCAAGTTATTGCTCCAGTTAGAGAAGCAGATGGAAAAGCAAGTTGTTTCAATATAATTGCAAAACAAGACATAAAAAATCTTTACTTAGATAAACTAACTGAAGTCCCTTTTAAACAATTTTTAATCCCAGAAAATGAAATCCTATTGAAATCAACAAAAGGAAAATTAATTGAAAGATCTGACTCAAAAAACAAAAAGAATATTGTTTTTGGATTAAGAAAATGCGATTTAAACGCCATAAAGATTCTAGACAAAATTATGCATGACTCTTATTACATCAAAAAAAGAAAAAATACAATACTCCTCGGTCTCTATTGCACAAATCCTGATGATTCTTGTTTCTGCAACTCAATGGAACTTGAAGGAGTTGAAAACTGTTGCGATTTATTCTTCTACGAATCAAATAACAACTACTATATCTCTGTTTTTACAAAAGCAGGAGAAAATCTAGTAAAAAATCTTCCAGAAGCCAAGAGAGAAGTTCTCCTTAATATAAAAAATAAAAAACAACTGCCCAACAAAGAGATAGAAAATGAGTACCAAAACAACGCCTGGGAAAAAGATTCAAATAAATGTCTATCCTGTGCTGCATGTACTTCTTACTGTCCAACCTGTAACTGCTTTGACCTAAAAGACAACCTAGATATTAACCTAAAAGATGGAGAAAGAATAAGAAAACAATCATCCTGCCAATTAAAGTCATTCAGCAGGGTTGCCGGAGGCAAAGTATTCAGAGATTCAAGATTAAGCCGATTTAAGCATTTTGTTTACCATAAGATTTCTTATTTTAAGAAATCAACAGGAAGATACATGTGTGTTGGCTGTGGTCGCTGCCTCCGCGTTTGTCCAACTAAGATTGACTGGGTTGAAACTATAAATTCAATAAAGAGGGGAAAATGACATACAAACCAACACCATATAAAATAGAAAGTATGAAGCAATATACTGAAGATGTTAAACTCCTAAGAGTAAATGCAGGAATAAATCCTATGCCCGGTCAATTTTTTGAAGCAAGCATCCTAGGATTTGGAGAGTGTCCTCTTGCTTCATGTTCTCACGATAAAAAGCATATTGATATGCTTGTAAGAAATGTTGGAAACGTTACCGGAGAACTATTTAACTTAAAAAAAGGAGATTCTGTTTTCATTAGAGGTCCTTACGGACACGGCTTTCCTTTACAAGAATTACAAGGAAAAGATTTACTATTTGTAGCAGGCGGGACTGGTATCGCTCCAGTAACCTCTATGATCGAATATGTCTCACAAAATAGGAAGGACTTTGGAAAAGTAGAGATTTATTTCGGATTTAGAAATGAAAAGTATATCCTGCTAATGGATAGGATCAGCAAGTGGAAGAAAATGTTTAATGTCTCTATTTGCTTGGATAAACACGGATACGTTCATGAAGTTCTAGGCAAAAAAGATTTAGACTTAAGCAATAGTATGGCAATTCTTTGTGGTCCAGAGATAATGATGAAATCCGTTACAGAAGTTCTAAACAAAAAAGGCTTAAACAACGACAAAATATTCTGGAGCATGGAAAGAAGAATGGAGTGTGCAATGGGCAGCTGTGGCCGTTGCCTTATACAAGATGTTTACACATGTAAAGACGGTCCTGTTTTTCGCTATGATTTTATTAAACCAAGACTTGAGAATGAGGAGGCAAGTAATAGAGTAAAATGAAACAGGAGATTAAAGAACTTTCAGAAAAATATAAATTAAATCCCTTAGACATTAGAAGACTAAACACCGAGTTAGAACTTACTAGACTAAAACTAGAATATTCAATATTCAAAGCAAAAAAGGAAAGATTATCCTTATATGACTCTTTGGTTTTTTATGCAGGATTAAAAAGATTTACTCAAAGGTTGAATAAAAAAAGTTTTGAAACCTTAAAGATTAATCTTAAAAAAACAAATATTAAAGACTTAAACGAGCAAAAAATAAACAAGATCTCCTCAGAGTTATTTCTTAAATCAGACTATACTAAGAATATCTGCAAACACGTCTCTCCAGAATATTGTTTTAACTATGACTTATGGAAAAATACCAACCTAAACATTCATTTTGCAAATGCTACTATTCCGAAGAATCCATTAAAAGGAAAAGAAATTGGAAAAAGAAAAGCGGAGTTAAGAAGGATAGCCTTAATTATTAAAAGAAAACATCCTTACCTAAAAGGAATTTTTAGTGCAAGTTGGATGTGGAATCTAAATGTATTTAAGGAGTTTATGCCTAAAGAGTTCAACAAAAGCCTTAAAGAATTTAAGGAAAACGAATTCTATAGTCTTGGTCATTGGGGACAGTTTTATAGATCTGATGGAAATTTAAATCAGGAAAGAATCGACCAATTTAGGAAGAACTGGAAGTTTCCATTAAAAATATTGTTTGGAAAGTGTGAGACAAAATATTTCTTAGATAAATATCTTAAGGAGGAGAGATGAAGCAGAAATGGGCATTACAAGTAAAGGAATGGGAAGAAGGGTTAAGATATTCTGATCCAGAAAAAATAGAAGTTAAAAAGTTACTAACAAGTGTAGATTTTAAAAACAAAAAAGTGCTAGACGTAGGTTGTGGAATTGCAAGATTAACCTTACCCATTTCAAAAATGGCCAAAGAAGTTGTAGCTATTGACCAAGATAAAAAAATTATAGACTATTGCAAGAAGAATAAAAAGAGGACTAATATAACCTATCTTGTGAAAGATATTAAAAAATTTAAAGAGCATAATTTTGATATAGTCGTTTTTGCTCAGCCAGATTATGATAATTTTAAAGAAAAATTAAAAGTAATTGCTAGTCTTTTGAATTCTAAGGGGCAACTGATCATAATCCGGTGGATTGATAAGGGAAATCAGTACAATCGGCTTCTTGGTTATTTCTGGAATAATAATAAGAAACTTAGTGAAGATGCTAAAGTATTCTCAAAAGATTTCATTAAAAACCTAAGCAAACTATTCAAAATCAAACAAACAAGCTTAATTGAAACTTATGACTCTTATCCTTCTAAGGAAAAACTTGCAGAGAATATAATAAGAGATTCTCCAATTAAATTTAATAAAAAAGAGATTGCTAAGCTACATAACCTATTACCTCCCTATAATTATAAAAAAGTTAATATTAAAATGAAGATGTATATTTGCGAATTAAAATGAAAATCACATTAAGAAAACCAAAAATTTCAGATGTAGAATCATTCAGAGAAGTATTTAATGATGAAGAGGTTGTTAAACAACTTATAGGGTATAAGTATCCTTTAACATTAGAACATGCAAGAAATCAATTAAGTAAGATTATTAACAAAAATAAAAAAGACAATTATTATGAGTTTGTTATTATTGCTAATGGAAAATGGGCTGGGATGATTGTTCTTGAGAAACCTTCAAGAGATAGGAAAACATTTTCTTTAGGTTATGCCATTGGAAGAAAATATTGGAATAAGGGAATTACAACAAAAGCAATAAAACTAATTTGTGATTTTGGTTTTAATAAATTAAAGATTGATAAAATAATTGCAGATAATGATGAAGATAATCCAGCTTCAGGAAGAGTCTTAGAAAAAAATGGATTTAAGTTTATTAAGAAAGAGAAGAAAAGGCATACTGATGTTCTTTTTTGGGAGATGTTAAAATGACAAACAAAAACCAAAAACCCAAGCTAAAAGTAGGAATATACGGCATATCCGGTTGTGCCGGCTGTCTTCTTACAGTTTTATATGAAGACCTATTCAAAGAGATAACAAAACTAGTGGATGTCAAAGCATTTCCCATGATAAAACAAGACAGCTATAAAGGAGATTTTGATTATGTTTTTATTGAAGGAACGGTCTGTTTTGATGAAGACATTAAACTAATCAAGGAATTAAGGAAGAGAACGAAATATATTGTTGCTTTAGGAGCTTGCAGTCATGTTGGTGGTGTTCCCTCCATGAAGAACTTCTTATCAAAAGAAAAAACAATGAAATTTGTCTATCCAAAATATAATCATCTTAGAAGCACAGACCCAATGCCAATAAACAAACATATCCAAGTCGACTTTTATCTCCCTCAATGCCCTCCGAATAAGCAAGAGCTCCTAGATTTTTTCAAATCAATTGCCTCAGGAAAAAGATTTACGCTTCCAATTGATCCTGTTTGTTTTGAATGCCGGAAGAAAGGAAATGTATGCCTTCTGGACAAAGGAGAGCTATGTCTTGGTCCAATAACATTAGGTGGATGCGGCGCGCTATGCCCCAGCAATGGGACAGAATGTTACGGTTGCAGAGGTCCATGTAAAGATGCAAACTTAAAAGCTTACATTGCCCTACTAAAAGATAAAGAGTATACTGATAAGGATTTTCATAACAAGGTTGAAACATTTGCAGGTATACAATTCGAAGAACTTGAAAAGGGGGAGTCAAAATGGCTGGAGAAGTGAAAATAAGAAAAGCAACTAAGAAAGATTTTAATGATATAGCAAAGATAATGATGAAAGAATCTGCGAAGGAGCCATATAATGAAAATTATTCTATTAAAAGAGCTTTGAAAGAAATAACCGAATTTTCTAAGAATGAACTTTATGTTGCTATTTTTGGAAAAGAATTGGTTGGATTTATAGCTTCATATAATATTCCTGAAATTAAGAATAAGGCTTACATCAATGAACTTTGGTTAAAGCCAAATCATCAAAGAAAAGGAATCGGTATGGCTCTTGTTGAATTCGTTGAAGATATATATAAGAAAAAAGGAATTGTCATTATTAGACTTACAGCTAAAAAAAAGGCAGGCGCATTTAAGTTTTATAAAAAAATGAAGTATAAAGAAGATAGGAGCATGGCTTATATGGAGAAGAGGTTAAAATGAAAAAACCACCAAAAAAATACTGGGCAGACCCCCGAATTGAAGTAAGAGAATCTTCTATAGCTCAAAAAGGATCCTTTGCAAAAGTTCCAATAAAAAAAGGAGAAAAGATAATCCAGTGGGGCGGAGGATTTCTCGTGACTATGAAAGAATTCAAAAAAGGATTCAAAGAAGGAAAATTCAAACCAGAATCGGCAGTTAATTATGATGAAAACCATAAATGGGTTGAAGATGTCAATGCTCCTGAAACTCCTGATGCTTATTTAAATCATTCATGTGATCCAAATTTGTGGTTCACCAAAAACTGGTCTCTTTCTGCAAGAAGAGATATCAAAGCAGGAGAAGAATTGACTTTTGATTACCCAACAGGAGATCCTTATCCATTAAATGCTCCATGTGGTTGTAGTTCTAAAAATTGCAGAAAGAATATAACCGGAGATGAATGGAAAGACTCCGAATTCCAAAAAAAGTATAAAGGGCATTTTAGTCCTTATATTCAGGGATTAATTGACAAGAACAGGAAATTAAAATGACAAAAGAAATAAACCTAAACCACATTTGTAAAATAGAAGGACACGCCCACTTAGCCCTGAAAATAGAGCATAATAAAGTTAAAAAATGTGAATTAAAAGCAGCAGAAGGTGCAAGATTTTTTGAAGCACTTGTTCTAAACAAAAAAATAGAAGATGTTCAGGAAATTGTTTCTAGAATATGTGGAATATGCAGCTCAGCACATTCTGTCTGCTGTATCCAGGCATTAGAAGAAGCGTTGGAGATAAAACCAAGTGAACAACAAAAAGCTATAAGGGAGCTATTAATGATCGGAGAAAGAATAAGAAGTCATATTACGCATCTATATTTCATGGCTCTTCCAGATTATTACAATGTTGAAAGTGCCTTACAACTGGGAGAAAAACATCAAGACAAGATTAATAACGCTCTGGCATTAATAACCTTGGGAAATAAAATTGTTGAATGTGTAGGAGGTAGGGAGATACACCCTTTTTTATCCATTAAAGAAAATCTCAAACAACAAGAAATAAAAGAATTTTCAGAACTAATAAAAGAATTAAAAGAAAAAAAAGATTTGATCAAAAAAACAATTAATCTCTTCTCCAGTCTAAAACAAGAAAACCTTGAAAGAGATGCCGATTATCTCTCATTATATAGCAAGGACTATGTCACAATCTCAGGAAAAGTAAAATCTGCTTCAGGTTTAATTAATGATGAAGATTATAAAAAGCATTTACATGAGAATATTAAAGAATATGCAACCTCCAAATTTGTATTGAAAGATGGAAAACCCTACGTTGTCGGAGCAATCGCAAGATTAAACAATAACAAAGAATTTTTTGATAATGAAACCAAGCAATATCTTAAAAAATTAAAATTTCCATTGAATAACCCCTTTGACAATAATCTTGCACAAGCAATTGAGCTGTTATATTTAACAAATCGAGTTATATGGCTTTTAGAGAATTTTAATAATTTTAAAAAGGAAAGAACAGGCGAGATTAAATTAAGAGAGGGTCATGCCGTTTCTGCCGTTGAAGCCCCTAGAGGAACTCTATTTCATGAATACAAAATCAGCAAACAAGGAGTGGTGGAATATTGCAATATAATCACACCTACTTGCCAAAACCTCAATATGATGGAAATTGACATAAAACATTTAGTCGATAATCTCCTTGCAAAACATGAATCAAAAGATAAAATTGTTCTTGATATTGAAAAGCTAATAAGAGCCTACGATCCTTGTTTTTCATGTTCTACTCATTTTTTAAGGGTTGACTGGGATTAAAATTTTAGAATATGCTCGCACTCCGCTCCCCTGTCGCTCCCGTGCTCGCCAAATCTTCTTAGTAAGCCCATACCATCCTTTCAAAGATCCCTCAACAATCTAATTAAACAATAACAAGTCTCGCCAAGTTTTATATATTACTAAAATTATGGAAAAATGCGAAAGCCGACAGGCAGCAGCATTTTGCTTTCAATAATAAAATCATTTTTGCTTTAAGATATTTTAACAAACTTAAACACACACCCAACTCCGCATCCGCCTTCGGCAGGATGCTCCGTTCATATCATTTTTAGTAAGTGCCTAAGCATCTTTTAACTTGACTTAAACAGTGTATTCAGCTTAAAATATCTTGATAGTCCAATAATCTTCAAATAGTCTGTTACAGCCCTGAGCGCTTACAAAACGGTATTTATTTTATAAAACTCTTAACCTCACAAACTTCCAAAAAGCCTAGGAATCAACTGCCCAACATAATTTGTAATAATAATCACAACTACAGCAATCAAAACATGTTCAAATATTACTTTCCAGGGACTTTCTGATTTTGATTTTGCTATTGAGTAGCTAAGGATACTTAGTAATAACAAACCCCAAACAATACACACAATTATAGAATTTCTTAAATTAAAGAATAAAAAAGGTACTGTGAAAGTCAATGCTACTATAAACTTTGAGATAAATGTGGCTATTGTCGCTCTCCAGACATGTCTTTGTTCCGATTTTTTATCAGATTCTTTTGCCAAATGTATTCCCAAAGCATCAGAAAACGCATCAGCTACCGCGATAATGAGAATCCCTCCAAGAACAGCAAGCTTAGAACCTATTCCAGAATTAAGCCCAACAATCATTCCAAGTGTTGTTATAACTCCAGATGTTAATCCAAAACTTAATCCCTCTTTTATTGACTCTTTCATTTTTTATTTAGTGAGATTTAGTATAAAAGCTTTTACTTCTCCGGTTATTTCCTCAACATTTCCTTGCTGCGGTATGCCGATTATCACTGGTTTTTGTTTTGTAAGTTTAATAAAAAATCCCGCATCAAAATCATGGGCTGTCTGTATATTCTGGTTTGATAGCTGTTCTGGATTGATCATCTGTGTTTTATTCAAGTCCTGAACAACATCAACTATGATAAGATTTTCAAGATTCTCATTTAAAAGCTGGAATGTATTGCTCAACTCGCCAAATTCCAGTTCAGGCATTTGTTGTTTAAGATTTTCACAAACCTTTACAGCAAGATTATCCTCTTTTAGGTGTGGATTTCCGAAAATTAGGATTTTCATTTTTTATTTTATTCTTGCAACTTGCGATTTATGAGTTGTTATTTTGTCTCCAACTCTAATGTCATGATGATACTTAGGAAGAATTATAAGTTTATTATCTGAGGTATTAACAAATCCCTGATCCAAATCTACCTTAGATACAACAGTTTCATAGACCTTGCATAACCTTTTATCGTAATCTGGTCTGTTAGAGTTATCTACTATCTTATTGTGTTCTACTTCCCAATACTGGACTACTAAGGGTTTTGTAAACTGTTTCAGTTCCGGAAATTCTTTGAACCCCCTTGGAAATGTTTTTGCAATTTCTTCTATTGAGATTTCATCAGGGTGTTGAAGTGCACGTTCAAGCCTTTGCCTTGTTTCTTCTCTTCTTTCCTTCGGGATACAGAAGTCTACAGCAGGTAGAGCATATAACAGAAAAATTTGCGTTGCAGTTAAATCTCCCCTCATCCTATAATCTCCAAAAAGCCTTCAGCTTCATCTTTATTTAATTTAGCTACAATGAATTTGTTTGAAACAATAACATAATCCCCAACCACAACGTCAACCAAAGAAAAATTGGATTCTCTCTTCTCACTTCCATAATCAACAATTATCTTATCTTTTTCTATTGATAGCACTTTTCCTGGAATTGATAGGCACATGATTCTATTAACAATATTTAGTATTTATGGGTTTTGTTTATATTGGAGCCTGTAACCTTCAGTTATTTCATAATAATTGCTCCCTCGCGGTCACTTTAATAATTACTTAATTAATTTAGGAGACGCCAGTCGACTTTAGATAAGCGAAGCCTATAACTCTAAAAGAGATCTAAGATGAATCAGTAAGACACAACCCTCTTAAGTTTGATATCCTGTCCAACTAGTGGCCTAACCGCGAAACTTTTACATTTAGGACAATTATAAATTAAAATATGCCCTTGCCTGTTTAAGATATTTGCCTGACCAATAAACCCGCAAGAACACTGTATTTCTGAAATAACTTTCTTTACCTCAACTTTCCAGCCAGTTAAATCTTCGATAGATTGCTTTAATTCTTCTGCTGTAAATTCAGCAAGCTCTCCAACTTCAATTTCTATACTTTCAACTTGACCTCTATCTTTCTCCGGAATTTCTTCAATTATTTTTCTCGCAGCAGTAATCTCATGATGCATGTTTATTAAAAGGGGTTGGTGTTTAAATTGTTTTTGTTATAAAACCTATCCGTGAAAACTTCCGCTCACTTTTGTTCGCTTCCAGCTTTCCTTGCAATTTTTAGTAAGACTACAATCGCGACTCTCGATAGAATATGTAGGGTATGATTATGTTCTTTACAGGATTACTAAATTTCTTAACAAAAATCGTGAATGAGCCTTTGCGAATGGAGATTTTTGTAGAATATTATTATTTGCCTATCTACCCCTTCTCAATCTCCCTAACTGATTTCCCCGGATTTTTTGATTTTGTAATCGCACTGGCTATGAGAACACCATCACATCCTAAGTTCATTGCCTCACGGACATCTTTACTATCAGAAATTCCAGCGCCACATAAGGGTTTGATATGTTTATGCTCTTTTATGTTATAATTTCCAACAATATATGAAAATTCCATAACGGATTTCGGCTTGTTTTGAGAAATAGACTTTCCAGTTGCAATTAACTCGGGAACCTCTAAAGCAATCATATCCGGATTTAGTTTTAAGAATTTCTTTGTTTTATTAGCCTCGCTTATACACAAAATTACCTTTAATCCTACCTGCTTACATCTTTTAATTGTTTTCTCTAAAACATTAAATTCAATGGGATGTTCAGAATGATTCAACAAAGTCCCCTTAGCACCATCAGCTTTCACATTTTCGGGCAAAATAAAACCCGTTGCCCTTCCCGCCTTATAAAAATCAACATGCTGTGCATAAACCTTAAGCTTTGTTTTTTTAGCAACCTCTTCAATATCGGTAGCAGGCACACAAATAATCATATCCTTATCATTATTTTCAATTGCTCTTGCAAGTTTTACAACATCTTTGCCTTGCTTATATGTTTTGAAGTTTATTGCTATTATTGGCTTCATCCCCAAATCACTCTTTTTATTTTATCTGCAATCTTCATTGGCTCCTTACTCTGCCATATATTTCTTCCTATTGCAAGCCCAATAGCACCAGACTTCATAATTTCTTTAACCTGCTTAATTAATTCCGCCTCTCCAGTTTTCATCCCCCCAGCAATAACAACCCTTGTTTTTCCTGCAGATTTCACAGCCCATGTTAAATCAGCAAAATTTCCATCATACTGTATCTTAATAATATCCGCACCTATTTCAAGTCCTACCCGACACGCATAGGCCATAAGCTCTCTTTTTGATTTACCTTTTATACTCTTCCCACGAGGATAAATCCATACAATAACTGTCAACCCCTTTGAGTGAGCTTCCCTCTGAATTTTTTCAAACTCCTGAAACATATCATCCTCATGAATACTCCCAATATAAATGGTATAACCCACAGCAACAGCTCCAAGCTTTATAGCCTCCTTAACAGTGCAAAGTTGTTTAGAAATTGGATCGCCCTTAACAAGATTTGTCTTTCCATTAAGCTTAACAATTAAAGGAACTTTAGACTTTTTAATCTCAGCATTATATTTTTCAGCAATACCCTTCTGAAAAATTATCCCCGTAAACTTTCCTTGTTTTGCAATATTAATAATATAATTTGGATCTACGTTTTTATCATTAAAATCTTTAGGCCCGTGTTCAAGTCCTTGATCATATGCTAGCAATAATGCTTTACCTTTCCTTGTGATTTTATTAAGTGAGATTTTCATTTCAACTTCATCCTAATTAAATTATTTTTAGCTCCAAAATGTCCTATAACTGATTCAGATTCTCTCAAACCAAGTTCTAAAGACTTAACCATGTCAAGACCAACAATCTGTCCAGCAACAAAACCAGAAGCAAAAGCATCCCCTGCACCAGTTCTTTCAACAACCTTAACATTATGCGGCTTTAGCGAGTACTCTCTTATTCCATCCGAAGCCATAATCGGTTTATTTTTATCAGTAATTACAACAATCTTTGGTCCAAGTTTATGAAGTTCCTTAAACAACTTAGCTTTAGATTTTGCAAGCAACTCAGCCTCTTCCTTATTTAAAACAAGTATAGTAGTCAGTTTTAATAATGGCTTTAAGTCTAACTTCTTAATCTGATACTCACTCGGATTAAATGCAATTTTCACTCCTTTCTTCTCGAGTATTTGAGCTGTTTTAACTTGTGTCTGAAAACTTTTTTCTAGTAAAGAAGAAAAGTAGAGCCATTTTGTTTTTATTTTTCTAAGTTTTATATCTTCAATTGCCAGATGATTGTTAACACCCTTATAAGTCATAATAGTTCTATCATTTTCCTTACTGTCTAAAATTATAGAGTAACCGCTCAGCTCGTTTTTTTGTGTTTTACCTAAGAACTTCACCCTTTCATCAGCTAGGCAAGAGAGAATCTTTTTCCCTTCAACATCATCTCCAATTTTCCCTACAAATCCTGTTTTTAATCCTAATCTAGAAAATGCAACAGCCGTATTCGTTCCTCCACCGCCAATATCAAATCTTAAATTCTTAAGAAGAAGCTTCGAGCCAACTGGATAATACATAAATCTTCCTTTTTCAGCAATGTCTGTATCTAGAAAGATATCAATCACTGCAGAACCAAATGTTACAACATCGAATTTCATTTTCACCTCTCGAATAGTAAGATTTATCTAATTAAAAATCTTTGGATTCAAATGAAAAAGAAAGTATTGGTGATTGTTGCACATCCAGATGATGAAACTATCTGGATGGGGGGTTTATTGTTTAGAAATAGAGATAAGTGGGATACAACAATTATTAGTTTATGTCGTAAAAATGATCCGGACAGAGCCCCAAAATTTGCCAAAGCATGTAAATTATACAAATCAAAAAGTTTTATCTCTGATTTAGAAGACGAAACCCTTGATAAAATTCCTTCCGAAGAGATTAAAAAAAGAATCCTTAGCTTTGTGGAAGGAGAATACGATGAAATCTATACCCACAACAAGAACGGAGAGTATGGACATATAAGACATATTGATACCCACAACGCTGTAAAAAAACTTGTCAGTTCAGGCATATTAAAATGTAAAACTCTTCTATTCTTTTCTTATCTAAAAAAACCAGCAAAAGGAACAGATACAGGCTTTGACTGTTATGCAAACTCCAATGCAAGTATATTTATAAATCTCGACAGTGTGGAGTGGTCAACTAAAAAGAAAATAATTAAAAAAATTTATGGATTTAAGCAAGGTGGTTTTGAAGAAAGGAATTGCAGAAATTCAGAGTCTTTTGAAAAATGAAATGTATTGTATTTTATCCCTACCCTGTTGAGCCAGACGGACAGAGTTTGCAGGGACATTATCTATACCTTGGTTTAAAGCATCACGGAGTCGATGTTCTCCCATGCCATTTTAAAGAAAGCATACAAAAAGAATTTTATCTAAAAAATTTTAAACCTGATTTTGTAATTGGGATTGGTTTTTGGGGCAATGTCCCTGAAATTGTTCAAGAACCTCAGAAATTCGGAGTAGAAGTAGTCCCCTGGTTTAATGCTGATGGGTGGGTTGCAAATTATCAAACTGAGTTTAATAAACTAAAACTAATGTTTACAACTAGCGAATGGGTTCGTGATATCTATAGAAGAGATGGTGTAGATGTTTCTAAAATTATTCCCATGCCCATAGGAATTGATACAAATTTGTTCAAGCCAATTGAAGATAAAGAAACAATTTTAGCAACCAGAAGAATTCTTGGAGTACGAGATAATGAACTCTTGATACTAACTGCCGGAGGAGATGTTACTTCAAAAGGAGCCCAGGAAATGATGCAAGCATTAGCAAAGATCAATGATCAGTTTGATAACTGGAAATATGTCTGTAAGTCCTGGCCAAGCGAGTGTGCTGCAGAGTGGCATGAAAAGGAAGAAGCTCTCGCAGAAGAATTGGGAATAAGAGATAAAATTATCTTTCTAGACGATGTATTCGCTCCAGAATTTATGGTTAATGTTCTTAATGCATGCGATATTTATGCTGCCCCATCAAGAATTGAAGGCTTTGGAATGATTCAGGTAGAAGCAATGGCTTGTGGAAAGCCAGTAATTTCTATTAATGTTGGTGGCCCCGCCGAAACAATTATTCATGGAAAGACAGGATTTTTGGCAAGAGTTGCAGAAGAAATTAAACTAGATGAAGAAATAGCATGGCCATCGATGGGCTTCTGTTCAAAACAGATTATCAAATTCGATTCATCAAAAACTTTTGCATACCGAGCAAGTATTGATGATTTAGCAGAATATACTTTAAAGTTAATGCAGGATAAAGACCTTAGAGAAAAAATGGGAAAAGAAGGGAGAGAACATACAGTAAAAAACTTTGATTATTTGGTTACAAGCAAGAAAATGCTTGATGTAATTAAAGAAAAACTTGGGCTGGAACAACCATCAAATATCAATTAAATCAAAACCTTCTTCTTCTTCAAACTTTCATAAGCAAGAATATACATTCCAGCACTCCAGGCTTGGAAATGCCCATGCGACTTTTTATCAATTGGATTAATCCATTCTGGAAATAAATTAGATTTTAAATTTGCCTCCGCATTCTTTTCTAGTTCCTTTTCAGCTTCCTTAAACTTCCTTAACTTAATCAATGCGAGAATATAAAATCCCCCTATAAAAGGCCAGATTCCGCCATTAAGATAATTATATGGCTTTCCGGCTGCACAATCCTGGTAATAATCTTTCCAATCTTTAGACGATTTCCTAATTGGGGGATAAATTGTTTTTAATGCGTATGGTTTGTTTATTTTTTTAGACTCTACATGGTCTATAATCTTATTAGCTATTGTTTTCCCAGCCAATCCGAAAACAATTGCCATCATATTTCCAAGCGAGTCAAACCAGCCCCCAATCTCACGATACTTATTATGATTTTTCCACCTATATGCCCAATAATAATCCCCATTCCAAAGCTGAAGTTCTTTATTGTGATTTACATGCTTTTTTAATTTAGATGCAGTCTCAGGTTTATCCATTAGATTTAGAACCTTATAGTAAAGAGCCTGAGTGTTTAATGTATGCCCGTATTTATGAGGAAATGCATCCTGCCAGTCAGTTGTTGGCGGTTGTTGAAGCAATACATTTTCCCCCATATCCTGAAAAGAAAGCCAGTTAATCGCTTTTTCTATCTTTTCTTTATCTCTATGAAACAAAGACTCGTCTTTGTATCTTTTTTTATAAATATAATGTCCAATAATCCACCATAATGTTGAATCAATCGAAAGATAATTTACATAGACTTTATTATGCTCCCAACCATGAACCGCATTGGGGATTTGCCCTTTTTTACTTTGCTTATTTCCAAGTGTTGTTAAACTTCTTCTAAATTGGTCCTGGAATTTTTTTGCATATTTTTCATCAGCAACCAAGCTTGCCCCCATCATTGAAATAACACTATCTCTACTCCAAACACCTTTATATCCCTTACTTCCTCCAGAAGCATACAAACCATGCTTAGTTGAGCAAATGTTTATTACCTCTTTCGCCTTCTCATAAGCAACATCAATAAGACTTTTCTTCTCTTCTGTTTTCATTTTCCCCTCTTTTTATTTCTAAGAACCTTTACTTTATTAAACTTCCTGCTTTTTCATCAATAATTACCGTAAAATCCTTATGCGACTTTAATAAGGATGCCGGGCAATTTATATTCTCCTTATCTTCAACTAACTCTTGAATTGCTTTGGCCTTACTTTTTCCAGATGCAAGCAGTAAAAGTTTTTTTGATTTAAGAATAGTTGAAATTCCTACAGTTAAAGCTTTTTTAATTTTAGATTTATTTACATTTAGTGTGCTTTTACTGAGGTTTATGAGTCTAGTCTTTGATGATTTTAATGAGCCAGGCTCATTAAATGCAACGTGCCCATTTACGCCTAACCCAAGAATTTGCAAGTCAACAGGATTATCCTTTATTTTTCTCTCATAATTCGCACACTCTTTTTTTACGTCTTTATCGCTTCCATCTAGAAGATTAATATTTTCTTTATTGATATTAATCTTATTAAACAGATTTTTGTGCATATAATAATCATAACTTTGTTTATCTGCTCGCTTTATGGGGTAAAGCTCATCAAGATTAAATGTCTTAATCTTTGAAAAGTCCAATCGTGATTTTGTAAGGAGCGAGTATAAACCTATTACTGTCTTTCCAGATGCAAACCCTATCACTGAATTTGGTTTATTTTTTATCTGATTAAATAGGATTTGAAATGCCTTCCCGGACATTTCATTATGGTTTTTCGTTATTATGATTTTCATATTATTAAATTTTTATTAATTATTTCAACGCTTCCAATCCAAGTAACTTTTCACCAGCAACATAATTTAATAAAGCGCCACCTGAAAGAGAAATATGAGAAAATTTTGAAGCTGGAATTTTAGACTTTGCTATTGCATCACTTAAATGCCCACCCCCAATTAAAGAGAACAATTTTCCTTTTGATGTTTGTGAAGCTATTATTTTTAATATTTCATAAGTTCCCTTTGCAAATTCTTTTTTTCCAGCAAAACCAACAGGCCCTTTCATATAAACAGATTTTGCCTTCATTATTTGTTCCTTATAATCTTGGATTGTCTTTTCACCGATATCATAGATAACATAAGTTGTTGGAAACTGGTTTAAATTAAATTCAACTCTTTTTCCAGAAACATCCACGGCATAATCTTTTGGGGTGATTATATTATTATTTTTAATTTTCTTTATATCTCCCAATACCTTAGAGTAATCCTTAGCCATTTTTTTATTAACTAATTCATTATTTTCACCAAACTTAATTCCTTTAGCCTCAAGACACATCTGTCCGAATATCCCTCCTGCTAAAATTTTATTTTTATTTTTTACCAATTTTAAATTATCTCCGGGTTTAGCTCCTCCAAGGATATAAAGGCAGTTTTTTATGGAAATCTTTTTTAATGCTTTAACCTCTTTTTCAAGAACAAGCCCAGCACAAGATGGTTTAAATTTAGGAAATGAGATTATAGATGTATGCTCTCTATGACAAACAGAAAAAGCATCGTTCACATAAATATCGATTAAAGGTAAGAAAAATTTTAAAATTTTATTTTGCTGATTGTTCGGATTAAACTCATCTTCTTCAAATCTAATATTTTCAAGTAAAATTGTTTGTCCTCGTTCTAGCTCTTTGATTGCCTTTTCCGCCTGCTTCCCGATTATATCTGGAACGAATTTTACCTTTACATACTTATTTAAAAATTTTGAATGCTGTTTTAGACTTATAAAATCAGACTTTCCAGGATTCCCTTGATGGGCCATAACAATAACCTTGGCCCCTTTTTCTTGCAGAAAATTTATTGTTTCACTAGCAGGTTTTATTCTTTCACTTTCAATCACCTTTCCATTAAGGATATCAGAATTTAAATCGGTCCTCAGTAAAACAGTCCTATCTTTAAAATTGAAACTATTCAATGTTTTCATTTTAACAGTTTAATGACATCAACCATTCTATTGCTATATCCAAACTCGTTATCATACCAAATCAACACTTTCACAAAGTTCCCTTTTTCTCCTAGGACTTGAGTAGACAAAGAATCAAAAACTGATGAATGAAAATTGCCAATTACATCAGAAGAAACAAGCTCGTCTTCGCTATAATCTATAATCCCTTTCATCTTGCCAGAAGAAGCTTTTTTGACAGCGTTATTGATATCTTTAATAGTCACTTGTTTACCTAGTTCAGCAACAAAATCAACAATACTTCCACACGCGACAGGAACTCTTAAAGCTACACCATCTAATTTACCTTTTAGTTGGGGAATTACTTCTGCAACAGCTTCTGTTGCTCCAGAAGTTGTAGGAATGATATTCTGTGCAGCAGCTCTGCCCCTCCTTGGCTTTTTATGAGGAACATCTAAAATTGCTTGGTCATTTGTATAAGCATGAGCGGTTGTCATAAAACCTCTTTTGATTCCAAATTCATCATCTAGAACCTTAGCAACCGGAGCAAGGCAGTTTGTAGTGCAAGAAGCAACAGAGATTATTTTATGCTCTTTTTTTAATTTATCCTGATTAACTCCAACAACTAGCGTAATGTCCGGATTCTTTCCAGGAGCAGAAATTAAAACATTTTTTGCACCAGCCTTGATATGTTTCATAGCAGATTCTCTATCTGTAAAAAAACCAGTAGATTCAACTACCACATCAACACCTAACTCTTTCCAAGGTAATTTTTCTGGATCTTTTTCTGCAAGGACTTTAATCTTTTTACCTTTTACATTTAGAAAATCTTTTTCAAATTCTACCTGCCCGTCATATTTCCCATAAACCGTATCATACTTCAAAAGATAAACCAAATTTTCTATAGAAGCCAGGTCATTTATTGCTACAACCTTAATTCCTTTCTCAATACAAATTTTTAGAACAGACCGTCCAATCCTTCCGAAACCATTAATTGCAACATTCACCATCTTTACATTATTAACAGCATTCAGTTTTTTAAATCTTCTTATTAAGGAGGTTATAAGTTAAACTAAAACTCTCTTGAAAAACTAACCCATAAAACAATTGTAGTAATAACATGCATAATCCATCCTACAATGGGAATAAATCCCACGACACTTGTAACGATCCCAAGAACATTTGCTTTACTTCTCTTTTTGTCTTTAGAATACAGAACAACTGTTGCAATATGAAGTCCAAGCATAACAAAAAGCAAGCTCCAAAGAGAAAGAATAATCATTAAACCACCAACAACAGGGATAGCCAGAACACTCTCTCCAATCGCAGTTACAAGCTTAAAAATCTGTCTTAATTTCATTTACTTAGACACCTTCGCTCGCACCCTCGCCAACCTTGACTTCTGTGCCTTCTTCGTCTGCTTTTTCACTTAACTGTTTCATTCTTTCCTCAATCTTGCTTTCCTCAGACTTAAGATCTTTTTCTTTCTTTTCCTTTGCTTTCTTTTTCTTTTTAGGTTCTTCTAATATTAATTGTTCACCTACAAAGTCCTCTAAACTTGGCAATTGCTTCTCAATCTTCCATTGTTTCATGTATTCTCTAGCCATTAACCAGAAAAACAATCCAAGAGATTTATTAGATTTATTATTCCCAATAACAACAATATCAAGATTTGTAGTGTGATTATTCGTATCACATATTCCTGCAACAGGGACATGAACTTTCTTTGCATCACTTAAGGCATTTTTATCAAGCCAAGGATCACAAATGAACATCATTTTAGTCTCTAAAAAATTAGGTAATTCTGTATTTGTCAAAACCCCTGCCGGATATTTCTTTGTAAAGACTCTTACACCAGTTAATTCAGAAAACATTTTAACAGCTCTCCATCCAGCCTCTCTCTTACATATCAATGTCCAGTCTTCAGGTTTAAATTGCTTTACAAAATCAATTCCTTCTTTCAGCTTCTTATCAACAATAAGAGTATTAAGAATCGCTAGACCATCTAATCTTCTTCTATAGACATATTTCCTCATAGTAGGCGTAATAACTTTAGTCCCAAGATATGAAGCCGTCTTGATATAATCCTCTAGCTGAGTTAAAACTGTCTC
>CAYNAV010000005.1:0-6899 GCA_964395405.1 Candidatus Woesearchaeota archaeon | reverse complement strand
TTATCTGCAGTTTTCTGGGTTTTTAAAGATGTTGGTTGTTGTGATTGTCCTTCCACCACAATAATGATTAAAAACCAGATAAACTTCATCTCATCATGGAAAACACATGTTCTCAATGTGACGGCAAGGGAATAATCTACTTTAAGGACGGAACAAGTAAAACCTGTATGGAATGCTTAAATGCGGGCAGATTAACGAATTTTCATCATGAGTTTGGTAAAGAGGTAGAAAATAACCATATTTGCCCAAAATGCCACGGCACCGGGATTGTAAAAGGAGAAAAAGGTGCATGCCATACTTGCTGGGATTGTCTTCAGTCAGGAAAATTAGATAACCATTCTAAAAATCTTCCAGATTTCAAGTTAAGAAGAAATTGATTTTCAGGATCTAGATTCAACAAAATTCGCCCCTAAAATAGGACCATAAAAATCTTTCAAATCGTTTGAAGAGGCGGGTACATCCCAAGTAATACCACAAGAAGAACAGTAATAAGTACAATGGCTCTTACTTCCAGCAAAACAGGAAGAGACTAAAACCCCTGCGTGCCCATGCTCACATGTTCCTTGTTGTCTTTTAGCCCTAGCCAAGGGTTCAGCAATCATTTCAATATCTATCATTTTAACTTTTAATATTATCTCTTTCAATCCACAACTTCTTAAAAAAATTGAGTGTAAGCGTAGAAATTAAAAAAGCAAGAGAGGGAACAATTGAATTAATAAAAGGTCTTGGAAGTTTAGCAAAATAAAAAAACACAACCATCGTAAAATAAGTTAAAACAACAATTAATATCCTTCGAGTAAAACTAGTTTCCCAAGACTTATCACTTTCCACACGGGTGTTTCTGCTTTTTATTTTCTTAATCTCTTTTTCTAATTCTTCAAGTTTCATTTTAAACTCTTCTCAATCTCCATAACCCTTCTCAGTTTAATCAACCTCTCTCTTCCATAAATACCTGTTTTAATAAAATCGCCCTGAAAACCAACACAATAATCAGCAATAGCATCATCCATAGTTTCTCCACTTCGATGCGAAAAAATCATCTTTATTTTATGTTTTTTACAGATGTCAACAACTTTTTTTACATCAATCAAACTTCCAATTTGATTAGGTTTTATAATCATCGCATTAATAGCCTTTCCTCTCGTAGCTCTCTCAACCCTTTTTGGATTCGTAACTGTTAAATCATCACCAACAATTAATGCAGGCTTTGAAGTATTAGTAACCTGGTAGAACCCAGAAAAATCTTCTTCATCTAAAGAATCCTCAACATAAAATAAATCATATTTTTTTATCAAATGTTCCATATAATCAATTTGCTCAACCCGGTCACGAATCAATCTCTTATTTTCATAATGATAATATTTATTTTTAAAAAATGAAGAAGCAGCTATGTCAATCCCAATTCTTAACCCATATTCGTCTCCCACTTGCTTTAATACCTTTAGAGCGTCCTCATTACTTAAGCCAGTCATCCAAGCACCTTCATCATTAACTTTAACAATCCACTTTTTATCTTGCTTTTTCAACAAGGATTTTGCAAAGTAATAAGCATCAATGTTTTTTGTAACTGCTCTCGAAAATGTCTTTTCATCGGGAATTAAAAGAAATTCCTGAAAATCAGGTTTCTTTCCATTAACCAACCTTGAATGCATTCCCCCACCAATGCAGTTTCCAATTGGCATTGGTGCCTTAAACTTCCCCTTATCTTCAATAATAAACTCCCACAATTCCTTGTTATTATCTTTTGCAGCAGCTTTTAAAAAAGCAGTCTCTAAAGCATAAATAACATTTCCACCCAAAGCCCCATAAGAATTTTCAAATCCCTTTATTTTATTTTCAAATTCCCGCAGGTCATCAAATTTTTTAATTACAAAACTTTTTTCATTCAACATTTTTGAGAACTTTTTCAAAAGCTCTAAACTTTTTTTGACTCCTCTTTCATTAAAACTTTCGACTTCATATTTTCCTTTGCTTTTTCCAGACGGCGCTGACGAAACAAAAGTTCCTTTATATGTTTTAATCATCACCTGAATAGTTTTTTCTTTTCTAGAATTTCTAACTATCTTTGATCTGACCTCTTTTATGAACATAATATTTATAGGATTAAAGGAGTTATAAAGTTTACTCTACTAAAAAATAACCCCTGTAATACAAAAATTTCTTCAACAAGTCATCACAGTCTGAGTGATACAAAAAGAATTACTAGAAAATCTACTCTAACTCTTCACTACCACTAGAACTCTCGCCAAAACCTTCGCCTTCTAATTCTTCATCTTCAGGATTTGCCAATTGCATAATTTCTCCTTCTTCCTGAATTTCCTTTTCTTCTTTCTGTTCTATCTTTTCCTTCATTTCATCACTAGCACCCTCTTCAATCTTAAGTTTTTCAAGCTTCTCTTCTTTTCTTAAAGGCATTGGTCTTTTTACAGAAATTGGCAAAACACCAGAATCAAGTTCAAGTGCAGCAATCTTCAGAGGATCATAACTTAAGTTAGATAAAGAATCATCATCAATCTTTGAAAGCAAAGGAGCGTCCATTGAAATCTGCAATGCTCTTGCTCCAAGAATCCTTGCTCTTTCGTATTTTGAAAATTCTATTGCCATTTATTTACCCCACACCAATTTTGAAATTTTAGGAAACATTTCTTTATGTTTATCCTCAACAAGCTTTAAAATCTTTTCCATTTCTCCTTCAGTTATAGCAGTTTCTTTACCTTTCTGCATTGCAGTAATTCTTGGTTCTCCATTATTATCCGCAATAGCCATGGAAATTCTGAAATCTGAAAGTTCTTCCTCATCCACAGAAGGATCAACAATCAAAACACCATTAATACTATGAATAGTCATATTAAATGCCATTGCTTCCTTATTCAAAGGCAAATCAATATCTGACAACTCATGTTCAGGCTTTCCTGTTTCTTCATTATAAACTGGCAATTTCGCATGAGCCAAAGCAATTAATCCTGCCAACCCAGCAACATCCATTAGATTACCGTCATCATTTATTGCGATAATATCTAAAAATACTTGCCATACTTTCTCCCCTTCTTTAATACATAATTTTTCAAAATCGATAAATCCTGATTCTCTTATTCCTCTATCCAATACCCTTCCTAATTCAATAGCATTGATTCCTGGAGGTCCTAATTCAAAACTTTCAGAAGCTAAAGGACTTAATTCAGCAGAACACATAAAATTTCCTTTATTCGGAGAATCTGGATAAGGTTCAGTAACCTCAAGTTTAACACCAACATAGACTTCTGTTTTTCCAAACTTAACAGAACATGAAGATTCGGCATTCTTAGAAAGACCCATTTCAACGGTTATATCCCTAAATTCTTCAGGTTGTCTTCCATCAAATCTCTTTCCTTCTTTTAAGTATTCAATTATTCTTTGTTTTTGTATTGTTGGCATCATTCTTCACTTCCTGCAGATTCTTTCAATGCTTTAATCTGTATTTCATTTATTTTTTTACATGCTTCTTTAGCCATTTTAAGTGCTTCCCTTAATTCTGGAATTGAAATCTTTCCGTCCAATTGCAATAACGCAAGTTTTCCAGACCTGGATAAAAAGCACATAGGAATATCCGTAGAACCTTCCCCTTCCTTATAGTCTTCTTCTTCTTTATCAACATCAACAACAATTGTTTTATCAATTTTTCCAACAGCAATTGCAGAAGCCATTTCTTTCATTGGAACACCAGCATGAGCCAAAGCCATAACAGCCGCATTTAGTCCAGCAACTCTTGTTCCAGCATCTGCTTGAGGTATTTGAATAAAAACATCAACAACAGAATTTGGAAAAGCATCTAAATCAACGCATTCAGCCAAAGCCCATTCAATTACTTTATTAATCTCCTGACTTCTTCTATTTGGTCCGGGTCTTATTCTTTCCCATACCGAAAAAGGCATCATCCCATAGTTAATTCTTAATATTCCTTTTTCCGGGTTCTGCATATGCTGTGGGTGTAATGTTCTTGGTCCTCTTACAACAGCAATTGCCCTTGTCCCACCAGTTTCAAACATAGCACTTCCATCAGCAGAAGGAACAATTCCAACTTTCGCTTTTATAGGTCTAGTTTCATCAAACTTCCTTCCATCCGTTCTCTTTGTATAACTTGACTTTGTCATTTTATTTTAACCCTCCAATAAATTCTTCAACTTTTTCAGTCAACCCATGAATAAACGAATTATCGCAGATGAATTCAATTATTTTTTTAGTCTTAATTTCATTATCAATATTGCTTCCTTTAATCCAAACCACTCCGTTTTGCCCCACAGTAATATCACATCCAGTTGCTTCTTTAATAACATTAACCATACTTCCTTCTTTCCCAATAACTCTTGGAACTTTGTTTGGATTTATCTTTATAAGCATTCCACCACCTAGCTTTCCAAATCCCCTCATTTTAACACTTAAATCAATACCTTTTGCTTTAACACCCCATACTTTTGCAAGAATAACATCCCCAAAATCAAATTGATCTCTTAATTCGTCTTTATTAATATATCTTGGAACCTCGGCAACAGGTAAAAATGCATTTTGAGCTCCTCCAAAATCAAGTAACCATCCATTAAATGTAATATCAATAACAGTTGCAATAATAGAATTTCCTCTTCGAGGATAATAAACACCAGATAAAGGTATAATCTTTACTAATCTATCAGTCACATCAGATAATCCAAACCTACAAGCTACAATATCATTCCCATCTCTTCTTGTTGAATCGCCTGGAAGATATTCATCACCAGAAACAATAGTTTCACCTGGAACAACAATCTTTCTAGAAGTTTCTTCTTTCTCTGCCATATAATAATATTCTCCTACCCATTTTCTTTTCTTTACAAGGATTTGAGTAAAAATGGGTTTAAAAAGTTTTCTATGGTTTTTGGCAGGTTTTTAGTAATCTAAGTTTTATTATTTCCTGTTTGAGTAGCTGGTTTGCCTAAACTGATACTATCCATTCCCCAACCTACCCCTGGCAGTTCAAATATTCCTCTTTCAAATCTAGCCTGCTTAATATCTTCATCGGCTCTTTTAAGAGCAAGAATTAATCCTCTAACATCTACAGGCATCGAAAATCTAACTTTTGCCCCCTTGCCATATTTCTTTTTAACAACTTCTAAGACATGGTCTTCATTTGCAGCATCAACGATGTCATATCTAGCTTCACAATAAGGACCTCTTCCAATAGGTACATGGATTTCAACATAAACATTTCTCAAGTAAGGTCTAATACTTTGAATTGCAGAAGGTAAAAAGATACTTGGAAAATCTCCAGCCCTTCTGGTTAGTCTAAAATCGTCGCCACCCATGATAAATCATCAATAAAATTCTTTTTAATTCTTTATATCTTTGAAAATATATATCCAATCACTCCTTAACCTCTTCAGTCATAGCAGAACCATGAGTAACACCATTCAACTTATCATAGAAATCCATGACAATTCCAGCAGGAAGCTTTACAACAACCTTCAAATCACCATTTCCAAGCCATTCTTCTTTCACCAAGTTTTCCTTTAAAATACCATAAGCTTTCCCAGTATGCATAGCCGGAACAACAATTCTTATGCTCTTCATCTCAAGTTTTATAGGTAGAACTTTTGATAATGCATCGATTATCTCTCCAATTTGTGTATCAATTGGTTTATTCTTTACAGTTACATGTGCTTCATGCAAAGACTTCATAATTCTGTCTGGAGTGTAAGGTCTTCCTTCAGGAGAAACAGCATTTTTAACAACAAAATCAACAACTTGCTTATACTTCTTTTCTAGCTCTTCATTTTTAAATTCAGTAGGCAAGACAACTTCCCCCTGCTTGATTATCTTTTCACAAACCTCATAGAAAACAGAAGTCTCAAAATTGTTCTCTAATTCATCCTCAGAAACATGTTCTCCTGATTTGAGATTGTGAAAAACAGAATCAGTCAAAACTGCAGAACTAATATTTCCTTCACCTTTCTTAACTTTCAAAGCTTCTTCTAAATCGACCAAGATTTCAAAATGCTTTCCCTGTTTTGTTATTCTCGCTGTTGTTTGTGTCATGATTATAAAAAACTAGTTCTGTTTATTAATGTTTCCTCTCTTTTTAATCTTTATTATACTAAACTAACTAAATCTTATCAATGTCTTTACCAGATATCTTTTTTATCTTCTTGTCCGCCTTAATAACTCCAGCATCAAATCTATCAATAGAATATTCAGCTCCAAGAATTTCTTTAAAAATTTCAAGTACAAGCTTAACACCTTCGCTGCAAGTCATACCTTCCTTATATTTTTCCTTCAACTTATCTCTTATTTTTTCATCTTTTTCACCGATTGCATTCGCCTTATACTGTAGATAATTTCCAGTTACATCTGTCGCATATAATGAAGGACCATTATTAAATCCAGCAATCATTAATGCAACACCAAATGGACGAGCACCGCCATACTGTGTAAACTGCTGTTTTACATCTGCAATTTCCTTTACAATTGTCTCTGTATTTGGTTCAGAATCATAAGTTATTCTATGTTGCTGTGATGAAACCCTCGCTCTATCTATCAAAACTCTTGCATCGGAGATAATTCCAGCTGCCACAGCCATTATATTTTCATCAATTTCATAGATCTTATTTGCAGAACTTTCAACAACTAATTTATCCTTCTGCCTTCTGTCAGAAACAATAATAACCCCGTCTTTACATACTAGTCCAATAGAAGCACTACCCAATCTTATCGTTTTCTCTGCATATTCCACTTGAAGGATGTGTCCATCAGGAGCAAACATTGTTGCTGCCCGATCATACCCCATTACTTGATGTTGCATATCTTCCATTTTATATTTTTATTTGTTTTAATTGTTTAATTAAAGATATAGAATTTATCTATAATTAGTATTGTTCAGCAGGATTTATAAG
>CAYNAV010000004.1:0-36345 GCA_964395405.1 Candidatus Woesearchaeota archaeon | reverse complement strand
TAGGAAGAACCAATTATCCTAATGTCTTTTCTGGAATTCTTTCCCCAGTTGAAGACATTAACAATGCGACTATTCTCGCCTCACCAGAAGAATGGATTAGCAATAATCTCTCCATAGAACAGATACTTGAGTTAAGAGGCAGTTTAATTTACGGACGTTCAATCTCCCACATTAAATCAAACTCAAAAATAAAACAAGCTACTCAAGAACTAGCTCTATCTAGTAAACCAGTTTCAACAGAATTTTTACTAAAAAAGAAACCTATCTTAAATTTTACACCAAGCAAAGTATTTTCTATAATGTCAAATCCAGCCCCTGTTGAAAAAGTAATCCTTCAGGAAAACCCTAAAGTAGAAAAAAAGGTAGATTATCTAACTTCAGATTATGACATAAAAGCAGTCAACGCAATTCAAGAACTTTACAAATCAAACATTCCAACAAGCCATCTGCAAAAACTTCTAGCATCTGGCCTCCTAGGTGTAAAGATACAAAGAAAAATGACCCCAACAAGATGGTCAATAACAGCAGTAGACGATATCATCGGCAAACAACTCCTAGAAAAAATAAGATACTATCCCGAATTAAATGAAATTCAGCTCTGGCATCACTATTATAATGGAAATCACTTTGAGGTACTACTCCTTCCAGGGAAATGGAGTTTTGAAGTCATAGAAGTTTCAATGCAAGGAAGTAATTGGAACGAGTCAATAAAAGCAAGCAACGATGTATTCATGCAAGATTATGAAGGATTTAGTCCAAGAAAAAAATATGCTTCTAATGTCGTTGGTGCTTATTACTCTGACAGACTTGTCGTCTCAGAATACCTCGAAACAATAAAGAGACAAGCAACAGCCATTGTATTTCATGAGGAAAGACAGGAATATTATGCACCCTTGGGAGTAGGAATAATAAGAGAAAGCCTGAAAAAAATGTTTTCATCAAATGAAAACATGGAAAAACCAGAATCAATCGAGCAGGCATTGATAATTTCAAGTTTAAGATTAAAAGCCGGAATTCAAAAATATAAAAAAATGTCCTGGATTTTAAAGAACTATGGAAAACAAAAATCATTGAAAGAATTTTTATGATATATAATCAAATCCGTTTTTAGTCTCTAGGCAAAATACTAACCTATTAGAGATAACTTCATTAAATATAAAAAATTATCTAATAATAGATTAATCTGATGTTTGAATATTCTAAAAACTAAATCTTATTAAAAAAACAGATTAGCATTACCAAAATGTATAAATCACTTTTTGGTTTTTTACCCAAGATAAAAAACCAAAAAACCCTCAATAACTGCAGCAATCAAAAGTAAAGGAAAAACAACAAAAGCAAAAAACCTCATTGCTTCAATAAAATTATACTTAAACTTCATCTTCTTAAACGGTTTAAACAATTCTAATCCAAGCTTGAAACCAATTCCAATTGAGAGAATTATTGCTGGAATCTCAAAAATTCCGTGAGGCAAAAGTTTCCACAATATAAAAATTCCTTGCTGATTAACTGCATATCTTGAGACAAATCCAACGACATAACCATTAATTATTGCAGTTATCAAGGGAAAAATTCCAAACCCTATCCCGATAAAAATTGCAAAAAAACTAGCTTGAATATTATTAAAAAATATTTTGATAATAGTCCAAAATAAACTTAGCCCAGTAAACTGCTCAGACATATTCCTTATTAAATCAAAAATCTCGTTATTAAACCATATCGGCAATGCAAAACCAATAATCACAAAAGCACAAAAAATAGCAAATGCAATAACCACATGTTCCTCAGCTTTCTTTAAAAAATTCCAACAGGCCAGATAATTTCTCACAAAAAAATTGTCTTTTTTCTTATTCATATTTTCTTACTTCGTCTTTTAATTTATGCCAATTAATATGTCCGTCTAATTTCATACAAATTTTCCAAGTTAAACCCAAGTTAAACATAAGAAGAGCAATAATAATACTTTCTGTTTGCCAACTTCCGCCAAATATTTTCTTCAAGAGTTGATAAATAATCATTAAACCAAGAAGTATCAAAACAATATCAATCCATTTAATTTTCATTATCCGCCCAAGAATAATTTTTTAATTAAATAAACTCCAAGTAAAATGATTATCACCCAAACAATTAAAGATAGCCAATCAAAACCCTTTTTCATAAATTGATAAAATAAAGATTATATATAAACATTATGCAATCATAAGATTTATCTAGAAAAATACCTAGAAATCATTGCCGTCTTCCTCGGATATTTATACTTTAAATACAAACCATAACCAATTCCCAGAACTAAACCTCCGAGATGGGCCGTATTCCCAATATTAGCAGAAAATGCAAATGAAGCAAGCCATAAGACAGCCATAAGCCCAATCATTGCAATCCACATAGGCATAGGCAATATAAAAAATACCAACACAGGCAACCGAGGAGTCAAAATTGCAAGCAAACCACCTAAACAAAAGATAGCTCCAGAAGCCCCCACCGCATAAGTCATAGGAGAACCAAAGATCCTCATGCCCCAATCGCTATTTCCAAACAATCCCGCCAAGGCAACAAAGAAGACTCCTGCAACTAATCCTCCACCAAAATAAAGTGCAATGTATCTCTTCTTCCCAATCAGTTTTTCAACAAAAGTTCCGATAAAGAACAACGAAAGCATATTAACCAAAAGATGAGTAAGATTCGCATGCAAAAACATACTTGTTAAAAAAGTCCAAAGTTTTTGCCCCGCTAAAATAGAAGCGGGCTGAAGTGCAAAATAAGAAACACCTGCATCCCCACCATATATAGAAATAAAAATCGAAAACAAAAAGAACGCAACAATATTAGCAATAATAATCCAAGCAGTATATGTTGAAAGTATTCCTTTTCTCATTTTTATATTAACTCTCAAATAGAAGAAACTACTTCTTTTTAGACTTTTTGTTTATTTTCTTTTTCACAGAAATTTTTTTAGTAATTTTTTTATCCTTAACCTGTTTTTTATCCTTAGCAGGTTTTTTATTTTTCTCCCTCAATTTTTTCTTTTCGGCTTTTTTTTGGTCTTTCTCTTTTTTTATCAAAGCTTCTTCCTTTTTTTCTGTCTTTGCTCTCTTTTTTGCCTTCTTTGACCTATCATCCATCAACTCTACCTGGATAATCTTTAAACCCTTCTCTGCTTTAGCAATGTTCAATTTTATTTCCTTAATTGGTTTCTCATTATCAGCCAAAACATAAATCTCCGCACACTCTTCACAAGAGAAATTATGTTCCAAGGCAGTCTCTTCATTAACTTCTATATGGCAAGAAGGACAAATATAATATCTCCTTGTTTCTCTTTTTTCAAGTTGAGCATTAAACTTCCCAATCTTAGCTAAGATAGACTGTTCAAGCTTGATGAGGCATTTTTCAGTATCAAGAGTCCAATAATAAATATACCAGCCCTTCTTTCTATCTTTTTTTCTTATAAATGAAACCAAACCCTGCGCAGAAAGTTTATACAAAATATTTCTAACTTGGTTTATTGTAAGATTCATCTTTTTTGCAATGAAGAATTCATTAACATCTCTTTTATTAAATAAAATATCGACTATCTTACCAGACTCAATCCCGGCTAATTCTTCAACAAGTCCCTCTAGAAGCCTTATTTGTTCCTTCTTAGAAACTTGAGTAGATGTAGCCTTTTGTTGAGAAGTTATCTTTTTTTTAGAAGTTACCATTATTAACTTTAAAATAATCGTATTAAATACTTTTCGCTTTTTTTTGTCGTCATTTTTAAATTAATATAAAGGTATAAAAACAAAACTCCTCAAAAGTAACTATGGGCCTATTTACAAAAAAAGAAAAAGTTCCCGAAATTCCTCGAATTTCTCAGCTCCCAGAATTGCCAGAACCCCCTAAAAGAGCATTAAATGAACTTCCATCGTTCCCTTCATCTAATAAAAGTGAAAATTTTAATCGTGATATAGTAAAATCTGCTGTTTCATCTGATGATTCATACTCTTCTGGAGACGACGAGGTGATAGTCGAGGAATTGCCGAGGGATTATTCAATGTCCCTCAGCGATTCTGCTTCTGAAAAGATACCAGAATTAAACATTGAGAGAGACAAACCAACACATCAAATGCAAATGATGCCCGCATCAAAAAGTCCGATATTTATAAGAGTTGATAAATTTCAAGCAGCTCAAAAAGATTTTGAAGATATGAAGAAAAAAATAAGAGAAATTGACAACGTTATCAGTAGAATAAAAGAAATTAGCGCAAAAGAGAACAAAGAAATAGAAGATTGGACAAGAAATTTAGAAGAAATCAAATCCAGACTAATTCAAATTGATAATACGATTTTTGGAAAAATTTGAATCTAAAAAATGAAAGACGAAAAACTGTATATCTCCATGGAACCTGAAGAGTTTAAAAATGGAAATACTTTTTTGCTTAGTACCCAGATTGCACTTCTTAGTTTAATTAAACAACTATACAAAATTCAAAAATTAAGAAATAAAAAAAACAAACTGAAGCAAGAATTAAACAGCATTATTGAAGACCTTAACGATAATTTTGATAAGATGGATGAAAAGCTTCCAGAAATGCCTAAAACAAAGTTAATAAGAGAAACCCATCACGAAACCCATAAAGAGTTTCATCCAAAGAAGTTTGTCTTCACAGAGGAAGACAGAAGAATGGCTAATGTGGATGAAGAACTTCAAGAAATCCAGGATAAGTTAAAGAGATTGAATGGGTAAGTAAAATATTCCTGGTTCTCTTTAATCTTTATCTAAAACTCCGTAATATTCTGGTAAACTTCCACTATCATCTGCTTTCCCTAGCGCCTTCCTTAACCACATAGCAGCATAGCAATCATGTAACTGCTTCATTGCTTTGACAAATTCAACAGCATTTTTTTCATAATCGGATATAGCAGTAGACATAACCTGTTCAGCAGCAGCTATAGCAGGAAAATTATAATAAGCATTAAAGATATTTGCTTTAATCAATGGGGCGAGTTTTCCACTCTCTGCTTCTCTACATAAAGTCTGGACACGATTACATGATTGAATAACTGATTGATTTGCTACAGAAATTATCGCATGTCTTAAATCAAGAGAGGAGGAAACCTTACCAAAATATTCCCTTTCAATAGTATCTACTAAATCTTTTGGAACTTTTGGGGTTGCAATCAGAACCGCGCTTGTACTTGTACCAATAAGACTAATCCTATAAGAAAATAAATCTTTGTCTTCTCTCTTTTCAGAAAATTTATCATCTCTATAAACACCAAACGCATCGGCCTCCGCCGTTCTTAATAAACCATGGGGCGGTTGCTTTAAATCTGCAAGTTCTCCAAGTTGCCGATGAGCCTTATCTTTTGCGTCATCCCTAAATTCAGTCACCTTATACTCAATCATCACTCTTCCAGGAAATCTTATAAATACTTTTCTTTCAAACATGTTCCATGGCCACTCACTACGATTGCCCCTATAGATTCTTGCTTCTACTTCTTCTTCAAGATTTTCTTCTGCCATTTTATTTATTACCTTCTTTCATTTGAAAATGTTCTATTAGTTTATCAATTAAATCTGAAAACTTATGATTGTTTCCCCCGCCAACCTTAAAATTAATCTTTCCTTTTGTCCTCTGTTCCATTTCAGGATTATCTTTTGTTGAAGTGCAGAGAATAAGTAGTGGTTTTGGATTCATTGTACAAACCGCGTCAATTATTCGATATCCATCTTTGTGACTTCTGTCTCCAAAATCAGAATAATCTAAATCAGTCACAACTAAATCATATCTCCCAGTTCTTGCTTCATCAATCACCCTTTGAGGAAGCATTTCATAATGCCAATTAATCTGATAATTTGGAAGTGCTCTTTGCAATCTTGGAGTAAATTCTTGTTCAAAAACTGATTGAGTGGCTGGACCCATTTCATCATCTCCCAATAATATGCTTAAGTTTTTTGTCATTTTATTTTGTCCCATATTTTTGATTTAGTTTTTCTATGACTCTTGAACCTAACTCAGGAGGCATTGAACCTACATTCTCATAGACTTCACAACAATCACAAGGTTTTTCTCCACTTCCAGTTAAGTCTTTCATCTTTACAGCACATAAAGAATTACAATCTTTTTTTCTATCATAATTTCGACTTCCAATCCAAGTAGATAATAGTCCTGTTTTTCTTATATCTCCAGTTATTTCTGCCCCTACACATCTTCCAGGACATTCTTGAACTGTGCCGGGCAATCTAAGATACATTCCATTTTGCTTTTGCTGGCATTGAGCAGTTCCTGCATATCCCGAAATTCCGTCCAGATTTATTTTCTCTATAGTAGTTATGCCCATATCAATTGCTTTAGAGTATACATCTGTGTAAAAATCAGTAAGCCATTCAGTATATCTTTTCTCCCGAGTCATTTCTCTTTTGGGATCAAATCTATCTACAAGATTAGAATCTGTTTCAAATTGGTTAAGCAACCATTCTAATTCATTTTTTCCTTTCCCACTAACCATAGTAGGAATTGTAATTACTGGAATGTTTCTCCTCATCCCCCATTCGTACATCTCAACAGTTTCATCACTTGCCTGAGGAGTTACTGGTGCAGCGATTAAAGCAAGTCTTTTTCCTTTAGAAGGATCATTAAATCTATATTTTACTAAAAGTTGCAATGCTTTATTTCTTGCAATGGTGTAGTCTTTTACACATTGTGAATCCTGACCACATCCAACCATTTCATCTTGTAGTTGAGGATTAAATGAATTTGCACCTAAAAGTACACTAACATTATCGTAACCTGCTAACCTTTTAACCAAGTCTTCTGCATTATTAATTCCATCATAACCACAATTCCTTGCAATTAAATCATCTCCCAATGCAGAACCCTTAGTGAATATGCCTGCTTTAATTCCTTCTCCTTGTAATTCATCGAGTATATGGAATAATCTCGGATTCTTAAAAAATTCTCCAATTCCTAAAAATTTAACAGATTCTAATCCTAATTTTTTGGCCTTTTGAATAACTTCATTTGTTTCAGCCCACCTCATTAATTTTTGATCTGAAATAATCTTGCTTACATAAAAATCATCTTCCTGATTAAAACAATGAGGGCACCTCTGAGTACAAGTTTTTCTATATAATCTCCCAAACTTCAATTGCAAATCTAAACTTGAAGCATCTTTTTCTTCAGCCAAAGCATTCATTTCATCAATTACTTCGTCTGGAGCAATTTCTATGTCTAAAGTTCTTAATCTTTTTATTTGATATGATCTATCTGAAACCTGATTTATCTTCCCTAAAAACCCCTTACTTTCTAGTTCTGCTATTTCTTCTAAACTAAGCTCAACATCAATTGTGGGTTTATCCTTATCATCCGGGAAAGACCATCCGTTTACATCTAATTGGAAATCTTGTGGAAATACATTGTAAACTATAGGAATCTGAAGTGCTTCTAGTCTTTCTTTCATCTGTTGTGTATTTGTGTTTATCATTTGTTACTCCTTGTAAGTTAATAATACTAAGAGTAACGGATATATCAAAGTTTCTTCAGATTTTTGAGCATAAATAGTAATATTTATAAATCTAAGATAGTTTATGCTAACAATGAATAATATAAATGGAATTAAACTAGACAAGATTGATTTAAAGATACTTGCAGAACTTGACAAAAACTGTAGGATCCCATCAACTCAGTTGGCTAAGAAGGTCAATAAATCAAGACAAGCAGTTGAATACCGAATAAACAATTTAGTTGAAAAAGGTATAATAACAAGCTTTAATACAGCAATCAATCCTCATAAAATAGGATATAAAGCCTATAAGATCTATGTAAAATTAAGGAATATTCCTCCTGAAAAGGAAAAATTATTTAATTATTTGAATAGGTCCTGTAGGGTTTACTGGCTTGGAGAATGTTCTGGCTCATGGGACCTTATATTCTCCTTTTTTGCAAAAAATGATTACGATTTTTATGAGTTAAGAAATGATTTTATCTCTCGATTCAACCATATTATCATTGATTCTGAAGATGGAATTCTGGTTGATGTTAAACAGTATCCAAAAATGTATTTTACTGGAAAGATAGAAAAACCAACAATGTTTGCAGGAGAAATTGTAAATAACAAGATTGATGAACTAGACTCAAGAATATTAGAAGAGATCGTTAATAATGCGAGGATATCCATTGTTGAATTAGCTAAAAATGTAAAATCAACCGAGATTATTGTCTCGAATAAAATAAAAAAGTTACAAGAAAAAGGAATTATTATTCAGTTTAGGACAGGAATTAATCTTAATCTTATAGGCTCCGAACTTTACAAAGCAATTATTAGACTAGAGCGATACAATAAAGAAGACGAAAAAAAGCTTTTTGAATACGCTTCAAATCTGCCAAACATTCAGTATTTTATTAGGAATCTAGCTCAAATAGAAATAGAACTTGTAGTCTCAAATTTTCAAGAGTATTACAATCTAATTGAGAATTTAAAAAAAGAATTCTCAAAAGTAATAAAGTCCGTTGATACTGTTTTAATGATGACTGATATTTGGACTCCGGGTTTTGGCAATCTTCTTAAGATACATAATTCTTAAAAACCCAGCAAACCTATTCAAAATATGAAAATAAACAGAAAACAATTAATAAATAAATATATAGAATTTTTCAAATCAAAAGGACATAAGGAAATACCAAACTCTTCCTTAGTCCCTGCAAACGATCCTACAGTTCTATTTACCACGGCAGGAATGCACCCTATAGTTCCATTCCTTCTAGGAGAAAAACATCCACTTGGAAAAAGGCTTGTAAATGTTCAAAGATGTATTAGAACCGGAGATATAGAAGATGTAGGCGATACTTACCACCATACTCTCTTTGAAATGCTTGGTAATTGGTCGTTAGGAGATTATTTTAAAAAAGAAGCGATTCAATTCACATTCGAATTCCACACTAAAATTCTCGGTATTCCACTAGAAAGATATGCAGTAAGTTGCTTTTCTGGAAATAAAAATGCAGAAAAAGATGAAGAATCTGCAAAGACCTGGGAATCTTTAGGAATCTCAAAAGACAGAATAGCATTTTTAGAAGAAGATAACTGGTGGGGTCCAGCAGGTAACACTGGACCATGCGGCCCATGTACAGAACAATTCTATTGGAAGACTAATTCAAAACCAGCACCAAAGACATTTAATCCAGATGATAAAAATTGGGTCGAGATTGGAAATGATGTTTTAATGCAATATCTCAAGGAGGATATGGGAAAATTCAATCTCGCAAAACAAAAGAACATTGACTTTGGCGGAGGAGTTGAAAGAACAATTGCAACACTAACAGGGTTAGAAGATAATTATCTGGCTGATATGTGGATACCAATAATAAGTCAAATAGAAAAAATTTCAAAAAAAACATATAAAGGAAATGAAAAAGCAATGAGAATAATAGCAGACCACATTAAAGCTTCTGTTTTTATAATTGCAGACGGCGTAGTTCCAAGCAATTCAGAAAGAGGATACGTATTAAGAAGACTAATAAGGAGAGCAATACGATATGGAAGACTTTTAGGAATTGAAAACTTTACTCAAGACATTGCAATTCCTGTTTTTGGGATTTATGATGACTATGAAGTTTTACAGGATAACAAAGGCCAAATCCTCCTAGAATTAAAAAAAGAAGAAGATAACTTTATGAAAACGATTGAACAGGGAATGAAAGAATTCGATAAAGTTGCAAAAGACAAGAAAGCAATTTCAGGAAAAGAAGCATTCCTATTATACCAAAGCTATGGTTTCCCAATAGAAATGACTGAAGAATTAGCAAAAGAGAAAAACATTAAAGTTGATTTAAAAGGATTTGAACAAGCAAACAAAGAGCACCAAGAGCTAAGTAGGACAGCATCAGCCGGCCAGTACAAATCAGGTCTTGCAGACAACAGCGAAGCAACAACTCGCCTTCATACAGCATGTCATTTATTAAACCAAGCGCTAAGAATGGTTCTAAAAAATCTAGACATCCACCAAAAAGGAAGCAACATTACCACAGAAAGATTAAGATTTGATTTTAATTTTGATAGAAAACTAACTCCAGAAGAGATAAAACAAATTGAAGACTTAATTAATAAAGAGATAAAAAACGATCTCAAGGTTAAAGTTGAAGAAATGACTGTTGATGAAGCAAAAAAACAAGGCGCTCAAGGCATTTTTGACAGTAAATATGGAGACAAAGTTAAAGTCTATAGCATTGGAAAGTTCAGCAAAGAAATTTGTGCAGGCCCCCATGTCTCTCATCTTTCAGAGCTAGGACATTTCAAAATTACAAAAGAAGAATCATCTTCTCAAGGTGTAAGAAGAATTAAAGCTATATTGGATTAAATATCATGAAATTTCTAATAAGAACTAATCCCCAACCAGAAAATATAGATGACAGCCAACCCATATGCGAAACAGCTTATGAGTTAAGGTATACCCCTCATTTGAAATATTATCTTAGAAAAGAATGTGTTAATTGTACTGGAATAACTCCAGAATGTACAGACTATTCTCCAGCAGTGCTAAAGTAAAAACAGATTACTACTTACCCTATCTCAACCTTCTCTCAATCCTCTTAAGCTGCTCACGCATCTCCTGAATCTCTTTCTCAGCCTTAACATTGACCTTATAATCATACTCCGCCTTTCTCCTGTCTTTCTCAGCCTGCCTATTCTGGCTCATCAAAATTATCGGCGCCTGAATCGCAGCTAAACAAGACAATGCCAAGTTCAATAAAATAAATGGATAAGGGTCAAAAGGGTTTCCTTGTTGATACATAACAAGAAAATAACCATTAATCAAAATCCACACTAAAAGGAAAACAAAAAATAAAATTATAAAACCCCAACTTCCCGCATACTTTGTCAAAGAATCCGCTGCCCTCTGCCCAAAAGTTCTTTTTGAATGAAAAATCTTATGAACCTCTTCTTTCACCTCTACCATAAACTTTAATGGTTTGAGGGTTTAAATATTTAATGAAAAAATAAAAAAAATTTAATTATGGTTATCTTCTTCTTTTAACTGTTTTCTTTTTAACAGCAGTTCTCATTGGAGCATTTCTCTTCATTGTTTCGGGCTCCCCCCAAGCTGCAATTCCAATCAAAACAAGCATGATAATTCCGCCTGCAAAAGGTATTAAACCAAGCAATATCCACCAACCAGGTCTTCCAATCGCTTCAAACATCTTCCACATCCAGATAACAGAATATACTGCAAAAAGAATCATTGCAAAAAAATTCAATATCGGAATAAAGTATGCTATCAAAAGAAGCCATGGCCACCAATGCATCTTGGAAATCCTAAACGCATTAATTAATGGTCCAACTCCAGGAATCCAAGCTATATTCGGACTTGATAGTCCTGCTTTTTTGCTAATCCTTACAAATGCAAAGGAGCTATAGACATAAACCCCAATCCCTATTAGTAGAAATAATACAAAAAAAGCTGCAATAAAGCCGATTAAACCAGCTAATGCTCCTCCTGCAACCATTCCTCCAAATACATCATCACCCATTCCTGCCGCCTGTAAAAATAAATTTATCATTCATCACCTCCTTTCAAAATTTATGATTTTGCAATCCTCTCTTTCCACCCATCATTTACTTTTCTCATGATCTCTTCAACTTTAACTCCAAATTCACTAACCCAAAAGCTCACAGAATCATCAATAAACTTAGATTCTGCTTTTCTGTCCTTTGTCAAACCAACTAAAGTATTAGTGCTTACCAACGCCATTGCTTTTGTCATAAGTTTCCTTATTTCTACTCGTTCTTCATCATTAAAAACCTTACTCTCCGTAACATTTATCATATTCTGGGGGTTAGCAATAATTAAACTATGAAGATAATTGTTCCAGTTCATATAAGTCTCTACAATTCTCGAACATATCTGCCTTGACAACCTATTAGAAACAAATTCAGTTTTAATCACAAAATCATCAAGAAAAAAAATATTATTCAAATCCTCCAAGCTAGACTTAAACCCCAGCTCTGCTTTCATAATCGCAAATCTCTCCTTCAGTTCGTCCAACAATTGAGCTTTTTCCATGTATTTTTAAGGCTAAACGATTATTTAATTCTAATGGTTAAACACTAAAAGAATTCAAAGCTAAGAAGACTTGCTCTGCAATCTTTCTTGCTCCATTACTATTTGGATGAAGACCATCCCCAAAATCACCATTACCAAGTATTGAACAAATATCCACAAGTTTTATTCCATTTCCCAAACAGTAATCCCTCAACCGAGGATTATAATAATCTCTTTTTTCGCGGGCATAATCTGCAACATCTCCTGAAAACCAAGAGTCATCCAAATGAGGTACATTAAGCAAAAGAGGTATCTTTCCTCGTCCCTTAACACAGCTAACCATTTCCCTGAGATTATCAATTATCCCTTCACTAGTCTCTCTAACTCCTCCCCCCATTCCAAGATCATTAGCTCCAAAGCCTATTACAAAATATTGAGAATTAGGAAACTTTTCTAAACCTTCGCCCACCAATGCACTCCCTGCAGAACTTAATGCTCCGGCAATCCCACAATTTACAACCCTTAACTTTTTTCTCAAGCCCTGATATATCCCATGCAAAAGACCTGGATAAGTAACAAATGGCCAATCCCCTGAACTACCAGAATTATTCCACCCAGTTATACTATCTCCAACACAGACAATATCTATCTTATCTTTCAGTGCTCCAAATAACCAAGGCCTCAACATTTCATCTACTGCATATAATACTTCATCAGCCATGACAAATAAACAAAAAAGAGATATTTAAACTTTCATCAAACAAGTCGCAGAGTTTTTCAAAGACAATCCCAATCTAGGCCTTAAGTCACTCCTCTGTTTAATCAATCCCGAAAAAGTAGAAAGAGCAGCAATAGAAGTATTATTGTTTTCGCTTAAATGAGCAAGGACAACATTCTTAAGTTTCCTCTTGCCATGCTCCATGACACAAAGTCCAGAGTCATAGTTAGACAAATGTCCATTCTCACTTAGAATCCTGTTTTTCAAAAACCAAGGATATCTTCCATTCTTGAGCATCTCAATATCATGATTTGCCTCTATTACTAAAAAATCAGAATCCGAAACAGCGTCAATTACATTCCTGCAAGAATGTCCTATATCGGTTATAATGGACAAAGTTCTTCCATTTTTAATTCTAAACGAAACAGGATCCTCACAATCATGAGCTTTTGAAAATGCTTCAATTTCCATCTTTCCAAGCTCAAGAGTCTCATTGTTCTTTATAGGAAATATCAAATCATTATCCGAAGTTAAAAAAGAATTATTTATTGTCCCTTTTGTTGCAAAGACCGGAATATTGAATTTTCTTGCAAAAACATCTACCCCTTTTGTATGATCCCCATGCTCATGAGTAATAAAAATTCCCTTAATCTTTTCAGGGTTTTGCTTAATCATAGAAAGCCTTTCTTCAACCTGTTTTGAAGAAATTCCACAATCAATCAATACCGCACTATCTTTATTAGAAACATAAAAGCAATTTCCGCTTGAACCAGATGATAAACAAGATATTTTCATTTTATCTTGCAAGAATTTATTAGATCTAAATTTATTTCATGAATCTCGTCTACCTCATCGAGTAAGTCGTTATGTACTGAAGACCGATGATAAAATAAATGTATAACAACCCCATAATCTTTTGCTTTTTTGATAGCAGGAATAAAATCAGAATCTCCTGCAAAAACAATTATCTCTTTTATCTGTTCTTCGTATGCCATGGTAGCAATGTCCAGAGACATCAACACATCAATCATTTTCTGCCTGAATTGATTACCTATCCATTGAAGTTTTCCCAGCTTAATTTCAAATCGTGGAAGCCTTCTAAGTTTACTAAGAAATTTCTGAACATTTGCCTTTCTTTTAATATCCTCTAAATTATTTTTTCTTATAAGCAGTAAGCAAGTATATACATATGTTCTTAGTCTCTCCAATCCCAAATCATGACAAATCTTATCGCACATTCTGAAATAATCCACAGAACCTCCATTAAATTGATCCTTAATAACTTGGCTTAAATATCCCCGGTCTATAAAAATAGCACATCTTTCTTTGTCACTCATTTTAAAAAAGTTCCTGTTGATCGATTAAGATCAACAGGGAGTATAGTAAAGATACAAACAATAAAAACTATTTAAAGCTTTTGCAAAAACTATTTGCATCCCAAAACCTTTTTAAACATATATAAACAGTAAATAATAAGGTGATCGGCACCAGACTGCTTCTGGATAATTGACATGGATATAAGAACGCAAAAACTTGCAAAACTATTAGTGAATTACTCACTCGAAGTTAAGAAAGGAGAGAATGTTGTAATATCAGGAGGAACAGAGGCAAGTGAATTTATATCAGCAATATACAAGGAAGTAATCCTAAAAGGAGCTCACCCAATCCTAAGGGTAAACATTCCCGGCTTATCTTCTTTTTTCTACAAACATGCAAATAAAGAGCAAATTGAAAAATTCCCGGAACACTTTGACTTCATGGTTAAAAATGCACAAAAATATATTGGGATTGACACAGAAACAAATACAAAAGAACTATCATCCTGCAATCCCGCAAAAATAACAGCAAGAGCAAAAATAACGAGACCAATCAGCAATTATATTGTAAATGAAAAAGACAAGATATTAAGATGCACAGTTGGATTTCCCTGTATCGCTCTAGCCCAGGAAGCTGAAATGGATTTGGTAGATTATGAAAATTTTGTATTCGCATCCTGTTTACAAGACTGGGAAAAATTAGGGAAGCAAATTGACAAAGTTCTAAAAGTCTTCAAAAACGGAAAGAAAGTCCAGCTATTAGGAGAAGGTGTGGATTTAAAATTCGACATTCATGGAAATCTTGCAAAAGCAGATAAAGGAGAAGAGAACATGCCTGGAGGAGAAGTCTTCATGGCCCCTGTCAGAGAAAGTTTAAACGGCTGGATTAAATTTGAATATCCTGCAATTGAATCAGGAAAAGAAGTTTCAGAAATCTTTCTAAGATTCGAAAATGGAAAAGTAATAGAATCAAAAGCAGATAAAAATGAAGATTTTCTAAAACAAATGCTCGCAACAGATACAAACTCTAGCTATGTAGGTGAATTTGGAATTGGAATGAATCCAAAGATAAACAGATACACAAAAAATCTTTTATTTGATGAAAAAATAGGTGGAACAATCCATTTAGCTCTAGGAATGGCTTACAAAGATAATGGCGGTGGAAATGATTCCGCAATCCATTGGGATATTGTAAAAAGCATGAAAAATGCAAAAATCATTCTTGATGGAAAAGTTGTTCAAGAAAACGGTATTTGGAAGTTTTAGTTTTAATATCTCAATTATAAAGATTTTTAAACCAATTTACATTTCTATAACCAAGCTCCCATAGTCTAGCCGGTCAAGGACACCACCCTCTCAAAACTGAAAAGTTTTGCAGGGAGTTAATGTCGATGAGACCACAACTTTGCTCTCTTGAGCAACTGCAAATCTCTGAAAGTTCAGACTTTCTAAGATTTTCGGAGAACGGTGGAAACCCGGGTTCGAATCCCGGTGGGAGCGTTATATTCTCGGGTATATTACATGTCCGAAATTCCGAACCGTTTATATACAAGCATTTTATTTAATTTAGATGGGTGAGGGTAAAAAAGTAGCCATATTGATTGGATTTATATTATTAGTTACAACCTTGGGGATTGTAAATGCAGAAATTCCACAACCTACGGATTGTAGTAAAGAGGTTCTTCCTTATCAGACTGAGTTAACTACCTGCAACAGCTACAATACTAATTTAACATTGAATTTAAGTTATTATATGAATCTTTCTTCTTACTATAAAGAATTATATGAGAGTAAAAATATTACTATTGCCAATCGGGAAATAATCATACTTAATCAACAAGTCAATAATCTTAATATGACTATAAATGATATTAAAAATTAGCTTTCTTTCTTAAAACTAACCCTAAAGATCTCAATACCTATATTTTCATTTACGCTACTTAGTCTATGGGGATTTTCAGTATATCTTAGGGAAAAAATCAAATAAAAACCCTATACCCATTCTCAGACTTCTCCCAAAGAGAATTCTTAAACTTCTTATATATAGCCTTCAAAAGCTTATCCCTCTTAAAAGACTCTTTTGAAGCCTTACCAAACTTTATTTCAACTTCCATAACCTTATAGCACCTCCTTAACAATCGGAATCTGTTTTTCTTTATATAGACTTATTTAATCTAAAGTATATCTTACACAACAATTTGGTTTATATACTGAATCACTTTTAAGAGATACAGCTCTATTTTTGAGTGGTAATTGTCATTTCTAAACATTTTTAATATCAGAAATATATATTAGAAGATGAAAAAAAGTTACTTACTTATTGCTAGCATTATTCTTGTCCTAGTCATATTAATCTTAATTTCTATGGTACCTCAAAAAACAACTACTAAATGGGACGATAATCAAACAGTAGAGGTTTGTTTTAACCTCCAATCAACATGCATCAATGCAGAAATGGCATATTCAGATGAAAAAAAGCAAACAGGATTAATGAATCAAACCTTCCTAGGACCAAGTTCAGGGATGTTATTCCCTTATGATAAAAGAGGAATTTACAGCTTCTGGATGAGTGAAACCCAGCTACCGCTAGACATTATCTGGATCTCTTCTGATATGAAAATTGTTTATATCGCAAATGCAATTCCATGCCCAGAAAACAAACAATGTGAGATATACACACCCACCAAGCCAGCCCAATATGTTCTCGAAGTCAATTCCGGTTTTGCATCACAACATAACCTTCAGATAGGGGATGAAATTACAATAAATAGATAAACATGCCTTCACTAAAATAAAGGCGATAAAAATAATAAATTAAATAAACAATAGCAAATTAGTATGCGAGTTACTAAACACAGATAATTAAAAAAATCTAAACTTCTCCACCAAGATACTTCTTTCTCAAACCCTCATCAAATCTTTCAATAGCATACCTCAACATTGTTCTTGGCATAGTCTTGTAATGCTTCTTTAAAAAATCCTCTTCAACAGATTGATTTTTCTTCCCAACCTCCCTCAAAACCCACCCAACAGCCTTATGAATTAAATCATGCTTATCCTTAAACAACAATTCAGAAATTTTCAAAGCATCCTTAAAATCATTATTTTTAATAAATGCAAAACACGAAATAATAGCGATTCTTTTTTCCCATAAATTCCCTTTAACAAGTTCATACAAAACATCTCTATCCTTATCTACCAAATAAGCCCCAACAACCTTATGACAGGACAAATCAACCAAGTCCCAGTTATTTATTCTTCCTTTCTTAGCATTTTTAAGATAAAAATCAAAAATTTCTCTTCTCAATTCATCGTCCGCCTTTTTATTTTTATATCTACTAATCAAAATAAGCAAACCAGCAAATCTTTCCTCATGAATATCTGAATCTAGCAGTTTCTGCACATCCTCAAAATCCAAATCGTATTTCTTTACAATCTCTCTTTCATCAGGCACTTTTAATCCAAGAAAAACATCTCCTTCCCCATACTCTCCCTTGCCGGTTTTAAAAAATCTCTTAGAATGTTCTGCTCTCTCTTTATCCCCATTCTCCCTTAGCTCTTTTTTTAACTTATCTAACATAAAAATAAAATATAAATAAGAAATATAAAACTATCCTTTTATGCAAAAACAGGCAACTCTGGCTGTTTGCCAGGCATATAAGTTCTCCAGCTTATTCTTCTTCCAGAAACTCTTACTCTTCCTGCTTCTCTTCCATTAACATTAAATCCAAAGACATTCCCATTCTTTACTGCCTGAGGTTCACATTGATAATTCTCACGAATTTGACTATAAATAGAAGAGATACATCTTTCTATAGCTTTAGAAAAAGTTCTATTACTAAACTGGGAGGGGACAACTAAAGAATTAGAATAATTCCTATGAAAATCATTAAAAGAAACCATTTTACTTCTGCAAAGCCTTTCTCTGCATTTCTTCTTTGCCTTTAGTTCTATTCTCTCTCTTAGAATCAGTAGTATGTTTCATTTCTTTTGCTTCTTTTTCTTGCGCTTCTGCTCCAAGTTCAGCAACTGCTTTTTCTTTTTCCTTCTCTTCTTTAGTGTCTTCTCCTTCCTCAGCTTTTTCCTGCTCTTCAGCTTCCGCTTTTTCTTTAGCTTGCCTATCCGCAATCTGTTTTAATGCTTTCTTATCAAGCTTCCCTAATCTTTTCTTGTCCTTTTCCATATCAAACTTTACCTTATCTGGAATTTCAGCAAGTTCTACCCACACCAAACCTTCAGAATCTTTCTTAGCAATAACTTTGATTTTTGAAGGGGGGTTTTTAATTCCTCTAAACCATATTTCACTATTCAAATATTTGTCAATCTTAATTTTCCTTACATTTCTATCTTCCGTTTTCATATGTTTGGCAAGAAACTGTCTAATAATCATAATTGCTTTTTTAGCCCTTCTATATCTTGGAACAGTAAGGATGTATCTTCTTAATGGTATAACATATTCCCGTTCTAAAATAATAATTTTATCGCCTTTCTTCTCAGTTATTTTAGTAGCCGTAGCTTTAGGAGTTTTTGTTTTTGTTTCCTTCTCCTTAACTGGTTTCTGTTTTTCAACAGGCTTAGCTTTTGCTTCAGTCTCCTTTTCAATCTTTTCTTTTACTTCTTCTGGAGTTTTAGCGCCCTCGCCCATTGTCTTAAAATCTTCAAGTTTTTTTGGTTTACCAACTTCTGTTTTTTCCGTTTCCGTTTTGTTTTTTTGTTTTTCCATGTTTTTTCTTTTAAAACACCAATTTTCTTTTTTCTAAAAAGAAAAGAGTGATTTTATCCTTATCCTAAGAAGTCCTTCTTGATCCTTCTTGGTTTAATTTTTAATTTTCTTGTTCTCCAGCTTCTTTTAACATGAGTAATTGCAGATGGATGAACTCTCTTGCCTTTTCCAAATTTTCTTAATACTGTCCAGAATGGGGCCCACTTGGTCTGCTTTCCTGCCTTATCCAAATGTCTCTTCTTACTTTTCTTATCAAACTTGCTCGTCATATTCTTCCTCCTTTACAGGCTCTCTTGCAGCATCAAAACTAACTTCAACAGACTTTCTTGTAGGAACTTCAATCTTATCTAAAAAGTCTCTTCCCTTCTGAGTCAATCTTCTTCCATACTGTATTCTACTCAACTTTTCAACAAATCCTGCTTTCTCTGCCTGTTGTAATATTACTCTTATAATTTTTCCAGAAGCTTTCTTGAATTTATCAGGTCTTACTCCTCTGTCTTTTTTAGAACCAAATCTTGTTTTTAACCTATTAACACCCACAACGCCTTTGATGTACAACTGCCTTAATATTGCCGCCGCTCTAATATACCAAAAATTATCATCTGCGGGAGGTCTTTGCTTTGAAACACCTGACTTAACATACATAGACCATTCAGGAGCCTTAAATTCAGGCATCTTCATTAAAGCATCTGCTAACTTCTTAACAAATTCCTGAGGATCCTTATTATATATTTCCTTTGTCATTGAATTTAATCAGGCTCTCTTTTCAGAGATAAATAGATGCAAGCATCATTTCAACCTTCTACTTTATGAAAATTTAGCTTTATAAATCTAATGGTAATTACTTTAACGGGAAATTTAGTATAATAATCCTCCAACATTTTAGTAGTAATTATCTAAACAGGGGTAATTATCTGCCTTAGTCTACAAGACTTTATATTAATCTCGCCAAAAATTGTTTGCATATTACTAAACCTATTAAAAAGTATATCTAAAATTACCAAATCCCCATCACAAGATAGTTACCGCATATCCTTTCGCCACTTTCTCAAATTAATAGTATGCCCAATTAATTTGTAAGTAAAATTCTTTCCAAGAGAATTTATAAGAGAATCAGCAATTAGAATTGCCTCTTCCTTATTCTTGCATGCAGATTTTAAGATTGAAATCTTCATTATCTGAACATCCACCATCATTCCCTTAACTTGTTCAACTATCGCAGGTGTAAGCCCGTTTTTCCCAATTTGCAATGTTTTTATCTTTTTTACCATGTTTTCTTATTATCCATATTTTATCTTATCTTTTAAAGGTATTTAATCCTCACTATTTAACTTAAAACTCCCAATCTCAATCTTCTTAACAACAATTTCCTTAAACTTCTTAACACCAAAAGTCCCAGCTTTCATTTTCTTATCTTTGAAAATATCTTTTCCTAAGAAAACATGAACCAGAACATTTTTTTTGTTATCTCTCCAATCCTGACTATAACGAGCACAAAAGATACCTGCTTCCCTTATATCTTCTTTACCAACCTCTCCAGAAGCAGATTTAATATTTACAAAAGGACTTCCTGGCAAAGAAGTATGCAAAACAATTTCATTTTCACCAACTTGTTCAACTAATTCTTCATTACTCTCTGCACTTTTTCCACCTAAAACCAGTTTCCCCGATGAAGTTTTATACTCGCGAAATTTAACAGGTTTATTCATAATCTTTAATAGAAAGAGACTTTATAATTTTATTCAATTCCTGTAATCTTAATCTTAAAATTCAATGCTTCGCCTGCTAAAGGATGATTCATATCAATAGTAATCTCCTTATCATTGATATCAGCAATTTTAACTGGCATCTGCCTTCCATCAGGTGTTTGAACTCCAAGCATCATTCCAGTTTGAATATCCGCATCTAATGGAAGTTTATCTCTTGGAATTTTCTGAACAGCATCAGGATTCTTTTCTCCATAAGCATCTTTTGCATCAATTCTAAATTCCTTCTCCTGATTCAATTCCATCCCTAAGACCGCATTATCAAAACCAGGTATAACCTGCCCAATTCCAGCAGTAAATTCAAATGGATGTGAATGATCTCCATGAGTAGTAGAATCAAAAACCATACCGCCATCTAAAGTCCCAGTATATTCCATCTTTACTTTATTTCCTTTTTCTATTGCCATCTTAAGTTATAACGAGCAAAAACTCGCTTTATTTTCTAAAAAATTAATAGTATTTAAGGGTTTTGGTTAATTTTTAGAAATCAATTCCCCACGTAAGGCATAAACTTCCAAATTTCCACTAGCACCTAACCTAGCAACAGAAACAGAAGCCCCTCCTTGAATATCTCGCCCATAATCCTGGGTTATAACTCTATAAGCGAATTCTCCAGAAGTTGCGGCCGCAACAATTTGCATACTACCATTAGTATGTAAAACCCCTTGCCACCACCCTCCACGATTCTTATTTTCCTGAGAATTCAAAAGCCCACTTAGATTATCAAGGTCCAACTTTCTTTGCTTCGCACTGTCTTTATCCATAATAAAATGACAAAAAATCTCTTTTTAACAATTTGTATTCTATATAATATAGATAGTTTGAACACAACACAAAAATATTTAAAGTAAAATAAGCTTACAAACCTATGAGCTACAGTAGTAAATCAGCAGAAGTTATTGACATCTCATGGACTCCTTCTGAACAATGTCCCACAAATGAACACTACATCATCCGAACCCTAAATTCATTCAAGATAAGAACCCCTGAAGGCAAGATAATAGATTTATGCCAAAAAGAATAGTTAATCAGAATTATTCTAAATCCCTACTACCGCTTCCAGCCTTAATCCTTTTCAAAGCAGCTCTTACATTCTTATTCAACTGTTCCATACTCTCATCTAACTGTTGTTTGTTTTTTGTTCCAGTACATACCAATTTCCCATTACTGAATAATAAGAAAGTTGCAGTTGGATCATCCAACTTATATACCAAACCAGGAAATTGTTCGGGCTCATATTCAGTATTTTCTAATTCCAATGAAAGCAAATTCAAATTCAAATCCAAATCAATTGAACCAGAAGCAACAATATTCTGAACAGTTATCTTTGGCTTATCAGTAACATTAACATTAATTTTTCTTAATTGTTTTATAACCTGCTGAACAACCTCTTTAACTTGAGCAATTGACTTTGTTCCAGTACATACTAAATTTCCAGATGAAAAAACAAGAACAGCCGATTTAGGTTTTTTAACTCTCAACACTAATCCAGGAAAAGTATCGGGATTATATTCTGTATTTGGCTGTGTCCTCGCTAATTTAGTAAGAGAAACATCTTTGCCAAGAGAAGTAGTAGCAACAATATTCTGAACCTTTAAAGAATCTTTAGCCATACCCTTTATAAAGGAAATTGGTTTATAAAGGTTTGCCTTCTCAATGTTTAAACATCAATTAGATATCAGTAATTACTTCGTCAACTCTAAGTTTAATGCCTTTTACTACAGGAGGGCATCCCAAATAATCTCTTAAACTTGGAGCTCTTCTTCTATCCTGCTCTTCCGCACCTAAAATAATCAATCCATCTCCACAAGTTGCGGGAGCTTTGGGTAGATAAACACCATTCCTAAAAGCATAACCATACATTTCAGGATTTCCCGGCCATTTATTACCATTACAAAACTTAAAGAAATCAATCATGGGCTCCTTATTATCATTCCAAATAGCAGCAATCATATGCTGATTACCTTGCTGTCCCCGAAATGCCATCATATCTAATGTTCTTGGATTCTTAACAACATCAATTAAATGCTGTCTTGCATTTTGAATAGCTCCTGCAACTGTTCCCCGCCCAAAATATTCTAATCCACTTTCATGAACATAAGCTCTCAATGATTTATCAGGCCAATTAAATCTTCCAATAAATCTCGGATTTCCACCAACTTCAACTTCCCTATAGCCCAACATATTTCCCTTTCCCATCATATAAAAGAAAATACTTGCTTTTTAAAGATTTATATTCCCTATTCAAATCACCTTCACAACACAAATATTTAATAATATCAATGACAATTAAAATTTATGAAAATAAAAATGAATCCTAACATAGGTAGGCTTGGACATGAGATTTCTGGATTAGATTTTGTAACCCATGAAGAAGCTGATAAAATATTAAAAGAGACAACAAGAGAATCGTGGATAACCAAAGTTGACAAACATTTTAATAAATGGGGTAATGTTTACGCAGGTGGAATTTTAACTATTCTAGGAGCTGGCTTTGGAACAGCAATAGGATATAACTATTCAGAAAATCCCGAAACATTAACAAGAACAACACAAACACTAATAGGGATGGGAATAGGTACTCTTATCGGCGGATGTGCTGCAATTTTTAATACTTACCTAAGTTTCCAGGACAAACAATAAAATCACTCACTTCACAACTTCTTTCTCAACATCCCTCAATGTCGCAACATCATCCTTGCCTCTATCAGGTCTCAATGCCCTTATTCTTGGAAACCTCATCGCAAAACCAGAAGAATATGAAGGAGACTTCTGAATATTCTGATATCCAACAATTACAACAACTTCAGGCCTAACATAAACATGTCTTCCTTCTTCTTTTACAATAATCTTCTTTAAAATATCAGTTAGCTCAATAAAACTTAATCCTTGCTCTTCTTTTTCCTTTAACCCAGTAGAAACTTTTCCAACATCTAATAATTCCCCTGTTTCCTCATCCCTACAAGAAACATCAAAACTAGTCATCCATCCAGCCCTTTTTCCAGTCCCATATTCAGCACCAGTAATAACCAAATCAAAATCATTTGCTTCAGGTTTTAACTTAACAGCATACCCAATCCTCGCACCAGGCTTATAAGGAGCATCAAGATTCTTAACCATCAAACCTTCCTGTCTTTCTTCCAGTGCTTTTTCATAAAACTTTTCAGCTACTTTATCGTCATCAGTAATAATTTGTTCAGCCAATCTAATCTTAAGTTTCTTTTCATGAATAATTTTCTCAAGAATCTTTCTTCTATCCTTAAACGGCTTATTAATCAAGCTTTCTCCATCATAATAAATAATATCAAAAGCATTTAGTTCAATTGGAAGCTCTTTTTCAAGCTTCTCAATATCATACTTCCTTTTAATCCTCTGTGACATTGCCTGAAATGGTTTGTACTCTTTTGTCTTAGGATCGTATCCAACAGCTTCAGCATCAATAATAAAAGTCTCCGCCTTAACATTTTCCCTTACATATTTAACAGCATCAGGAAACTGATTTGTAACATTGTCTAATCTTCTAGTAAAAATTTTAATCTCATTATTTTCATCCTTATTAAGCATCATTCTAAACCCATCATATTTAAATTCAAAAGCCGCCGGTTTCCCAACAATTCTAAATGCATCTTCAATATTTTCAGCTTTCGGAAAGAGCATAACCTTAACGGCTCTCCCTGGAGACAAAGAAATCTTATCTAGTTTATTTTCACAAGCTTTTTCAAAAACCTCTGCAAAATCAGTCAGTTTATCATAAGCCTGTTGAACCTTTTCCCCGTATTCCTTTTTCTCTGCAATATCCTTAGGCTTAAAACAAAATTCAACAATCGCATCTCTTAACAACCCATCCCCAACACCAACCTTTAAATCTCCTAAAACTGTTCGGATAATATACCTCGCCTCAATTGGCTTTGCAGAATGCAACAATTCAACAATTAAACCAATTTTCTTATCAATACTTCCTTTCCCCTCCAAACCTGGAAGTTTCTGCAAGTTTAAAATAACCTTTTCATTATTCAACTTTCCTGAAAACAAAGAGAACTGTTTCTTACTGCTAATCAAAGTTTCGGCAACCTTCCCCAAATCGCCTATTTTTTTAAATTCTTTTACAACCTCTTCCTCCCTGTCCCCCGTTGCTTTTGAAATTGCTTTTATCACAAGTTGCTCAGACAACCCCAATTCTCTCTCGTCATAATCAGGAAAAACTCGCCCCTTCAATAAATATATTACCTCCGAGCTTCCCTTAATCTTATCAAGAAATTTAGCAAGTATTTCTGTTTTCTCAAGCCCCTTGGTAGTTGACTCAAGCTCATTGTAAACCTCGCAAGTTATCGAATAATCCATCATAAACCTAGTTTAACAGGGTTTTTATATTTTTATTGAGGAAGTTCTATTAAAAATGAGGGGTCGGGATATTTTAAATAAAAAACCTAACCAATAAATTAAATATTAAGAATATAATGCCTAACAAAGCTCACAGTCTTGAGCAAATACCAACAAAAACCCGAAAACAAGCAAAAAACCCACCACCCCTTTAAAATAACAATCAAATAAGCAAAAACATATAAATACTTCATCCACATTTTCAAACAATGGAAGAAAAAATACTGCTAGATTACCTAAAAAAAGTATCTCCCGGAACCCCATTAAGAACAGTGATAAATGATTTGCTAGGTTCTGGATTAGGGGCTTTAATTGTCTTTGATAATCCAGAAGTTCAGAAGATAATTGATGGCGGATTTAGGGTAAATTGTAGATTTACACCCCAAAGACTCTTTGAATTATGCAAAATGGATGGAGCAATCATCGTTTCTTCAGATTTAAAGAGGATTTTATATGCAAATGTCCTCTTAGCTCCAGACAATACAATAACTTCAAATGAGACTGGAACCCGTCATAAGGCTGGTGAAAGAACTGCAAAACAAGCAAACACATTTGTAATAGCAGTATCAGAAAGAAGAAACAAGACAACAATCTATATTGGAAAAACAAGATATTACCTTAGAGCTTCAGAAGAATTGTTAAGAGATGTTTCCTCAAATCTTCAAGTTCTGGAGAAACAAAGAGAAATTTTTGATGAACTAATTAGTAATCTTAATATCCTCGAAATGTCCGAACTTGTTTCTGTCTCTGATGCATGTAAGGTAATTCAAAGAGCAGAACTAATATTAAAAATATCTGAGAACATAAAAAGAAGCTTTACAGAACTTGGAAAAGAAGGAAACATAATGTATCTAAGATACAAAGAACTCTTAAAAGATGTTGAAAAAACAGAAGACAAAATAATAAGAGACTATTCTAGATGGTCGCTCAAAAAGACAAAAATCCTTCTTTCAAACCTAACCTTGGATGGAATTTTAGATTTAGAGGCATTATCCAGACTTATTGTTGAAAAACCTCTTGAAGAAACGATTTCCCCTGAAGGAATAAGATTCCTCTCTCACCTTACATTAAATGAAAAAGAAATCTCACAAATAGTAACGCAATTCAAAACCCTTTCAGGAATCTTTGAAGCTAACCAAGAAGAATTAGAAGCGCTTCTTAAAAACAGAGCTTCCAAAATAAAACAAGAAATAGACAACCTTAGAACACAGATTCTTGAGGGAAAAGTTTTAAGTTAAAACCAATCTTTTTAAACTATTAATACCCCCTAATAAAAAACAATGTTACCTCAAAAAAAGCTAAATGAAATTCGCGAACATCTGGAAAAATCTCAAAATCCCCTTTTCTTTTTTGATAATGATGCGGACGGACTATGCAGTTTCCTCATTTTAAGAAGAGCTTTAGACAGGGGAAAAGGAGTTGCAATAAAATCATTCCCCGAGTTAAACAAAGAATACCTAAGAAAAATAAATGAGTTAAATCCAGACGCAATATTTATACTGGACAAGCCAAGAGTAAGCAGTGAATTCATAAATGAAGTCATTGAAAGAAACATTCCAATAATCTGGATTGATCACCACAATGTCCAGGTCGAAGAAGATATCATAAAAAAAGTATATTACTACAATTCATCGCCCAGTGAAGAGCCAGTAACCTATATTGCCCAAAGTATTTTCAAAAGAAAACAAGATATATGGCTTGCAATGATTGGCTGTATCGGAGATGTATATAAGCCAGATTTTTCAGAAGAGTTTGCAAAAGAGTGTCCTGAGCTTTTTGATAATTCTTGGAATGCTTTTGATTCCATCTACTTAACAGAAATAGGAAAAATAGTAAATATGCTAAACTTTGGGTTAAAAGATACAACAACAAATGTTCTAAACCTCATAAGGTACCTTCAAAAAATAAATTCGCCTCACGATTTATTAGAGGAAAATAGCCAGACTTACCACCTTCATAAAAGATACAAAGAACTAAACACAATGTTAAGCAAACTCGTAGAAAAAGCAGAGGCACAACAAACACTACCGAACATTATATTTTTCTCCTATTCTGGAACAATAAGCATATCCTCTGAACTGTCAAACAAGCTATACTTTAGAAATAAAAAAAAGACAATAATAGTCGCATTCAAAAGGCAAGATAGGGCAAATATATCCATAAGAGGAAAAAATGCAAAGGAAATAACACTAAAAGCAATCCAAGACATAGAGGACTCAACTGGCGGGGGACATGAAGAAGCATGTGGCGCAACAGTCCCAATTGACTTACTAGAACAATTTAAGGAAAACATCCTAAAAATAATTAAAAATCCATCAACATAAGGTTTTTATATTAACAAATTGTCTATAATCTATGGGGTGGAATAATATTCTAGAACAAATCTTAGATAGTCCGACTTATCTTCTTATCGGGATTGTTTTGCTTGCAATAATTCTCGCTTTAATCCTTGCATTATTTGAAAGAAAAATGAAAAAAGACCCCAAAATGAAAAGTAGGATAGGGTTAACACTTCCTGAAGACCCAAGAATAAAAAGAATAAGAATGATAAATCACACTAATAAGACTCCAAAAGAAAAGTTAGATTCAATAAGTGAAATAGTGAAAGAAGTGATTAAAGAGTATCTTGCTTCCGCCCAAAGGGAAGAATACCCTCTTCTTATCGACGAACTAAAAAAAATAAAGGAATTGGAATTAGCAGAATTATCCGAAGAGATGATGCATGTTTATTACTTCCCAGAAAAGATAGACAATGAAAAATTAAATGAGCTCTCCTCAGAACTTATAAGAATAATAAGAAATAAAGACATGGCAAAATTAAGGAAACAACTAGAAAACCAAGGATTTTTCAGAAAAATTCTTAACTCATTCAAATCAGAATTCAGCCACAGAAAAGAGAAAATTAGAAAGAGAAAATTAGAAAAGAGCATAAAAGCCCATCATAAAATTAAGACAGTTCATCACAACACTAAGATGACGCACCATAAAGCTAAAATAGTCCACCACAATGCTAAGACAATTCATCACAAGGCAAAAACAATAAGGACATCAAGGATTATAAAAAATCATAGAAAGATAAAAATTAAACATTCTGGAAGAAAACATTAAAATTATTAATTTCAGAGTTAAAAATAGCAATATTAATCAGGAGAGATTAGTATAAAATATGAGCAAAAAATTAATCACCTTTACAAATATCATCATAATACTTCTCATAGTAACTCTCCTCATATTAATAGGTTTAAGATTCAATAACAAGGGGATAACAAAAACACAAAATGATTGTGTAGATGTAAACCATGTAACAAGTCTTGTTTATGATGCCTGCTATGATAATTCGGCAAGAGCTATTTTTATAGAACTTGAAAGAAGCTATGATACTTATAACCTTAAAAAAATAGAAATAAATTTTTCAGGGACTGAGAATTTTATAACAACGGATATTCCAAATATAGGTGAAAAAAAGAAGTATAGAATTAACACAAATGAGAACCCGATTAATGTCCAAATTTCCCTCGAAATCCTAAAAGAATTTTCAGCGCCACTATGCAAAACACCAAGAACACTTTTCATAAAAGATTGCAACAGTAATGTTAGCACCACAGCAATATCTATAAATGTAAGTTCTGGAATAAATAACTTCGAGCCAAACAGCTTAGCTTCAGATACCATTCAAAAAGATTCAGACACCCTGGCTACTGAGCTTATTAACAAAGAAAGAATCTGGAAAGCTTTATGCACTTCAAAATGGTCCTGCAGCCTATGGGACCAATGTCAAGAAGGGATTCAGAGAAGGGACTGTGAAGATTTAAATAAATGCAAAATTCCTACGGACTCGCCAGATTTAACAAGATATTGTAATAATACATGTATAGAATCCTGGAACTGTGAATGGTCTAAATGCGCTAACGGATATACCACACCAACATGCAAAGATAAGAACTATTGTGGAACTAAATATACAATACCTGAAAAACTAGAATGCAATAACAATGAAGAAAGGTGCAGACCAGATCCAATATGCACCGACTGGAGTGAGTGTAAAGCAGATTATAATTTCTTAGATATAATAAACGGAGTTGAGAATATAGAGGGTATAACTTCAAGAACCTGCTCAGACAGAAATTCATGCACACAAACAAAGTATGAAAAAAAAGAATGTGCAATAACAATGGATGTATATATCCTGCAATTTGAAAAATGCGGAAAAGAATATACTGGAGTTTATAACAAACTTAACAACCAGATGATAGCAAGAATAGAAAAGAGTAAAGATAAAGCAAACCCCTATCTGAATATAGATTTAACTGAAGGAAAAGAGATGGATGATTACTGCGATTCATGCCATAATGGGATAAAAGATAGTGGAGAAATAGATATAGATTGTGGTGGCTCATGCCAAGACTGTTCTCTCAAACAAAAAAAGACATTTAAAAGAACAATCCTTGAGAGAATTTCAGACTTCTTCTTCAATATTATAAAGTCTATTTAATCTTTAAAAAAACTAAACATGTAAAATTAGATGCCCTTTAATTCCGCTTCCCTTGTTTAAAAACAAACCACCAAAGTTCTAATAAAGATTAAATTACAAAAGATATACATTCTCATTAAAATAAAAACAGTATCACTGATGCTAAATTAAGATTATAACATCAAGAAGTTATCTTAAACCTGAAATTATCAGCTATCCAGCTAAAACAAAACAAAAGAATCGCCGCAAGCAAAAGATACATAGAAATATCAAAAGAAACATCTTTATTAGTATCATAAAGAATCTCATTAAAAGACTCGTCAAAACCGGCATTATCCTCAACAGTAAAAAAGTGACCTTGAGTTTCAAACGCCAGAGATTTTAAAAAATCCTCATCTAACTTCGAAACAGTATCCATTTCTGTTATCCCCCCATCTGCAGTCCCTACTGCAAGAGTATCCACAACAAAATTTTCCTGATTTGCATATCTCACAACTTGAGATGCACTTCCAACATTAAGCTGACCATCACTTATTAAAATAACCGCCTTTCTTGGAGCATCCCCAAAAATCCTTTTTACTGAAAGAAGAGCATTATAGACATTTGTTCCCTGAACTACACCAAAATCAATCACATTAATAGATTCCTTAAGCTTATATTTCAAAGAGGTTAATTCCTGCATGACTTCCGCATCCCCAGAAAAAGAAACCACACCAACCTCAACTCCCGGTGGAAGAAGGTCCACAAACTTTCCTGCAGAAATCTTAGCAGCCTCAAGCCTGCTAGGAAGAATGTCTGCCGTTTTCATACTCAAGGAATTATCAATAAGAAGAACGTAAGAATATGTGCTTGTATTAGCCTCGAAGTTAATATTAGTTCCTGCAAGTGCAAAAACAATAAAGCAGACAATTGCAATATTTACGTAAAGAGCAATAAAATTCTTTGAAAAGAATTCTACATCATAAAATCTTTCTATCGCCTCGAAATTTGAAAAGACAACCGCTCTTTTCTTTTTATAAACCATGCTTAAAAAATAAACAAATATGAAAAAAGGCACAATAAAAAGCAAAAGCAAAAATCGAGGGTATAAAAAACTCACAATAGCCATTATATCCCTCCTCCAGCTCTTCTTTTTAGGAATGAAACAAAAGGAATAATAAAGCTTTTATTAGTATTAATCTCAAAGAAATCAACACCAGACTCTCTAAATATTCTAATTATCTTTTCCTTATGCTTCAACGCATTCTGCTTATATTGGTCCGCAATCAACGAGGGATCTATAAGCATTTGATTGCCTGAATAAGGGTCTTGAACTATCATCTGACCTTTTACATTTGGAAGTTCCTCGTCAAAAGGATCCCTTATCATAATAGCTATTGTTTCAAATCTTGCAGCAAGCAACTTTAGGTGATTTTCACATTTATCATTCATCCTAATAAAATCAGAAACAAGAATAATCATTGAAGAAGGCGATACTATTGTTTTAAGAGCAAAATCAACAGCACTATTAAAATCAAAACCGCCGCCATAATAAGCAGCATCGGACAATATCGATGTTTCAATTCCAAAATGATTTGCATCCCTTAAAGGTCTAAGCACCTTAACAATTTTATCAGAAAAGAACACAAGCCCCACATTATCTCCTGAATTCATAATTAAATGGCTTAAAGAAGCAATAAGTTCTGCGGCATACTCTGCTTTTAAAACCTTTCCAGAGCCAAAAAGCATGCTATTACTCACATCCACAAAAAAATAAATGTCCATATCTCTTTCCTCAACATACTTCTTAGCGAGAAGCTTATTTCCCCTTAAACTCGCCTTCCAGTCAATCATGCCAGAATCATCATCAGATTCAAAATCCCTATAGCTGTCAAATTCAAGGCCCTTTCCTCTAAAAACAGTCTTATAAAGAATTCTCTTCACCTGGAATTTCTGAATCGCTCTTTCAAATTCAGAGATAACTCCTGCAAAATTAACTTCAAACTTACCTTTCATTTTATCAGGGTGCCCTAACCCTGTTCAGAATATGATTTATGATCTTATCAGATGATATCTTCTCTGCCTCAGCCTCATAATTCAAGATAAGCCTATGTCTTAAAACAGGGTGTGCAACCTCTTTTACATCTGAAGGAATTACATAATTTCTTCCATGCATTAGTGCTTCTGCTTTAGAAGATAATATCAATGCAATGGACGCTCTTGGGCTTGCACCATATGAAATAAACCGCCCATACTCAGTACAACTATTCCTCGTTTCATTAACAATATCCAGAATATAACTCTTGATTGCATCAGATGCAAAAACTTGTTTTACTTGTTTTTGCAAATCTATAATTTTTTTAGGGTTGAGTATACTTTTAATCTTAAAGTCCTCAAATTTCCTAATAGAAATATTTTGATCAAGAATCATAAACTCCTCTTTTTGGCTTGGATACTCAACAAGTAATTTAAATAAAAATCTATCCACCTGTGCTTCAGGCAATTTGTATACTCCGCTTACTTCTAGCGGATTTTCAGTAGCCATAACAAAAAAAGGCAGAGGTAAATTATATGTCTTCCTTGAAATAGTTACTGCTTTCTCCTGCATCGCTTCAAGAAGAGCCGATTGTGTTTTTGGAGGACTTCTGTTTATTTCATCGGCAATCATAAAGTTAGTAAAAATAGGGCCCCGAACAATCTCAAATCCTTTTTTAGGATCATAACTCATAATCCCTGTAATATCTGTAGGTAAAAGATCCACAGTAAACTGGACTCTCTTTGAATCACAACCCATTATTTTTGCAATGGATTTTACAATTAATGTTTTAGCAACACCAGGAACACCTTCAACAAGAACATGCCCATCACATAATATTGCTCGAATAATTCCATGAATAATCTCCCTTTGTCCAACAATTATTTTAGACATTTCTTCTTCAATGCCATTTATAACTTTTGGCACATGAGAAACATCCCTTGCTAAAGCTGCATTTTCTCTTTTTTTCATTATTCACCTCTACTAGTCATTGATTTTTGATTTATTAAACCTTACTCTTTTATAAATATAAAAAATAAAACCAATTCCAAATACAACCAAAGTACTGTATCCTATATATGTAAATAAATCTTGCGTTTCTCCAGTCCTATAATTAACTTGCTCATTTGAGGATATTGCATTTTCACAAGCATTAAGTGCCTCTTTTGATTTTTGAAAAGAAGCGCTATAATCTGCATTGTCCAACAGCTTTCGTGCCTCATTAAGCAACTCGGTAAGTTCTATACACTTTGGATTTTCCGAAATAAGTTTCTCAGTAAATAATAGCATCTGCTCTGCTTCTGATTCATTTGTTTTTCTTAACTCAATATAAAAATCTCCCCAATCTGAAAACTTTGGAGAAGTAATATCTGCATAAACAGTCGCCTTATACTTTCCTGCGACATGAGTATTTGCACGAATAGTCATTGTAAAATTTTTTGACTGCCCAAAACCAAGTTTGTCTATATATGCATCTTCAAGAGAAATACTAACTGCATCGGAAAATAAATTTTCATAAAAGACCATCGTGCTCAGATTTATTCCTGCAAGATCTATTTCTCCATTATTCTCAACCGAAAACGGAACTGAAATAAAATTGTTCTCTGAAACAATAATATCTGCAGGAGTAATTATTCTTAATGAATAATGTTTAATACTACTTCCTCCTCCTCCACTAGATGTGGGGGTTGCCACAGGGGTTGTGCTTGGAGCGGTAAATGTAACTGTAAATGGCCCATTTGTGGAAGAGCTATTAGAATCATTTGCAACAATCGTAATCTGCTCTGATCCTGCTTCTTCCCCATATAATTGCAAACTCCAATCACTAATTGTGCCGTTCCAAGGCAATCGATTAGCCGTCTCGTAACTCTCAGCTCGAACAATGCTATTCGAGACATTTGTAGTTATATTGAATATAACATCTTGCAGATAATAACCATCTAGATAGTCTATATCTCTAAAATAAGAAGTTAAATCAATAGTAATCGGGGTAGTTGAACCATAAGTCGTGCTGGAATAAGGATTTGGAATATTCTGCACAACAACAACAGGATAATTAGTATGACTAATATTAAGATAAAATGTAAAGTTCTGTGAAATCAAAGTTTTTTGTGTTGAATTCAATTCCAATGTTGCTGGATAAACTCTCAAGGTCAGATTTTTATAATTTCCATAAGTCTCGTCCCAGTAGCTCGGTGTAAAACTCCAGTTAAATAAACTCCCATTTCCAGAATTATTTGCAGACTGTACTAAGCTCATATTGGAATAAGTACAATTAGAATTATTTTGATAAGAACAGGTAATATTATTCATCCACAACTCATAAGTCAAGTTATCTCCGACGGAATGATTTAATGCGAAACTAAAATTATCTGCTATATTTTCAGTAAAGTTAAAAACATCTTCCTCAGAAGGAGATGTCAAGCTATAAGGGCCATAAATTGTAATATTGAACTCTTGTGAATCAGTATCATTATTAGTATCATTAACTGTTACATTAAACGTCCAAAGCCCAGCATATCCCTCAAGGCTTGTCAGATTAATAACACCAGTAGTAGAGTTAAAATTAGAAGAATTAATGAAATTCCCTCCAGCAGTTAAGTTATAAATCGCAAAGACTAAATTCCCAGAGCTATCACTACCATCTTCTTCATCAGTCGCATTGATATCTAAATAAAGAGCCTCATTTGTTGTTTTAAATTGATTTGAAATTAAAGATAAATTCGGAGCGTCAGCTGTAGATGTTATATTAACATTAAAATTAAGATATGCAACGGCACTGCTATTGTCCGTCACACTAAGTACAACACTATAATTCCCAATTTGACTCGCAGCGGGTGTAAAGCTTCCTAGGAAAGTCTGGTTTTCACTGCTATTCGAATTAAAGTTAAAGTTAAAAAAATCAGAAACAGCAGTCCCATTTAGATATGCAACAACCATATCAACATTCAAAGATTCATTATAGACACTTTTATTTATAATTAATAAATCAGTATCATTGATACTCAACTCAAAAGTCAAAATAGCATCTTCTGCCCAAGTAACACTGCTTCCATTTGTTATCGGGGATTCGTCATCATTGGAAGTCAAAGAGATAATCTTCGGAGAAGTATTATTATTGCTTATATTAAAAATAAAATAAGTTGTATTAGTCAGACCAAGCGTATCTGTAGCAGTAATGCTAATATTCCAAGAGCCAATATCTTGCTTCCACGGGATAAAATTAATAACACCGTTAGAAAGATTAAAATGAGTAAATGCAGAACCATTTGTAAAACTAATTTCATCCAACTCATTATCGAAAGCATAAGCCAATCCAGAAGCATTTGTGAGATTTAATGTAAATCTAAAGCTCTCGTCACCTGCCACAGTACTTGTATTTAAATTAAAAACATAATTAACACTGCTATTCCATTGAGGAGCGCTATTGCTCAAAATAGAGACATTAAACAAAGAAAAAGTTACCTCTCCAAAACTATCGGTTGCAGTTACATTAATAGTATAATTACCTGCCTCGCTAGAATTAGGCGTGAATAATATCTTCATTCTAGTTTTGTTAGTTCCTGCAACATCTCCAATTCTAGAAAAATTAAAATCACTGCTAAAATTAGCTAACACTGATAAATCTGTTTGATTAAGAACAGTATAAGAATAATTAAAGGTCTCATTTCTCACATTTTTATCTGGAACAATAATATCATTATCCGAAACATTAAAATAAATCTCTTTAAAATAATTAACTGATAAATTGTTAATGTTAGAAATAGACGTCATTGCAGGAAGTGAATTAGTTCCAGACCAGTTAACATAGATATAAAACAATGCTGAACCAACCTCTGAAGAAGTTGTATCATTAACAGTAAAATTAATGGACCAGTTTCCCACTTTTAATTTATCAAGGGATACATTAATATCAACATAATAAAAGAAGTTTTCAGCAGAAGAAGCATTATAAAAGTAAAACCAACTTTGATTAAATGCTCCGGACAAAGCAGTATACCCTCTCAACGAAGCGTTGCTCCATAAAATTAAATTGTCGCTCTCCCCTTTGGTACTAACATTAATCCTACAGCCCAAAATACCATCTTCGGTCAAATTTAATCCAGAACAATTGGAAGTAATCGTCAAAGCAGACTGGATATTTAGTTTAATATTTTTACATGTAAACTTAGTGTCATTATAACTTGCATCAGCATACAAAGGAATCCTCGAAACATTAGCAGTTGCATTATCCATTACGCAAACACTTAAATTATAAACCCCCATATCATTACTTGTCAAGCCTGTAAGATTTATCTGATAAGATGTTTGAGATAATGTAGCATTTGAGATTGTTAAAGTACAATTATCGTCTCCTGTTGAGTTGTATCTTGTGCTTAAACTAGAAACACTACAATTATAGACCGTATAATTAAATGCAAGGGGATAATGCATCTCCTCGTCTGTTGCATAAAGATTTAATGAATAGTTACCCGAGCTTATGGGAACACTATAACTGCTGTTAACAGCAGATGTAAAATTAGGCGCATCGTTTGTTGCATTTATTATGAACTCAAAAACTTCTGTTGTGGCAGAATCATCAGTAATATTTTTTGCCTGAATGGGAATCTCAAAAAAACCAGTTTGATTGTCATATCTTGCATTAATTGTTAAGTTGCCAGATGATGAATTAGTAATATTAATCCATGAAGAAATAGTTGCAACAGAAACAGAACTCCGACCATTTGAAGTAGTCCAATAAATATAATAATTTGGCGGCGTAGTATCTATAGCAAAAGTTACATCATTATTAAAACCCGTAATATTGCTGCTGAGATTATGATAATAACTGACCCCTTCAATAGCGGTGTAATTTATAGTGGAAGAACTACCCCAGCTAGGAGCAGTCGCCCCAACCCCCCCAGCCAAAATAATCCCAAATAAAATGAATACAAATAT
>CAYNAV010000003.1:0-38663 GCA_964395405.1 Candidatus Woesearchaeota archaeon | reverse complement strand
AAGATAGGTTTCATGGAACTTTAAGTTATCCTTGCCTCAATAGTATAGTGTAAGGTGATAAGTAAACTTTATATAGTGCTATTGGGTTTATATTCTATGAAATACCCAACATTCAAAAGGGGAGAAGTCCAGGAGATATACTCAAAACTCCCTAAACCTGAACAAAAAGAGATTCAGGATTTTATTAAGTATGTTTCAATTACTTCTAAATCCCAGAGAAGATTGGACAATAATCAAAGAGGCTTAACAGAGTTTAGGTATTTGATTAAGAAACCTTTGGATAAAGCCACCCTGCAAGACTTAAGAGATTTCTTAGCATTATTAAACAATTCAAATAAGACACAATCAACAAGAAATGATCTAAAGTTCACAATTAAAAGGTTTTTGAAATGGAAGTTTAAAGATTGGAGTGAGAGATTTAGCAATTTAGAAGATATTAAACTGATAATGCGAATTAATGAGGAAAAGATAAACGCAGATACTCTCCTGAAAAAAGAAGATGTTGAGGCAATAATGAAAGCAGAGCCTAAACTATTCTGGAAAGCCTTTTTTATGGCTTTATATGAATCTGGATTAAGGCCTATTGAATTAAGAACATTACTCTGGAAAAACATAAAGTTTGATATTGATAAGGATGAGATAACAGAAATAAACATTTATGCAAGTAAAACCCATAAGGCAAGAAGTGTTTATGTTAAGGAGGCTACATTCTATTTGAAGAAGTTAAAAGAACAAAGCAAAACAGATTTAGTTTTTCCCGCACCAAAGGATGACACCAAACCAATGGATAAAAGCCTTCCTGCTGTTTGGTTAGGGCGAATATCTGAAAAGGTTTTAGGGAGAAGTGTTTATCCCTATATTTTAAGACATTCCAGAGCAACAGAACTTTATACCAATGCGGGAATACCAGATAAGACAGCACAGAAATTCTTAGGACATTCCAAGAGTATGGGCGATGTTTATACTCATTTAAGCAACAAAGATGTTAAGGAAGCAATGAGTAAGACTATTTACAAAATTGAGGATATGCCCCCAGAAAAGAAACATAAGTTAGAATTAGAGATTGAAAACCTAAGCCGTTTAACGAAGCTTTTACTTGAAAAAGAATTAGGTAAAATTGATGACAAAAAATTTAAGAATGAAATTAAGGGTTTAGTTGATAATTTAAAAGTGTTTTAACCTAAGAAATTTCTGAGAAAATAGCCCTCCTGTTTATTTTTTTCTTCTAATTGATTTGTCTAATTTTTCCCTTTTTCTTAGTGTAAGGGCTGTAGCTCCTAGAGTCAATAGTCCAAGGGTTGTTGGTTCTGGAACTTCTGTAAATGATACATTATCTAGATATCCGTCAACAATAACTTTGCTATTCCATTGTTCATCTAAATTATGCCCTCTTAATTTTAATCTATCTAAATTTATTAAATCTGGGGCATCTAAACTTAAGTAAATTGAAAAAGGTCCTTGTAGGCTATTGGTCTTACCATTATAAATTTGCATCCCGACTTTATCCCCGTCATAATTAAGCTCAAAGTGGAACCACTTTCCTATAAAATTTGGTAGACCTGATTGTACAGCCGAATTAATTCCCCCCTCATGCATTATATCTAATCGTGGTTGATCCCATCCTCCTAGAATATGTTCCCATCCCCCAAAAATCTGTTGATTTTGTCCAACTATTCCAAAGGAAGGGAGAGCCCAATCGTTTGGCCAATCAGTTTCAGACATATTTTCATATCCTTCAATATAAAAATCCCAATTAAGTTGAAACGGCCTACCTTTGTATTCTATTTGCACAGATGGTCCATCATACGATGCTCTGAACTTTAAGACACCATCTCCTTCAAAAGTAGTTTGTTCTAATGTTGAATTATTTCCAGTAGCCCACCCATTAAGAGCGGTAGGACTACTAAAGTTCTCAAAATAATCTGCTTTTGCCTTTCCACCAACCCCCAGAGCGATAGCTCCTGAAAGAACGATACTTGCTAATGTTTTTTTAAAGCTCATTTTACAATATTTTTCAATTTAGATTATGTCAAAAACTATAGATTGTTCGGCAGAATTTCCAGCTTTGTCTAAAGCCCGAATGGTTAGGTTATATTGCCCTGTCTTTGAGAAATATAGTTTCTTGAAACAATTTCCATCTTTTACATTACTGCACAAATCTCTCCAAATCAGGCGGGAATTTGAGTAGTGGGGATAAATTAGTTCCCCTAGATTTGTTTCGTTTAGAGTTAGATTAAGTAACAAATACTTTCCCTTAACTGAATAGTTAAAGAAGTTAATTTCGGGAGGAAGTGTATCTACATTAACTTTTATTGGTCTGCTACTTGTCTTGTGTCCAGCAAAATCTTCAATTGTGAAGTTGCAAGTTATAAGTCTTCCTTCAAATTCACTTAAATCTAAATCGAGTGAACAAATGCTATTTTTTCCACTTGGGCAATCTTCTTTTACTGAATTTTTCCCTTCACAAAAGAGAACAATGTTCTTTAGGTTTTCTTCAGTATACTTAACAATAAAACCAGACCCATTTGTAAACTTATTACTTGCAGGCAGTATCTTACTTATCTTTGGATCTTTAGTGTCAATTACAAATGTGATATTAATTTCTTGAGTAGACCACGCATATTTAGATGTCCCAATCCAATTTTCTCCTATAAATGTTAATTTTTGTAACCCTTCCTTGAAAATCTTTTTACTCTCGTAAGATTGGCAATCAGTACACAAAACAACTTTTTTTGGGACTCTGTCTGTATAATCTATGTAACTAAGCTGTTTTATCTTTGTATTCAGTTGGATAGAAAGGTTTGGTTTGGTTTGGTTGTAAAATGAGTTGTTTGAAAGAGATATATCCATAGTAAAATTTGTTAGACCAGTACAGCAAGGATCATTAACTCCTTTACAAACAGGATTGCCACCCCCATCATAGAAACAGACACCAATCTCTCCTCCGCTTGCAGAAACCATTGAGCTTAACAGTAGACTTCCAAACAGTATTCCAATAATCAAATATGTCGCTTTTAACATCGTTATATCGATGTAGTGATTATATATAAATATTCGTATAGTTTAATATGATATTTGAAAACAAAGAGGTTTATTGTATTCTTGAAGTTCTTAAATTACTAGGGAGAGGAAAATCAAAATATTCTGTTATGTTTAAGAAAACACGGGTAAGTCATAGTACCTTACAGTCTGTTCTCAAAGAGCTTGTTGAAAGGAAGTTTGTTTTAAAACACAATAAAGGACATCAAAATGTTGATTATGAGATCTCAGAAAAGGGGCAAAGATTATTACATCTTTTAGTTGGATTAAAAAAGATTTCAAGTTAAATCTATGTAGCTTAACTAAAATTTTAGCATTTATTTTATGTCATTTCCCAATTCTTCAAAAAATTGTCTTACAATGTATAAAAACAAGACCCTCTTTTTTGTTATATTAAACTAAAATTAATTAATAAAGATATAAAATGAGAAAAAAAGGTTCTAAAGATTTAAAGAAAAGAAAGATAAGAAAAGACAAGAAATACAAGTACCGAATGAAGAAAGGAAATTTTCAGCCATATTTTTCTAAGAGGGAAAAAGGAGATCCTGTCAAAATATGGTTCTGGGAAGTAAAACCTATGTCTAAAGAAGGGATTAGAAGGTTCCCTAGACATTTACAACCAACCCTTCATAAGAAAATATATGAAAAATCTATAAGGGTAGATGTAATCCCAAAAAGATTATCTACAAAAAGAGAAATCGAAATACTTGCGTTGGAAGTCCTTGGATACGAAGGGATGTTTTATCTTATGATGTTTTGTAAAAGAAAAAATCAATTTGGTGTATCACCTGTAAAAGTTTGCAGTTTAAAGATAAGCAATTCTCTTAATGGACTGAAAGCAAAATTTCTTGAAAATTTTAGACTTTATAGATACTGGTTTTGGATGGAGGGTAAAAAAAGATTTTTAAAATGAAAGCATGTATATATACGAGGACATCTGCAGAAGAAAAAAATAATATTAGAGATTCAAATAGAACTCAAGAAGAAATTTGCAGGCAAGAAGCTAAAAAAAGAAACTATGAGGTTATTGAAGTTTACTCAGATATCGGAAAAAGCGGGGGTTCATTTAGGAGGAGAAAGCAATTGAAAAAGTTAAAAGAAGATGCAAAAAATAAATTATTCGATTTTATCTATATTCTTGAATTCTCAAGACTGAGTAGGAGGCTTATAGATCAAGAACTTTTTGTTGAAGAAATGAATAACTTGGGGATAAAAGTTATAAGTTGCGATGGGACGCAAGAAGATGAAATAAGGCAGATGCAAGGGGTTATGAATCAATATCAAAGGAAGTTTTTTCAAAAGAGAGTAGAAGTTGAACATCAGTCTAGATTAAAACAAAAAAAGCCTGTATCAAGACCTCCATTTGGTTATAAAATTGAAAAGAAAACAAGGAAATGGATTGTTTCAAATAAAGAAGCAAAGATAGTAAAAAGAGCTTTTGAATTAAGAATGCAAAAAAAAGAAATAAAAGAAATAGCATCAGAACTTAATTTTATTCCAGCAACAATAAAATATATGCTTTCAAATATAAGCTATTGTGGATTTATCAAGTATAGAGATCAGCTTATAGGGTCTCATAAGCAAATAATTTCTAGGGCGGTTTTTGAAAAATGCCAAATTTAATAAGTTCTCCTCATTTAGTCTATCAAATTTACTTGAGAAAGTGGGGAGCATTTGGAGGCTCAAGTATGGGTAATGATATCTATTATCTTAAGGAATTTGTTGACCTTTGTATTCAGGATTTTGGAGAGGATAATGTTGTTGAAATGCTAAAGAATGACAATTCTCCGAATAGCAGAAATTATAATAGGATTGCTGAGAACTGGAAGTCTGTAAAAATAAAGATGAAAAGGTTGGATGTATGGTTGAACAAGGCAAAAGGATATTTTGATAAGGTAGAGAAAAAAGACTATACAAAAATCAATGATAAGGATGTAAGAGAATTTTTGCGATATTCAAGGAGAATACCTTTGATTAAGCCAGACCTATACAGTCTTGCAATATTTCTTGTAAAAAATAGTCCATTACAAAAACAGACAATACCTAGCGAGGCATGGAAGGTTCTAGAACACACCAATCTTAAAAAATTAGATATTGGAAGGAGAATTCCAGAAGCGATTACTTCGCCTTTAGAAAGCTCTGGAGGTGGAAATTGAAAATTATATCTAACATCTTAGAAAAAATAATGGCTCTTAGTGAGGAATTTGGTTTTAGAAAGTATGAGCTAAGGTCTATATGGCAGTTTTACAAAGCTTATAATTTATCGTTAGTTATCCTTGGATTAGATGACACAAAAGAAAAGAAGAAAAATTATCTCTGGAGAAAGCTTATTGATGCACAGATTATTGGAAAGCAAGATAATGAAGCGTATGTAAAACTGCAAAGCTTCATGAAAAAAGATTTTGCAGTAATTACAAAAGCAATAAAAGAGCTTGCGACTCAAAATGAGGAACTAGGATATAATTCTGGAGAACATTGGACGAAGAATGTCTTAGGAGTTCTGTATGGGGAGATTATGGATTAATATGGTTTCTTTAAAGTACCATAATTCAACCCTCAAGCTATTTCTTACAGATGGAAATAGGATAAGACCAGAGCAATTCGGAATTTATGCAACTACGGGGTATGGGAAGTCGCTTTGTGAAGAGGGGATTGTTAATGCTCACTATGATGCTGGATTCTGCTGTATTTATCTGTCTGATGGCGGGAAAGGGGAGGAAGAACCAGGTTACGCGATGTTTTTACCTATTGAAAAATATCATCTTGATATACTAAAAAAAGAGGGGAAACAGCCAAGAAAAGTAGGTGTAAAGCTTTATCATCCATTTACATTCAATATCCCGAATACACTCTTACCCAATTATAATTTTTTCACCATTCCAATAAAGACTTTAGGTAGGCGAGATTTTTCTATGCTTGCAGAAACTCAGGCGGATAGTGATACTATCAAGATACTTCTACAGGCATCTCAAAACCTCTCAAAAGAGGCAGGGATTTATCATTTATTGCATGATATCCAAGAACTTATTAAAGGAAAGAAAAAGCATGAATCTACTTCTCCCTCACAGCAGAATTTTTTCCTAAGTGTTACTGCAGGCACATCTAAATCAATGCAAGACATTAGCAATTTGTTTCAGCCATTTAAAAAAGATTTTTTCCTTACAAAGGAGTCATGCCCTTTTAATATTAATTTCAAGGAGATTTTAGCAGATAACAAAAATATCCATTATTTTAGTACCAAGTACATAAAAGATCCTAAAATGAAAGAATTTGTGATTCTGGCGGTTTTAAATAAGATTCTAGAAAATAAGGAATATGCCAAACACCCTATCCTTATAGTTATTCCAGAAATAAGAAAGCTATGTCCAGATAAGGCAGTAGGCTATCAAAAGTTTTTAAGTGAGGCAATTAAGGAGGCTCTTTCAACAATGAGAAGTATGGGAAAGGGAGGAATTGCAAGTGTTTTAAGCTCTCAGTCGTGGAATGACACAGACCAGAATATCAGAGACAGTCATAGTATAACGCTTCTAGGAAAGTTGAATCTCAATGATATAGATAAAATTAGTAAGATTTTAGGCTATAATAAAGATAGAAGACAGGAGCTTGCAAATCCTCCAGCCCAGGGAGTATGGCTTCAAATTGGAAATGAAGACGTAGACTGGTGGCATTTTTTCTTTCCAAGCTGGATGCATGCTGAACCTGAATATAAATTTGAAGAAATGTTCAAAAAACACTACCCTGAAAAAATGAAGAAATATTCAGAAATTATAGGCATAATGAATAGAATATTCTCTGAAGAAGAAGAGAAATTCAAAGAGAAAGCCAGAAGGTTGGAGGAGCTTGAAAGGAAAAGGGTTGAAGAGAAGAAAAAGGCGAAGGAAGAAAGAAAGGGAATTGAGCCAGAAGAGATGAAGAAGAAAAAGCAAGAATTAAAGCAAGAGCAAAGATTAAAGGATATTGAGCGAGCTTATGGTATGAAAAAAGAGGGTTTAACTCTTATAGATATTGCAAAGAAGCTTGGAACATCTAAGGATTCTGTTAGAAGGTGGATTTTGAAGTTTGAGAATATAAATAAACCAAAGGAACTAGTGAGTCAGAAAGATAGAAACTATTAAAAACTTTGCAGGATTATTTTTTCTATGGAAATTAAGTGCTAAAACAGGAGGACAAATCTCTGAGGAGAGTGTTAATCGTATTAAATTTAGAGTATGCACCTATAAAAAATGATTGCAAAAGAAAATTATCCTAACTTGTTTAAATAAAATGAACAATACTCAAAGTGAAATAGTGGCAGTAGTTTTTGGATTTACCTTTTCAATACCGAATGCAGATAGTCTATTTTTGGATTATATTGCGCCGATAATTCTACAAGAAAACTCTAGTCCTACAATCCCTTTTCTTATAGCATTACTTTATGCAATCTTATTTTTCGCATCTTTTTCTGGCGTCATTCTAATAGTCAAGAATGTTAAAAGAGTATGGTGTCTTAGCAAATCACAACAGGAGTTTGATAGATATATGATTAAAAATACATTGATACTTTTTACTTCGTTTATAATCGCTTTATTTTTTAAAATTAGACTAGGTCTTTGAATTTTTACATAAGCTAACTAATTAAATATGCCTTAATTAATTATAATCTGGTCTGCCTTTACAATTCTTTCTTGATTGATAGTATTGATTTCTTTGATAAACCCCCACTTAACTGCTAAAATATCTGCATGTAATTCTTCAGGGTTTCTATAAAACTTTTGACGGTCTTCTGAAAGCGAATTAAATTTTATTTTATAAAACCAAGATTTTAATTTCTTAATTAACTTAATGGTTTTGTCTGCATAAAAATGAGCGGTTTCATGAGCTATAAAACCTATAAAAGCATTGTCACTTAACTTATTAGCTTCTTCTGGAACAATATCAATTAAGCCTTTCCCTTCATGATAAAATCCATAGGGCATCCCTACAATATCTCTATCAGGATATTTTGAATGATACATATAGTCACAAATTAGAAGGTGATATCTAAAAATTTTTTTCTTTACTCTTTTTGGGAATCTTGAATAAGCTTGTGAGCATAGGATTTTAAACCTGGATTTAAGCATCATGGAGTTATATGGATTCCAAGCCTTCTCTAGTTCTTCATTAAATTTCATGATAAAAGAATAATCTAAGAGTTTAAAAAAATATCAGTGGTACAGTAAATAGATAAAGCCTGATAATAGAAGTTTGAAGTTTAATCCTCGATAAACCTCTCAAGGCTCAACTTTTTACCTAGCTATAGATGATAATTAGAAGATTATAAGAAAAAAGAGGACTCTTCTTTTTTAAAATAATAGTATAATCCGTCTATGATAAGGGGTTTTGTGGAAAGAACAAAAGAATAAACAACAAATAAAATACTTTTTTAACTTCTCATGTTTCATAATGCGTATGGGCAAATTCACCTGTTTATTATCTTATTGCAGTGTTATTGACTTATTATTCTTGTTTATCAAAAAAACCATTTTTATGATATGATAAAAAAATCTCTAGGACTTAATGTTTTTTAAAGCGGATGAGACACAACCCATAAAATAGTCTTTTGTTCATAAATTAAAACTAATGTTCACAATAAAATAAAAGAGTTTTTGATTTTTTTGATTTTAATAGCAAAGATTAAAAACACAATCATCTTCAGGTTTACATGAGCAAACAAGATAAATGGATGAGATGGTTTTTGATAACTACATTTGTATTTTTATCTTTAGGAATAGGTTATGTAATGTCTTATTATCCTTATCCTGCTAGTTTACTGTTAAAGATTGCATATGGTGTAATTGCAGTTTCTGTGATACTTGGAATTTGGGCAGTATATGTCCTCACAAAATAATTATCTCCTGGTTCATTATGTTTAATTTTAAAAGCCCTCATACTTTGAATTATTATAAGCCCAATTGCCCTTAACTGATCTTGTAAGACCTTATTTTTATTTTTTAATACCTGAATAAGCCTAAAATCTTCTAGGGGCATTAGAACCTCTAAAAGATGCAAGTCTGATTTATTCATCTGCTATAACCTCTTTTAATTCTTCTCCACTCAGTCCAGTAGCTTCTAGTTCTTCTTTTGTAAAACTAATATCTACTCCTGAAACAAGTGTCCTGTCTGTCAGAGTGTCAGGTGTTTTGTTGTTAGTAGTGTCAGGTGTCAGGTAAGTGTCAGTATACCATTTATTTATTTTATCTTCGGAATACTTACACTCTGACACTTCTGACACTATTTTTAATATATTTTCAATCTTAAAGATTTCTTGCCTTATCAATAATCCTGATACATCAAAAAAGCTCATTTTGTAACCTCTTTGATTGCCCGTAGGATTAGATTTGAAACGAGTAAATCCCAGTTCACGTATTAAAATTCCCGCCTTTGTATTTGATATATTGTAAGGATTTGAGCCATGGCTGTTCAGTTCTGAAACAAATTTATTCTTAATTGCTTCAACAGATAAAAAAGTTTCTCCAGAATATTTACTATAAATCTTTAGTAAAGACTTAGCCATTAATACCTCCCAACTTTCTTCATCAAAAGAATCATCCCGCACTTCAAACAATCTACTTAAAAATTTCCCTGTTTTGATTTCTAATTCAGGGTTAATACATTTAGCCAACGTAATTAAAGGCTTAGCTAGAATCCATTGTCTATTAGCCAAACCATAGTTATTTTCAACTTCTAAAAGGGCTCTTTCAAATTGTTTATAATTTAAAAGGCTACAGATATACATCTTATTTCTTGCTTCTGAGAACTCTGGGTCGCTTTCTGTTGGTATTTCTATATTTCCCCTCTTGTCTTTTTTTGGTGCCTTAATCATGTGAAGAGCAACACTTCTTTTTTCTAATGCCCCTTTGAATGGGGCGATAGAACCCGCACTCAAATCTCCCGCTGGGTCAAACTCATCTGTTTGATTGATGTTTTTATCATTCTGTCTTGGAACTGTATTTCCTTTTTCATAACTCCCATTAAGATATTCTACTAGTTCAGAATCTGCAGTATTCTTCTTTTTTGAATCATCAAAAAGTCTTTCTACCTCCTCAATGAATAAAGTTGCTTTGTTATGATGTCTATATCTGAAAAAGTTTGCAGGTGTTGGGCATAAAAACTTCTTTCCATTAAAAGAAAGATTTGCCCCAATTCTCATGCCTTTACTTTTTGCTGTTCCACTAATCCCTTCATGTTTGAATATCAAAAATTTATCAACTAAATCCCAGAAATAAGATTTCATATCTCTTAAAGCGAGTAAAGAATACCAATCCTCCTCAAAAACCATAGAGTTATCATAGAATTTTTTAAAGCAGTTAAATACCTTTTCAAAAGTGTAATCTTCTGGATTAAAATCTTCAACACAGAATTTTTTAATAGAATCCAAACTCCACCTATTTCTTTTTAGGGTCATAATTGAATCAAAAGCAAAATCAACATCTGCAGGTTTATTATTTTCTGTTAAAATCTTCCCAGTTTCAAGAATTAATGCAGGATTTAATTCAGTTGTTTGAATTAATCTTCCTTTTTGTTTTTTAATAACCAATTCATTTATCCTTGCCCCATGATATCTAAATTGTTTCCCCCCTATTCTAATTTTCCCAACTGCATGGTCTAGTCTTTGAGGTAGTTTTGAATCATCTAAGATAAATTTATCCATTTCTTTTAGTTTATTTTCAACTCTCTTTTTATCATTCATTTCTTTTTGAATTTTATTAAAATCATAAAAGTTTTCTTTTGGAAGTTTTAATTCTTTGATAATCCTACTCCAAAATTTTTTAGGGATTCCAAATGCTATAAAATCTTTACAACCTCCAACAGCATTAACATTTCTTTCAATAGTTCCCTTATATGATTGATAAATTTTTTCTTCAGTTTCCATTTCCACCAACCTCTTTTATTAAGTCAATAGAGCTTTCTTTTAAACAAACCCTAGAATTAGTTTTATCAACTAAAGTTATGGAATTTTTGTCACAATCAATAACTGTACCGACATAAGTAAATCTTGTATTAAGAATTATTTGAACACGCTTAGATAGATAGATAGATAAATTCATTTAAAAAATTAAGCTATTATTGGCTTTAGCTCCTGTTTATTTAATTGAATTCCAATAGTTAATTCTTTAATTGCCAGATCAACTAGCCTATAATTGTATCCTGCTTTAATTAATTCTACTCTAGAAAAACCATTTAAAAATAATTCTTTGATATGTAGAAATATTGGGTTATCCATTTTTTTCATCCTTTAAACTTGATTGGAACCCTCTTTTTTGTGCTTCTAAAATTAAAGCTCGCATTAAGGAAGAAAAACTATTATAATTCCCAAGATTCATTAATTTGTGTAATTTATCTTTTTCTCTTGTTTCAATTCTGAAAGTGATTTTGTTTGTCTTGCACATTTGATCCCTCCAATGTTTTAATTCTAAGTAAAATCTTCTGATAAATAGACTCTAGAAGGTGGTGAAGTTCTCTGTCTGATTTTGAATTAGGGGTTTTCATCGTTATGTTCATTGACAATTTTTTTGCAGTAAAAGCAGATTGCTCTTCTTGCAAGACTGGCTTTAGAGCTTAGGTCTATTTCTACTGCTTTTTTAATCAGCTTGTCAATAATCCCCCTGTTTTCATATTGAATTATAATTGTTTTCATAACAAAATAAGATAAAAAGTATTAAAAGTCTTTTATCCATTAAAATTAGGATAAAAAACATCTCCATTAGTTTAAAAATGAAAGAAGAAATATTATATTCCAGATATCTTAAAATTTTTTATAGATGTATCTCTTCAGATAAGTTTCTTACATTAAAAGAGATAAGTTCTATGGCTAAGAAGGATGAAAAAAATCTTTCCAAGAATTATTTTTCTAATTTAAAAAAATTCGGGCTTATTATCACTCTTCCAAAGTGCGATTTAAACAAAAAATCTATGGAGTTATTTCATAAGAAGAAATGGGAAACAAATACTCGGGGAAGTTATTATTATTTTACAAAGGAAACCTCCAAAATAAAGAGATCTCTTGACAAGATTATGTTAAGATTTGGTGATACTCTAAATAATAGGAAGGATGTATTATTAAAAGTGGATGAGTTACTTTGTTCCTTGAGCTTATACGAATGTTTATCTTCTGCTAAGCTAAAGGATAACTTTTCTGAAAGACTTAAGAGAGTAATAACTATGTCAGATGGAGGCAGGTCTAAAAAGGAAGTTGCTAAATATCTTAAGGAAAGCGAAAGTGGACTGTTAAATCGGACAAAGTCTGAAGAAGCTCTGAAGCGTTTATTTAACCCCCATCTTATCATCAAAAATGAAAAAAGTTCAATAAAATTTGAAAAATTATATAAAATGATTATAAATTTTGTTATAACTGGAAATACTGAAGGAAGGATAGACGATAAGACTACTATGATCTCTGCTTACCCTATTATGCTTGAAAGAGTATTTAATTTAAAATTTCAGACTGAGGAGTTCTTAAAATTCTTACAAGAAAGTATTGATCTTGAAAAGTTGGTTGACTTATAATTGGGTGGTAAGTGTTATATCCTTCCCATATTTTTGGGCGGAGTTTACTATTTATCTTGTGAGAAGAAATAATTCCTCTTATGGCTCAAATGATGAAAGTTGTTGTGATATCTCTAAGAAACAGGGTAAAAAGTTTTGTGTACAATGTGGTAGAAAAATATATTTAGCGTGGCCTGCTGGATTTTTATGGTTACTTTCATATTGGCATAATGTTAATGACCTTATGGATGCTTATTTTACAACACTAATTCAATTACCTTTGATTAACAAATTTGTAGAAGGTTATATTTATTGGATTATTGTTGCAGTTATTGGATTTGGCATTTGGAAATTGGTAGATCCGTTTAGTTAAAAGACAAATTTAAATAATTGGTTTGACAATAATTAATATGAAAAAAAGAACCAAATACATACTATTGGTCCTGTTAGGGATTCTTTTAATTTTAGCCGGCTTTGAAGGCTTTGCTGAAAAGGAGTTTATTAACTCTATTTTAGCAGAGGTAACCGGGGTGTTTTTTATAATTTTAGGGACTATAATGATTAAAAAATGGAAGGGAAAAGAAAAGGAAGAACCAAAAAAAGAGTTTAAGAAAGAGAAAAAGGAGTATGAAAGAATAGAATTTAAAAGAAAATGTAGTGTTTGCGGTAAGGTTTGGCATTCTTTAAACGAGAGAGAGGCAGAATTACAAGGGGAAATAAAAAAGTCTAAGGGTGCACTAAAGATTGCGGGATGGGGGATGCTTGTTGGAGATTGGTCTTCCGTAGGCTCTGCGGAGCAAAGTAAAAGAAATGTACTTGAATTAGAAAAGGAATTAGATCGACTAAAAAGTTGTCCTAAATGCAACTCTCATAATTATACCGAGAAAAAACAAAAATTAAATAGTTAATTTCTAAAGACTTTTATAGTTGGATTTACTAGTTCTTTTATGCCGAAATCTAAAGAGAAACTTGAAGAAGAATATTACAAACTTGAAGAAATGATGAAAGGTAAGGACTGTAGGGGAGTTTTGGATTTGGTGGAGTTTCTGAGAATTAGAAATTTTAAAGCACAAGTGCCTGCGGAAACTGATGAAAAATTAATAAAAGAAAAAACGCAAAAAGCAATTGAAATAGCAAAGTGTGAAAATCCAGAAGAAATAAAGGATCCTAAGGAAATAAAGGAGGCATTAAGATTATTATGTGAATTAGAAGGGGTTGAGGTTCCTATTGCTTCTGCAATATTACATTTTGCATATCCTGATAACTATGCAATTATGGACCGATATTGTTGGTTGCGGGCAATAAAGGAAGCAGAGGGAAGGAATTTAAATAAGAATTATGGAACTAAGAAAAAAGCAAGAGAGAATTATATTATTTATTTAGAGATTATTAAGAGATGCAAAAGAAAGAACGAAAGGTTAAGAGACATTGAAAAAAGGTGGTTTGATGAGGGAAGAAAAGCTAAAAAATGAAACTCCAATAATGATAATCTTAGGAATTTTACTTGGAGTATTCTTTATTCAAGCGATTTGGTTATTCTTTAGTTTGCGGGGTTTAGATAGTATTTTCTTTGGTATTATGGTTCTTATTGGTTTGATTAAACTTGTGAGGAATTAGATACTTCTTCTGCAAATATGATAAAAAGATTGAAGGAAGTAAAAGGATAAATTATATTTTATTGATAAACTCTTTTATTATTGTTAAACTTGTATTTTTTGTTGGGATTTTCTGGAATTGGTTGGGATAGTTAAAGCAGCTGAATCACAGGGATTTTAAGTTTTTTTAGCAGCATATAAATGTTTTTGAAATCCAATAAATGTTTCTCTTATTTTTTTAACTCCGCCAAGCAAGTCAGTAGCATCTTCAACTTCTTGATACTTTAATCTCAATAGGGGTGATAATTTCTCTAAATCTAATTCTTCAACTCCAGACTCCACATATTTGGTCAAAACAAAATCTAAAAATTCCTTTTGATTGATGTCTAGATCTTCAAATATCTTATTTTGGGATTTTGCAACTCTTTCTTCTCGTGAAATTGGCTTTTTTGCAGAGGCAATATACTCCAAAACATCAAATAAATCACTCTTCTCAGCACCCACAATAATTTTTTGAGCTTCTTTTAGTACTTCTACGCCATATCCGGCTTCTTCAAGTTTTAGCAAAAATGATTTTCTTGTTATTGGACTACTCCAAATATCTCTTAATTTTTGTTCATTTTTAAATAATTTAGGTAAGTCACCAAATAAATTTTGTAAGAATTCAGTTGATGAAATCGGTTTTCCATTTTTGCTGATGAAATACGTTGTGCTAATATGCTGGATTTCTCTTTCTTTTCCATCTGCGAGCTTAATCTTTATTTTCTTTTTCTTTCCCTCTAACTCTTCTTCATAACTTTCTGGGTATTCATCTCCTTTTTCTTTTATTTTCATTGGTTTTGCTATTTTTTCTGTTAAAACAGGTTCTAAAGGTTCTCCGTCCCATTCGGGATCATTAAAATTTCTGTAAGCATCAACAAAATCATAAATTGTGAAAAATTCCTTTTCATCAAATAATCTAGTTCCCCTACCTACGATTTGTTTAAACTCAATTATTTGCTTTACAGGTCTCATTAAAATAATATTTCTTATATTTCTTGCATCAACCCCTGTTGAAAGTTTTTGTGATGTTGTTAAAATTGTAGGAATTGTTTTTTCATTATCTCTAAATTCTTCGAGGTATTGATCTCCAAGAGCCCCATCATTTGCAGCTACTCTGACGCAATAATTTACATCCTTGCTTTTCTTATATTGGTTTATAAGGTCTCTAACAACTAAAGCATGGTCTTGGGTTGCACAAAAAACAATTGTTTTTTCATTCTGATTTATTTCGCCCATAAAGAGTTTTACTCTTTTCGCTTCTCTTTCCTTTATTTCAATTATTTTATTAAAATCTGTTTCTTGATAGATTTTTCCCACCTCCACTTCACCCTCAACAACATCATCATCAGATGTATATACATATTCGTCTAAGGTGGTCTTAAATCTTCTAACTTTAAATGGCGTCAAGAATCCATCTTCAATTCCTTCTTTTAGTGAATAGGTATATAATGGATTTCCAAAATACTTGTAAGTATCTGCATTCTCTCTCCTTTTAGGTGTTGCTGTTAAACCAAGTTGGACTGCTGGGGAGAAATATTCTAATATCCCCCTCCAATTACCTTCATCATTTGCTCCTCCCCTATGGCATTCATCGATTATAATAAGATCAAAAAAATCTTTAGGATACTGTCCAAAATAAGGGCTATTATCTTTTCCACACATGAAAGTTTGAAAAATTGTAAAGAAAATGCTTCCATTTGTTGGAACTTTACCTTTTTTGTTTATTTCTTTTGGTTTAATCCTGACTAACGCGTCTTCTGGAAAAGGTGAGAACTCATTAAATGCCTGATTTGCTAAATTATTTCTATCTGTTAAAAATAAAACCCGGGGATGCCTAGAGCCATCTTTCCTTAGATTCCATTTTGAATAAAAGAGTTTCCAAGCAATTTCAAAAGCAATAGCTGTTTTTCCAGTTCCCGTAGCAAGAGTTAATAATAGTCTATTTTTATCTTCTGCAATAGCATCTAAGGTTCTATTTATTGCAATTTCTTGATAAAATCTTGGCTTATTTTTTCCTCCGAATTGAATCGCATTAAATTTATCTTTCCATTCATTTTGAACTCTAAAGGTCTTATTCCAAATCTCTTCTGGGGTTGGAAAACTTTTGACTAATGCTTCTTTCCCAGTTTCCATATCTATTTGATAGATCTCTTTCCCGTTGGTTGTAAAAGTAAACTCAATTTGTAGTTTTTTAGCATATTCTACTGCCTGGGCTCTACCTTCCGTAACATTCAAAGAACTTTTTTTAGCTTCAATAACTGCAAGTTTTCTTCCATTAAACTCTAAAACAAAATCTGCGAATAGGGGTTTTGCTCTATTTCCACCAATCTGTATTCTTCCAGCAGTTATGGGATACTCCCTTCTAATTTTAGTATTTTCAATAATTCCCCAACCACTTTCTTTAAGTTTTGGTTCAATTAACTCTGCTCTTGTGTCTTGTTCGCTCATGTTATTCTTTAACTAACTCTCCGTTAAAAGCTTTTTGTAAAATTGATTTTTTCAGTTCTTCTAAATCCTTTAATTTTTGTTGATAAATTGCTTCTAGTTTCTTGGTTTCTGCTGAAAGGGCGTCGAGCTTGGAGACTATGGATTGTTGTTCTTGGAGGGATTTTGGAAAACTAATTATGAGTGTTTCCCACTTTCCTTTATTGATAATTGGTAAAGTTGCCTGAGCAGCATTATGCATTACTTGTTCAAAAAAAGATTTTGTGCTTAATGCGTAATAAATAAATTTTGAGGAAAATTCTTTCTTGACTGTCAATGAGTTTATTTGTTGATTACAAGAAACATCACGGTCAATAAATCCGACTTTCCCAATAGTAGCACCGATGCAAACCATCAAGATTGAACCCGCTAACATTTTTCTGCCATTATCTAAACCTTGCTCGCTCAACCCCTTGCTGTCATATTGTATTTCACCGTTACCAGAGATATCAATGTCAGCAGGTGTTATAAACGGAATGAAATCTCCGTAATTTTTTTTGTCTATAGTTTTGGGTGTTGTCCCCGTTTGTGTAATACCTATTTCTTTAAGCATTCTTTCTTCCCATCCTTTGCCTTTATTCTCAAAAACGCTTTGTAAATGACTATCAAAAAGCTCTTTGGCGTTTTTTAAGTTTTTTTCAGCGTTTTCTTTTGCTTTGGCTATTTTTTTAAAGGATTTGTCTAGGATGAAAACGATAAGTTTTTGTGTGGCAAGTGGAGGGACGCCTATTTCTTCTTCTGAATAATCCTTAAAATAAATATGAGGAATAGTCGCACCATTTCGATGTTTATTAAAATCAATTCTTTGTAAAAAATAATAAAGATAGCTAATGTCAATTTCTTTCTTCGGGATTAAATATTGTAGAGTTCCAATAACTGATGAATACGCTGGTTGTAATGTCAATCTTCCAATGCCTGCACCATCTTTAATTATGGATATATAAGGCTTATCTCGATGATAAAAGCTAACATTTTTTATTAATCCACTTGCACCAAAAATGGAATATTTCCCGCTTTCATTATCTAACTGATTTTGAGAAACATTAGAAGATGCCTTGTCACAAACTTCCCCTAGCTTCTTGATTACCCAATTACTTTTCATTTTTAATCCAGTCCTCGAGTAGTTTTTTTGAGTTGTTAAAGTCTTCATCTAATTTCGAAAAGTCTGGAGTTCGTTTGTAGTATACTAAAAAAATATAGCCAGAAATAGAAATTAAAATAAGAGAAATAAAGTATAAATAAAGACTTCCATTAAATAAAATAAATATCATTGATAAAGCCAAAGCGAATAAAGAAAATAGAATTAAATTTCTAGAATATCTTATCAGTTTTCCCTCTTCATTCATAGAAATAAAAGTCATATTTTCTAATTGTTTCAAAGAAGCTATCAGCTCGGTCTCAAAATTGCCATTATCTAAACCTGCCAAGAAGTTCTTATCTAATTTAAACCAATGAACCGAGGGATTTCCAACGACAAAATATTTTAATAAAATTACAATAGATAAAAATTGAGGGATTAGTGGAAATAAAATTAAAGGATTATTAAATAAGCTAGTTGTGAAAAGGGTAACTGAAAGAATTGGCAAAAATGTAGAAATTATCAATAGAAAGTCTATCATGCCCTTTGCCTTTCTCTCCCTAACATCATGCATATGCTGATAAGAGCTCCAAAACAAATGAAGATTTTCCCCCAACCTCTTAATTTTCTTTTCTTTAGTTTTCATATTGTTTTTATCGGAATTTTATTTGTTTCAGACCCTTTTTTCTTTCTTTTAAACCAATTTATAACTATCAAGGCAAATTCATTCTTTAAAAATAAAAAGCTCAATATTTCTATGCTGAATACTATATTTAATGCAAATGATATGTCATATTTATTTATGATTGTATTATAAATCTTTAGATAATTAGTATTTATCTGTTCAAATTTTTGATTAAGTTCTCCTATTTGGATTTGAGTAATGTTGTAGTATCCTTTTATTTCTTCTATGTCTTTTTTAGTAATATTTTGTTTAATCAATTCTAGATAGTTATCCTTGCATTCTTGCAGAAGTTTATTGGTTTGGTTTACTGTTAGGTTTAGAGAAGTTATTGTAATCTGATTCTGGTCAATTTGCTGTTGGTAGGGCTGACATTTGTCTTTAATCAAGGTATCATTAGTGTACGAAAAAAGAAAAATAACAAGAAGAACAGAGAAAAATACAGAAACAAGTCCTAAAATTGCCTTTATCGGATCTATATCTGCCATCTCTAAACTATCTCCTTAATTGAGTTAAGAATTTGCTCGCTTTCTTTATCTAATCTTTTCATTTCTTCTAAGATCTCTTTTGGTTTTCTTAATTGTGCTTCTTCTTTCTTATTAGGGTTTTTTACAGATAAGTCAAAGGTATCTGGATTTATGTCTGCAATATCTATAGTCCAAGAATTTTTAGAATCAGCCTTTGTCTTTTGGAGTTTAATAAATTCAGCCAAATCATTTTCACTTAAGGGATTAGTTTTACCTAAGTTTCTATCTAAATTAAGCGAATAGTACCATACCTTCTTTGTTGATGTTCCCTTATCAAAAAATAAAATAACTGTTTTTACTCCTGCACCTGTAAAAGTTCCTCCAGGCAAGTCCAATATCGTATGTAAATTACAACTTTCAAGCAAGTGCTTCCTTAATGAAACAGAAGCATTATCGGAGTTAGATAAAAATGTATTCTTAATAACAATACCTGCTTTTCCGCCTGCCTTTAATATCTTAATAAAATGTTGCAGAAACAAAAATGCTGTCTCCCCTGTCTTAATTGGAAAATTTTGCTGAACTTCTTCTCTTTCCTTTCCACCAAAAGGTGGATTTGCTAAAACAATACTATATCTATCTTTTTCCTGTATATCTGAAAGATTTTCTGCCAATGTATTAGTATGAAGGATATTTGGAGCTTCAATTCCATGAAAAATCATATTCATAATTCCAATAATATAAGCCAGCGATTTCTTTTCTTTTCCATAAAAAGTCTTTGTTTGTAAAAGCTCATCTTGTTTTGTGGAACGGTTTTTATTATTTTCTTTTAGATATTCAAACGCTTCGCATAAGAAACCAGCAGAACCCACTGCACCATCATAAACCTTATCCCCTATTTTAGGATCTACAACTTTAACAATTGTTTTAATTAATGGTCGTGGGGTGTAATATTCTCCACCATTTCTTCCAGCATTTCCCATGTTCTGGATTTTAGACTCATAGAGGTGCGACATCTCATGTTTTTCAGAGCTAGAACGAAACTTCAATTGGTCTATAAGATTAATTATCTCTCTTAAGTTGTATCCACTCTGGATTTTATTCTTAATCTCACTAAAAATCTCTCCAATCTTGTATTGAATAGTATCTGCATGTTCTGCGTCAACTTTAAATTTTTTTAAATAAGGGAATAGTTTTAAGTCAACAAAATCTTTCAAATCATCTCCGCTGAGTGCTTTATGGTAATCAAGTTTTCCTTCTTTATCCTTTGGAACTGCCCAAACATCCCATCTAAATTCTGGAGCAAGAATTTCTTTATACTCTTTTCCATCCAACTCTGCCTCAGTTCTTTTCTTTTTTTCAAGATCATCAAGATATTTTAGGAATAAAACCCAAGAGGTCTGTTCAACATAATCCAATTCACTTCCGCAGCCTGCCTCTTTCCAGAGGATGTCATCAATATTTTTGAATATTTGCTCAAACATAATTTTTCTCCTTTTTAATTATTACCGGCGATTTTATCAAATTCATTTATATCATATATCTTTTCGCATATTCTTTGGTATAATTCTGTTCTTTCAATTATCTCCTTTTTCTTAAAGTTTGTATATGGCTTGAATGGCAATTTTGAATTCTTGATAAACTGCAAAAATGTCGGGTTTTTATTATAACATTGCTCATTTAGGGTTTTGGCTAAAATGTTTTGTCCAAAATAATGTGGAAGTTTTTTACTATAAGGTAGCTTGCCATAACTTTGATTGAAACCCCGGGGTAAAAGAATTAATGCTCCTATCTTATTTCGATACTCTTCCCAATCATCTCTTTGATCAAATTCCTCTTTATGTTCCTCAAAAATGTCTGACCAGATATGTTCTACTTCAAATGGCTTTTTTAATTCTGGGTCAATATAAGCTTGAAAGTTACTAGGGATGCTACAATTATCTTCTATGTATTTGGTTATCCTAGCTAATAAAAAGTGGATAAATCGTTTATTCTGCCCATTTAATCTTAAATTCTTCATACCTTCCAGATTTTGTTCAAATTCCGATGCTTTCTTTTTTAAAATCTCTGCAAGTTGTTTGATATTGACATTCCTTATTTCCTTAACTAGACTAAACATTGTATATCTAATTGCACTGTAACCTAAGGTCCTAAAGTTGATGGATCTAAAAACAATGAACATTTCCAAAAACTTAGAGACTAATGCCAATTTTTTATTAATTGTTTCTTCATCATCTGAAATTTTGATTGGAGCCATTAATATGGGAGGATATAATGTGAACCCTCTTTGGTAGATATAGTAAATACTCTCTAAATTTTTTTGGGGGTTTTCTGCGGCAGAATTAATTTTTAAATAAAGTTTAATATAAAAATCAAAGTCTTGTTTTATGAATTTATAAAAATCCATTTTATTTTTTAATCCGATTTTTTCCTTATTATCTCTCACCCAGCTATGAAATCTAGTACCTATTTTTTCAAAATCCTCATTCTCAGACCCTCTTTTTCCTTGTCTAATGCTTTCTGCATATTTGGCCCTTAACCATGATTTAAAAAACTCTAAGTCTTCTTCTTTATCTATTTCTTTAAGTTGCAATATTCTTTTTTTCCATAATTCATTAAGCTCTAATTTGTCTTCTTGCGAATCTAGATTTGAAATTAAATATCCCTTTAACATCTCTGCGGAAGTAAGATTTAACCCACGATCATTCATCGTTTCAAAAATAGTATAAGCATCTTCATCCGAAAAAGTAGATATTTCTACAAAAATTACATTTTCAGTTAACCAATCAAGAAAATAAGGTAAAGCGTCTCCTTTCAGCTCTTCTGGGAAAAGGTCTACGATATCTCTATATCTCTCAACAATATTTTTGACAGACTCATTTTTATCTGAAGCATCATAATCCCCCCGGGTATACAATGAGCTAATACACTCTTCTCTGTCATCTACTTGCAAATTAAATGATTTTTTAGCAAATTTTTCAGAGAAGATTAAATCTTTTATAGGTACACTATCTTCTCTATCTTTTTGTAAATTATTTAAGTAAATAAGTAAAAGAGTTAAAGAAGTAAGTCTTTGTTGCCCATCGATTATAGATCTCTTTCCATCTTTTGAACAGATAACAATAGAGCCTAAATAATATTTGCCATATTTTTCCACATCTTCTCTAGTATGGGCATTTTGATAATCTGCAAGAAATCTACTAGTGATATCATCAATTAATTGTTCAATCTGCCTTACTCCCCACTTATATTCTCTTTGAAATACATCTATATGGTATTTGACTTTATCTAGGATTTCTCTAACACTTCTGTCATTTGCATCTATTATCTTCTGAGATTCCATTTTTTTATGAATCTAAGGTTGTATAAAAACCTTACTTAATTGCCTCCCCCAGTTTATTCAATATCCAAATCATAGCCATAGTATCAAGATGGCAGTACTTTAATAAATCTGCCCTTATCTTCTTAATCTCTGCATCTGTCGCCTTTTTCCCATTCAAGCCATGGGCAGCATAAAAGAATTGCAAACTCGCATTTGCCCCATTAGCTATATCCATTCCTTCGTAACTTTTGCCAGTTAAAGCAGGCAAGACATTCTTAATTGATGCAGAGCCTTGTTGTTTATGGTCGTAATAATCAAAGCTTCTGAAAGGAGAAAGAAGGTCAACCATCCTGTCGGTTATCTCAGCAATAGTCTCTTTTTGCTTTGGAAAGACTTTTGCTAACTTTTCCAAAACTCCTTGTTCAAAGCATTGATTATAAACAATTATGCTTCCCTTTTTCCCAATTGCTTTTTTAAGCTGTTTTAAGAATTCCTTTCTTGGGTCTTTACTGCCTTCAGCTAAAAAAGAATAATGTTTTGGCTCCTTATCTTTCTTTTCAATTACATGCAATGAAAACTGAAAAGGGACCTGTTGATATGGGCTCTGGTGGTTATAAATTGGAATTGTTGTCTGGAATGTTTCAAAATCTAAAAAATAAAGAGGATATTGCAAAGAATCAATAAACTTCTTTATATTCCCTTTATTCACATGAGGCTCTTCACTCTTAATACAATAATGCTGAATTTTCTGCTTATCTGTTAATTCATAGCCTTCTGGAATATCCCTTATAGAAACAATTCCCTCTTCCAAAAGCTTAACTGACTTCTTCCCACCATAGTATAAGTCAAATACATTATGCTCTGGCAAAGACTTCCAACATTCAGGCTTTAATGCACATTCATAAGGAGAATTGCAACAACTTCCAATTTTCATTTCTGGTTCAGAAGAATCAACGACTTCAAACATAATCTTTAAGTTTTCTTGAACATTCTGGATTTCTTCTTCAACTTTCTCAGTTATATCCTCTTTTACAAACAACTTTTTTATATTGATTTTTCCTTTTCTTACATATTCATTGTTTATATGTAAAATAAAGCACTTGTTTATTATGAGGCCTGCTTTTTCATAACAATATTTTTGGAAAGCTACATCCGAGACATTTACATTCTTGACTTGAGTAGAACTTTTTACCTCAATGATATCCCATTTATTTCCTTTGACTGGTTTTAAGATATCTGCTCTTGAATAGACTCTTTCTCCTTCTGGTGAAAAAGCAGCTTCAAACAGTATTTTCCTTGGCTTACTCTGAATAAGCTCTTTTGTTTTCTTGAGATTCTTTGTAAGATCTTCATCTGGAATATCTATACCCCTTGGGAATAACTTCTTAGCGTACTCTCCTATAATCTGTCCTTCGTCAAAAATATGTTGCTGGGATTCGTCAGTTTCTGGAATTCTTTCTTTTGCATGAACGGAAACCCAAAGGGATTTTAGGCATTGCAAACCCGTTAGATACTTTGATTTTGAAAGAATGGGCATGTATTTGGTTGTTTGGATACTTCTTGCCATGTTAAATTCCCTCCAACATTCTAAGGTGAAATGCCTTAGAATTATTTAATTTTAATTTTAAGTATTCTCTTATTTCATCTTTCGTTGTTTCATTAAACTTCTTCAAAAATTTCTTCCAATATCTTCTTGCTTGTCCCGAATTGTGATAAATACCTATAATTTTCCTTTTTGAAAACAATTTTGAACAAAGGTCATATGCAGGATTGCCAATTGTAATTATTTGCCAATCTGAAGGGGTTGTTTTAACTTCCTTTTTGAGAAAATTATTGGCGCAAATTATCTTAGTCTCTTTAGTAAGATTTTTTTTCTTTTCCGCACATTGACATTTTACAATCTCAGTCCAAAGAATAGATCCATTAAAACCCAGCTTATCAACTACCTTCCTAACAGGATTATAATAATTTTTGCCATCAACTCTAAGCATTTTCTTCTCAAAAAAACTTTTATAACATGGGTAATTACGCTTTTCCTTATCTAAAAACTCATTTTTCTCATACTTCTCATCTGCGACCCCTGGATTCATTCCAACAACAATAATCCCTCCTTCGCCATGTCTCTCTTCAAAATATAAGCATCGGGGCATAATCCCTTTTTTCTTATCTTCTTCATTTCCACCACAAACGCCTTCGCAATTATTATTGCATTTAACGAGATCTTCTCCAATTTTATCAATCTCACTAGAAATCTTCTTTATAGCTTCTCTATCCATATTAACCCCACACCGGCAAACTATAAAAACCTTCTCCACCATTTATCTTTGTTTGGATTGCTCAATGCTTTTATCTTGTGATAACCTATCAACCAAAATATTAAGCTAACAATCGGCATGAATAATGCGCAGTAAGTAAAAAGAAATCCATAGGTCTTAAAATCCCTTGAACTTTTGATTAATGGTCCGGCTAATTCTTGCCATTTATCTGTGAAATTTGTTGAGTGCTGAGAGTCATAAATAAATACATTACTTACGCCTTTTATTGATGCAGAATCCATACTGTAAGACATTTCAAATAAGAAATATGAATTAACAAAAAGAAAAACCCCGATGAAAAAAAGTAAATAAGCAAAATTCATCCAAGCTTTTGCCAATTCTATTTTTATTATTAATTCTTTTTCTTTCATTTAATTCTCCATCACAAATCTTATAATCCCAGCCTTAAACTCCTTATTTTCCCGAACAAGAGATTTTACTATTTCTTCTTTTTCCTTTAATTTAATTTCTAAGTTTTCGATTTTAACGGTTAATCCTGCTACCTGGGCCTGAAGCTCTTGTTCTTTTTTCATTTCTTCTTCCTCACTTGATATCCAATAGCCCTAAGATAAGATTTAGCATATTCCATAAAGCAATCCCATGAACAATAATCAGTAGTCCAATTAGCATAAGAATTGATTAACTTAACATTTGAATCTCTATGTTTAACTTTTCCACAATTATCACATTTGAATTTAGTTGTTTGTTTTTTCATTTTACTTTTTTAGCTTCTTTTAACAAATATTTCTCCCAGCACTTTTTTGTACAGAACAACTTTTCTTCTAAGACCATTTTATCATCAGAAACAATAATGTGATAAGAATAGGCATTTAGACAGATACCAATATCTTTTCCACAAACATCGCATAGAGACTCGTCTTTTGTTTCTTCTCCATCTTGATTTGTGATAGTTAAATCCCCTGAACTAATTGAATTAGAAATGGCATTGGCTACTTCCCTAGAAATGTTACCCTTTTTATTTTCTTGAGATTCCTTATATACCCTAGCTCTTTCAATGTATCCTTTTTCCCGGGTAATCAAAATTCCTGAGGTCAATAAAACATCTAAAATTTCTTTAATCTCTTTTATACTCATCTTTTCATTATATCTTTTAACATCATCTTTAAGAAAATTAATTAAACTCTTTAGATGCAATACCGTACCTAGTCCCTTCTCAAGACTAAGAATGCTATCAAACACTATTACACTTTTTAGAATTTCTTTACTAGTCATGGTCAAATTTTTCCATTCTCCTTTCATGTCTATCGTCATCCTCAGAACGCTTAAAACCAATTACACTTCCATCCTTAAAATCAACCTTGATTGAAATAGATTCTACTTCTTCTGCACCATATAGAGCTTCTCCAAACTTGGAGACTAATCCTCGGTCTATTGCTTTTGTTATTTTTGAAAATTTCAAAGTCTTCATTAATTTATTAGAAAAATACTCTTTTTAAATATTTCTATTTTAAAGTATAATAATATACATATATGTAGAAAGATATATAAATAATCTACAGTTCTATTTCCTATGGAAACTTATATAAATGAAAATCTTCTCTTACTCTAGAGGAAACACAAATTAAAAACAAAGAAATGGGGAAAAAAGTTCTTATTGCAACAGTCTATCATCCAGAGCCGGTTTTATTAGCATCAACTAGGCTAGGCCCTGAAAGGCTTATTCTTTTAACGAGCAAAGATTCAGACAAGATCCAGGAAGCATCCGTAAAGCTTATACAGGATTCATTAGGAAAGGTTATTGATGTCAAAATTGTAAAGATTGACCTTTATAACATAGTTGAAATAGCTAAGAAATGCGTAGAAATTATAGACCTGCAGCCAAATGAAGATGATATTTACCTAAATCTTACCTCTGGAAGAAAAACACAGGCAATGGGCTTATTATTCGCAGCCTATGCGCGCCACGAGAGAGTTAAGAAGATTGCATATAACCCTGAAGAGGATAAGAACAGCTCAATCGTTTATTTGCCTAGGTTAAGCTTTAGGTTAACTGAGAGCCAGAAAAAGATATTAGTAGAAATTGGGAAAAATAAATATGAAAGTATCGTGGAATTGGCTGACAAGATTGAACTTTCCACAGCTATGCTTTATAGGGCTATTGACGAATTAAAAGAAATGGACTTAATTTCTACTGAAAAAGGTATCGAACTTACTGATGCCGGGAAGATTGCGAGGTTGTGATGGTAAAATCTGATCGTGGAAGATTTGTAACGGGGATGACTGGCGTTTATGCAGTGGCAACTGAACTCTCCGCAAAGGGGTATATTGTTACAGTCACTTCAAGAAATGCCCCTCATGTGGATATTATGGCATCTACTCCGGATTTTAAAAAAACATTTAATATTCAGGTTAAAGCTTCTTGGGGCAATCCTTCTTTCTGGCTTTTAAATGAAGAATCAAAAAATGTTTCTTCAAATAATTTGATTTATGTTTTTGTAAATTTAAAAGAAAATAAAAATCCTGATTTTTACATTGTTCCAAGTAAAATTGTTTCAAAGAATGTAGATGTATCAAAAAGAAAAAATAGTTGCTGGTATTCATTCCAACGAAATATTAAATATAAAGACCGATGGGATTTTTTAAAATAAAATGAATAGAGAAATTTATAAATTTCTAAAAGAAGTTGCAAAAAAGAGAAAAGGCGAAAAGGGGATTATATATTATAGTGACCTAGCAAATGAGTTTAATCTTCCTTTTGAAAACTCAGAGGATAGAAATAAATTATTTGAACTAATTGGAGAAATAACACAATTTGAATTTGACAATGGGAGACCTTTACTTTCAGTTGTTGTAGTTCATAAAGACGATACGCGAATGCCAGGAGATGGTTTTTTTAAACTTGCTTGTGACTTGGAAGTTTGGGATGGTAAAGAGGATAGGTTAATCTTCTTTGGTAAGGAATTAAATAAAACGCATAATTATTGGAGTAATCATTAAACTAACAGAGGAATAAAAATAAATAAATGCTTTTAAAAATGAGAAATAAAACCCCTATAAGGGTAATCTTTGGAATATTACTTGGAGTTTTTTTATCAGACAGTGTGGACAGTTTTAGCAGATTTTAAATATATAATATTATTATAAAACCAATGAATAAAACGATCTATTATTTGAAGCGTGTTTTTGGGATCTATTCAAGATCTAATACCACTTTTAAAAAAATGATATTATTCTTATTACTTCTACTTATCTTAGTCCTATTTAGTCTTTTTAATATCCCCCCATTATCTTCTTTTGGACTGATAATAATCTCAATATACGTGATGATCTTTGCATTCATTTCACCTGAATGGTCTCCAGATATCGGAAAAATTATACTCACGCTTGGCTTAGTATTCTTAATAATCGTTATGGTGTTTACATGGCTTAGTGGCGGGAATATTCCTTATACAAACATGAAAGCAGACAACAATACAATTATAGCTTTATTTACCATTATCCTAGCCATAGCAACAATTATCAATGTAATCACCTATAAGCAGTCAATAGGTCTTTCAAGACTTACAGAACTAGATTTTAGCTTAAACAAAATACTATGTGTAGAAATTGAAAATCTAGGAAATTATCCAGCTAGGGGTATTAAGTTAACTACCCAGATAAAAGATAAAGATATATCCGAAGGAAGAATCAAAAGGAAGATTATAGATTCCTTCTCTTCTCCAGAGTTTGATAAACATTACTTATCTTCAAAAAGTAGGTATGCTGAAAGACTTAGAGATTACTTAGAAAAGAGATTTAATCTTAACTATGATGTGGTCAAAGAACAACACACCTCTAATAAAAAGAAGAAATTTAGGATAATGCTAACACTTAATTATCACTCAGATACTTTCTTCAAAAACCCAATACCTATAATCAAGGAATATGAGGTTGAAGTAGACTCTAACGGAATGACCAAAAAAGAGGTCAAACCTTCAAATAATCCCGACTTTTAGATGCTGTCGCTTACTTTGACAGTCTTATTTACTTAAAGGCATATGAAAGTTTATATACTTGAGGAGCTTTAAGAAATCATAGAAGAGACAAGGAATTGTTAAACTTTTTCTTGTCTCTTTGAGCTCAAAGAGACTAAATTAAACATCAGAGTTGTAAGCAAAACTTATTCTCGGTGTATTTTGCCTAGAGCATTAAGGCTTTAAAAATGAAAAATAAATTCAAAAAAGGGTTTACAATAACTCGCTCAGTATGCTTCAATGGAAGAAGGAAGGTTGGAATAGATACCAATATTCTTCGTAGATTATATGATCAACCCTATCTTTTGGGGCGAGAAGCTTCAAGAATATTTAACTTCAATGATTTGATTTTTTCACATGTTATTTGTCTCTATGAGTTTGTTCGGTATCTAAAGAAAAGGGAAAATCTAAGTAAGGAAAAAGCAAAAATAAAAGCAAAAGAATTTTTCAAGAAAAATAATGTAAGATTGATATACCCTAAAAATTGTTTTGTTTCTGAACAGGAATCAAGATCTTTTGAGGAAGAAGTGAATAAAAAGCTTAAAGAGGAAGGTAAAGATTATTTAGACTGTCATTCACCTGATAGTGTTATTCTTTTAGCTTTTAAAAAATGGGGTATTAATAAAATTTATTCTACAGATGAGGCTTTTAGGATTGGAGCCCAACATTTGGGAATGGACGGGTCAGGTCTTCCTTCTTTTGATAAATTACTCCGAGACAAATTGAGAAAAGATAAAAGATTTTCAAAACGTTAAAAACTGTCTAACTCTTCCATCATCTTATTAAAGTTATTTTTATGTTTTTTACTTAATTCTTTCCATGATTCTAATCTTAAAACTTTTGATTCTTTACTTAACTCTTTACTAACTTCTTCATCCAAGTCAACTCCTAAAAGGATCTCAAAATCCATTAAAGCATTTTCTTTTTGAGCAACATCTATTCCGATCTCTTGAGCACATTTTCCAGCTAGAGCCAAGATCTCATTATGTTTTTGTTTTATGAATTGCCCAAAATCGCCGAAGTTATTTATTTGTTCTTGCATTTTTTTAACCTAAAAGTTTAGAATGTTTAATTAGAGTATTATACACTTTTAAAGTTATGCTGTCTAAGATACTACTGATATGTAGAGAAATGTCACGAGCAAAACCACTTTTTTTCATAGAGTATACTATACTGAGAGGTATTTAAATATTATGGTACTCTCGTCGTTAAGAGAGTTAATTTATCTGAGAGTTACAAGTAGGAGTCACCATTCAAAAATCCATAGTGATTGGGATTACTAAACGGCAAATTCTATGTGTAAATGAACACTTTTATTCTGTTCTGGGTAACGGGGTGTTTTTTCTAAACATTTTTATAATCTTAATCTATAAAGGTTTTATGCCATCAAATAAAGTTCATTGTGCGATAAGCAAAAAAAGAACAGAAAAAACCTACCAAGAACTTCATAGGTGGATTGATGACAATGAGGACGATAGAAGTGTTAATCATAGAAGCAAGAACCACTATTATTCCAATGAGTTAAGAGAATTTGTTTTTAAAAAATTTGGTGGGAATGAGGCAGTTTCAGAATGGTTGTTTCACATAGCCCTAGATAATTTAGATACTTCTGTTTCAAATGATTGGAATTATTTGAAAGTCAATAATAACTTTCACAAGTTTGGATTTGAACCCGATGGATTTATTCATTATGGAGAGGAAGGGTTGAGTGATGATGATATGGAAGAAGAGTTTCCTGATGATTTTGAGGAGGGTTGGGAATGAGTGAAAATAAAGAATTAGTTCTTTCAGAGGAAGATAAATCAATGTTAATAAATACTATAAATAAAAAAGGTTTTTTCTTAGAAGAGAAAGCATATAGAATTTTAGAACAAAGAAGTGGAATGTTTCAATTAAGAAAGAATTTCATTCCTGAAGGATATAATGAACGATTTGATGATAGGGTTGAAATTGATTTGGCTTTTGAGCAAGGAGATAAAGATTTGATTATTGAATGCAAAAAAACAGATTTTGCTTGGATTTTTCCAAAATCTTTAGTGGGTTCAAATAATGTAAATTACATTTATGAGATAGGAAATAAAATTTCCATAAGGTCTTTTGAAGAAGATAGGTGGAAAGCGTGTTATTCAGAACCTATGGCAATGATGATAAATCCCGATGGGACATTAATTCCTGAAAATAAAGGAAAGGAATTTGTTAAAACTTCCACAAGGCAAGAAGACCCAATTCATCGGGCAGTTCAGAGGGTATTGGTTCAAACAAAAGCATGGAGATGGAACAAAACAATCTTGAAACCATATTCTTTTTATGTGCCTATTGTCCTAACAAATGCGAGGATATTTTTCTTAGACTATGAATCCTCCCAGATAGATAAAAATAGCAACTTGATAAATTATAATTCGTTAGAAGAAGTAAATGCCTTAATTTATAATTATCCCGAATTTCTTGGTTTGCCAAATGCGAATGATGAAAGGACAATTAAAAGCGTGTTTATTGTAAATATAAATCATTTCACAGAGTTTTTAGATTGGCTTATGCCACAGTTTATGGGGGATTTGAATCAAAGAAAATCAAAGAAATAAGAAGATGATTAGTTCATTTTATTAAACAAAACATTTGTGAGTTTTTTCCGTAAAATATTTAACCTTACTAATCCTTTAATCATCATGAAAAGCTTAAAAGGAGGGTTCCAGAAGGGCATCTTATAAAACCTGATTAAAGAGCGTAGCGCCATTATTGAGGATTAATTGGATATTGAGCTTGTTGGTGAAATTGCTTTCAATAAAGTTTATAAATTGAAAAAATAAGTATAGTTATCCTTAAGAGATTAAGGAAAGTTAACACTACTAAAAGTTAACAAAATTAGTGCCTCAATAGTATAGTGGTTAGTACACGGCCCTGTCGCGGCCGGGATCCGGGTTCAATCCCCGGTTGGGGCGTATGGGTATTTTGTGATATTCAAGGGCGTCTTTTTTATTTGCTGATTTCTTAATTTTTCTTCTGTCACAAGGCTGTGACAGAATTATTTTTTAGCGAGTTTCCAGAGATATTCAAAATAAGTCTTTAATCCATCAGCAAGATTTTTTGAGTCTACCTGAATAAAGACATTATCAAGACTTATTGAGATTAGTGTTTTGTTACCATAGACAATGAATACAACCGGTGTGAAAAGCTCTTTTTTTGCATATTTTACTTGCGTGAGTTTTATTTTGTCCAGCTGTTTCCCAATATCCTTAGTCAATTCATTTACAATAATCTTACATTTAATGCCTTTTTCAGCTCTTAATCTGTGAAAATTCACAACAAATCTTTCAAATTCAGGTTCAAATTTAGATATACCCAGAACATAATATTCATCTCCTTTTTTTAGATTATTCAAAATATCATCAAAACTTGTTTTTGCGCCTTTAAGACCCTTGAATACTTGCGTTTCTGATCCAAGATTTTTCATTTCTCTTTTTAATTCTAAATCTGGAATGAGTTTCTCAAGCTCTTTCTGTTGTTCTTTTAGTTTGTCTTCTCTTTCTTTTACATAATCCAATAATCTCTTAGGAGAAGCGGCTTCAAAATATTTAACATTTGATTTGACAACAGATGAGACAAGGCCTTTTTGAACAAGTTTTTCTAAGAGTTCATAGACTTTTGAAGATGCAACACCAGACTTATCCACTATAGGCCCTTTTGAAGAGCTTCCGATTTCAAGAAGGGCCATATATACTTTTATTTCGGAGTCTGTGAGGCCTATATTTCTAAGGATGTCTAGTTGCATGAGTTGTCAATGATTTTTTAGTATAAAAACCTTTCTAAATAAAGCCCCCTTATGGGGGTGCTTTATTTTATAAATAAGATATTATAAAATTTTTTATGATAGAAACATATTTAAACTATTTGACTCTTTTTTGTTTTAAAGAGAGGCATTAATGAAAACTAAAAATTTAGTTATTGTGATCATTGCGGTGATTATACTTATAATTGGAATCTATGTTTATTCAACACATTCTACAAACGATTCTGAAAAGGTAACTCTTAAAGTGGGATACTTACCATTAACAGACCATTTACCCATAATGGTTGCAGATGCAAGACACATGTTTGCAGATACTAATATTGAACTTGTTAAATTTACTGACTGGGCTGCTCTTTCTGAGGCACTCGCTTCTGGACAAATTGATGGGGCACATATTTTGAATACTCTTGGAATAAAGATGGTTACTAATGGATTTAAGGGGCAAACAGTTGTATTATCTCACCGGGGAGATATTGCTTTGGTAACAAAAGAAGAAATTACGGAGGTTCAGCAATTAAGAGGAAAGACCATCGCAGTTCCTTCTCATTTTTCATCTCATTATTTTATGCTATATCATTACTTAACTGAGAATGGGTTTAATGTTTCTACTGATATTCGATTATTAGATGTTGCTCCTCCGGATTTTGTTTCTACCATGGCGGCTGGAGGAATTGATGGGTTTATTGGTTCTGAACCATTTCCGGAATTAGCAATTTCAAAGAATATTGGAAAGATTTTCAAGAATTGGGATGAGATGGAGATTGAAGGATTAAATGGATTAGATTGTGTTGTTGTATTCAATCAGCAAATGATTGATCAGCATCCAGAAGCAGTACAAGATTATGTTACCACGATAATCCAAGCAGGACAATGGATTGAAGATAATCCAAAAGAAGCTGCAAATATCACTTCGCCTTATATGATGAATATCGCTCCAGCATTGCTTGAAGATGCAAAAGCAATAAGTACCTATGATAATCTTTATCCTAAGGCAGATGAATATTCAAAATTACAGGATTATATGCTCAGTATTGGTGCTATAAAATCTTCGATTAATATGACTGCATTTGTTAATACAAAATTTGCAGATAAAGCTTATAAAGACTTGGGCTTAACTATTAATTAATATGAAAGAGAGGTTAAGGTTGAGAATTGGTTATCTACCGATAATTGATCATTTAATTCTTGGAATATCTGCTAAAAGAGATGGGTCCAAGTTCCGGAGTATACATCTTGAACCAATAAAATTCCATTCGTGGCCTGAGCTTGCTGATGCTTTAGAGAAGGATAAAATTGATGGAGGTTTTATTATGGCTCCGTACGCAATTTCATTAAAGTCTTCAGGATCTTCATTGAAAACAGTACTCCTAGGGCATCGGGAGGGGCTGGGATTAGTGGTTAGTAACAAAATTCATTCTTTAAAAGATATAAAGGGAGGAGTTATAGGAATTCCAGATGATCTCTCAACACATAGTCTTCTTTTGCATAAATATCTGTCAGATAATGGGATAAATTATTTTAAAGATATAAAAACTGTTGAGTTAGCTCCTCCGGATTTTGTTAAAAATCTTACACAGGGAAAAATTATTGGTTATTTTGGTTCTGAGCCTTTTGGGGCACAGGCAGAATATGAACATGTTGGAAAAGTTCAAATATTATCTAAAGATATAAAGAAACATCATATAGATTGTATTTTGGTTTTAAAAGAGAATTTATTAAAAAATACAGCGGCTATTCAGGAATTGGTGGATAGTTTAGTAAATTCGGGGACTTTTATGTATGAAAAACCTACAGAAGCAAGCAAGATTGGTTCTGAGTTTTTAAGTCAACCTCCGTCTGTTCTTTATGAAGTTTTAAATGAAAAGAAAAGAAGAGTGAGTTCGTGGGATTTACTTCCTCTTGAAAAAGAATTCGATGAGATACAGAATTATATGGTTGACAAAATGAATCTTCTTAAAAAGAAGATTGATATCTCTAAATTTGTTGACTCTAGTTTCGCTAAAAAATCATATGAAAAAATAACCGTAAATCAAGGTATTCGACAGAGAAGGAAAATTTTAAGAGAAAAAATAATTTATCCTCTAATGGTATTTATTTCTATTCTTCTAATTTGGCAGTTTGCTTCATGGAAGTTAATATCTTCATCATTATTTCCTTCGCCGATTGAGGTTTTAAGAGGAACCGTAGAAATAGCTCGGAGTGGCGTTCTTTTTGTGAATATATTTACTAGCTTATATCGAGTTTTTGTTGGGTTTATTCTGGCAGTTATATTTGGAATTCCAATTGGTTTGCTTTTGGGAACCTACAAAAAATCCAGATTTGCTTTTGAGCCCCTAATACAAATAATTAAGCCGATTTCACCAATAGCTTGGATTCCATTGGCGATATTTTGGTTTGGAATTGGGAATAAGCCTGCAATATTCATTATATTCATAACCGCTTTTTTCCCAATAATGCTTGCTTCTCAATCAGCTGTAAAAAATATCGATGTTAATCTCATTAAGGCAGCAAGAAATTTTGGAACAAAAGGAAAAAATATGATTACTAAAATAATTCTCCCTGCTTCATTTCCCTATATTATGGTAGGTATAAGAATTTCTTTAGGAATTTCTTGGGTTATAATTGTAGCCGCAGAAATGGTAGGCATGCATTCGGGGTTAGGGTATATGATTTTAGATGCAAGAAATTTTTTGAGAACTGATTTAATAATTTCAGGAATGATTATAATTGGTTTAATAGGGTTTGCTTTGGATAGGATATTGGGTTATTTTGAAGATAAAGTTAAGGCTAAATGGTCTTATAAGGAGATTTTATAATGGAAAAGATAAAAATATCTGTAGAAAATGTGAATAAATGTTTTAATAAAAAGATAAAGGGTCAAGAAGTTTATGCATTAGATATTGTTAATTTTACAGTAAAACAAGGAGAATTTTTTTGTATTTTGGGGCCTAGTGGCTGTGGAAAATCTACACTCCTTAATGTTATGGCTGGTTTTGAAAGGCCGACTAATGGGAAAGTGCTTATTAATGGGCAGGAAGTGCTAGAACCTAATCCCAAATATGTAACAATGTTTCAGGATAATGCATTATTTGCTTGGAGAAGTGTAATAGATAATGTTGCTTATGGTCTTGAAATACAAGGAATTGAAGAGAATCAAAGAAAGAGTATTGCAATGAAGTATATCCGGCTTGTTGGTTTATTGGGATTTGAAGATAAACATCCCTCAGAATTATCTGGAGGAATGAAACAAAGAGTTCAGCTTGCAAGAACCTTGGCAGTCAATCCAGATATTATTTTTATGGATGAACCTTTTGGGGCTTTAGATCCTATTACTAGGGATAAGCTACAGGAAGAACTTATTCGTATATGGCAAGAAGAGAAAAAAACCATTGTGTTCGTCACTCATAATGTTTCTGAAGCAGTTGCTTTGGCAGATAGGGTCGCAATAATGTCTTCTAGTCCAGGAAGTATTAGAAAGATTATTGATATAAACATTCAAAGACCGCGAGTTAAGTTTAGTTCTGAATTTTTGAGATTAGAAGAAGAGATATTTGAAGAATTTGATAAATAATTCTCTGTTTTTATTTTGGTAATTCATTTTTATTCTGTTAAATAAGTCCCCCTTATGGGGGGCTTAATCTTTATATAACCCTTTATCTTATGACTATTAATAAGTAGTTACACAATAACTGCTTAAACAAAATAAATCAAGAGAAAAAACAAAATGACAAAAAAAATATTATTTGTAGATGATGATAGGAATGACCTGAAAAGACTTTCAGATGCTTTCTATGGGATGGAAAGGCTAAGGGTACCAGGATTGTCTCATCTAGACGTGGATTTTGCTGAGGGAGTTGATCATGCTATGGCTATAATTGACTTGAATGTATCTGCAAGAAAGCTTGGACACAAATCATTGGATTTGATTATAACTGACCTTGATATGCCTGGGACAGGAAGTCTTGCAATTGAGGCTGGGTTAAGAGACAATGGAAATACTATAGCAAAATATGCTTGCGAGAAACTACCTGGAATCAAAGTAATAGGGCATACTGGTGGAGACCCTGCAAGATTTGATACAGGGTATGTGTCTTATGCAGTCCCAAAGATAAGAGATCCTTACTTACTAGCAGGATTAATAAGGAGTGCCTTGGGAGGCGAGGACTAAGATGGCAAACAAATATGTGATTACTGGCGGACCTTGCGTAGGTAAAAGTACTCTGATTGCAGCTCTTCAGGAAAAGGGATACCAGACTCTCCCTGAAGTTGCAAGACTAGTAATTGAGGAACAGCAAGGAACTGATGGAAAGATTTTGCCTTGGATAGACCGAGATTCATTCCAACAAGCAGTCATGAAGAGACAACTTGAGCTTGAAGGAAAAGTAAATGGAAAACCTGTATTTTTAGACAGAGGTTTAGCAGATGGAGCAGGATATTATCTTGCAGATAACCTAAAAGTACCAAGAGAATTGAACACAGCAATAAATGAGAATAGATATTCAGGAGTATTCTTACTTGATCCTCTTAAAGATTATAAAACAGATTCTGCAAGGGTTGAAGATTCAGAGGCTGCTTCAAGAATCCATGGTTGCATAGGACAGGCATATGAAAATGCAGGGTATAAGGTTGTAAGAGTTCCAGCAGTTTCTGTTGAAGAGAGAGTTAAATTTATTCTCAATGAAATTAGGAGTAAAAATTAAGATGGTAGAAATAAATCTTGAAGAAATAGCTCGACTTCCTGAATTTCAAGGAGATAATATTAGTCGAATAGTTAGAGAAAAAATATCCACACAATATGGTAAAGATTATGTTCAGGGATTGCCAGCGGCTGTATCTGCAGTTGAAAGACAATTAAGATTATATTATGCTGGAAATGAACATGACTCTCAAGTTGCTGGAGAAGTGTCTGACAGAGTATTTAATGAAATGCCAAAGAATGCACCCTATCTTAGAGGTATAGCTAAAGATATTTGGGCAAGTCGGGCGGCGAGATATTTATTAAAAAAAGAAGGAATAGAAACTCCAGAGGAGATGACAAGCATGTCTACAAATAATTTTAGTCATAACTTCATTAAGGCATGGACTGAGCAAAGATTTGAGGAATATGTTCAAATGGCAAAAGATGGAGAAGAAGCATGCAGACGAGCAGGAATTCTTATAGGAAGATTAAATGGCTATTATGAACAACTCGGTAATGGTCGTTTTGATATTGATGAATACGAAACACACATGGGAAGTATAACTTGGGGAGATCATAAAAAAGAATTGCTTGGTTCAATGTTAGAAAGAGCAAGATTAGAAGTTCCAGTAATAAAAGAGCTTATTAAAATAGGATATTCCTGGGAGAAGATTAATAGATAAGATGGCAACTGAAGAGCAATCAAAACCAAGAGTTCTAGTAGGAGATGACCAAATCGGAAATCCAGGGGATCATTGCCATAAAAATTTTGTGTATAGTTATGGAAGATTAGCAGATTATGATTTTACAGACAATCCTCGAAGGTTTGTTGAGATGGCAAGAACTGGAAATTATGATGCTTTGGTTATAGACTTAAGATGGGGGCCAGATATTCCAAGAGAAGGATACAAAGTACTAGAAGAAACAAGAGATTATGCAAAAATTAGGATTCTGCATACGAGCGAAAATGAAGAAGCAAGAAAATTGGGATATCAACACGGAGCAACACACTGCCTTGAAAAAGGATGTTTGCCAGAAGATTTAGAAAAAATCTTGAAAGGAGGTGAAGAATAGAATGGTTGAAGAAAGTAAAACAAGAAGGGAAATTGCAGAGGAAGGCCTTGCATATCTCGCAGGTCATGGTGTAAAAGAGTCTACAAAAATGCCTGGAGATCTCGAACTTAATGAGAATGGTCTTGGATATTTATTAACTTGTGTAAAGCAATCTGTAGGAATGCATAAAGCACTTAAATCAGGAGTAGCAGATCGTGTGATTCCAGGACATCCCCTGATAGGAAAAAATCCTGGACTTTCTGTGATAGACGCGGTGCTTGAATCAGAGAGAGATGATTCTAGAAGGGAAGAGCTTTCTGCAATAAGAAAATATTGGGAAGTAAATTATAACTCAATAGCAAGTGATGTTCATAGATATAAGCCTAAGTAATGGATTAAACTTTTAATTTTAATTTTTTAAGATGAATAAACAGTTCACAATAACAAAAAGAATAGCCAAACATGGCAAACAAGCGGTTATAATAATTCCTACCTTATTAAAAGATAAACTTAAGCCTGGAACTTTAGCAGAAGTTACAATTGAAGTTATTGATTAGTCCGCCCTAAATTTGACCTCAATGGTCCTCACGCCGGTTGGGGCGTATGGGTATTTTGTGATATTCATGGGTGGACGTTATAAGCTTTG
>CAYNAV010000002.1:39543-41121 GCA_964395405.1 Candidatus Woesearchaeota archaeon | reverse complement strand
AACCCAAAACCCTTAAATATGCAGAGTTCTAAAATAAATCATGGGTGAAAAACAAAAGTCTGATGAGCAGAAGGTTATAGAATCACTATCATCTATAGAGAGAAAAATACTACCTTTTCTTTTGAAAGAGGAGCAGGATATTGAAAAGATATGTGAGAAAGCTGGTTCTGATAAGACAACTGCTTTGCGTGGGATTGAGTTTCTTAAGGCTAAGGGGTTAGTTGAGAGTAAAGTGAAAGAGAAGAAGATTGTTAGTCTTGGGATTAATGGGCTTATTTATATTAAAAAAGAACTTCCAGAAAGGAGATTGCTTAATGAGCTTGGCGAGAAAAAGTCAATTGCGCTGGGTGAATTGAAAAGTATAGGGTTGAACGATGATGAGGCTAAGGCTTGCATTGGTGTTTTAAAGAGAAAGGCAGTAATTGAATTGAAAAACGGGAGAATTATTCTTAATGCTAAAAAAGAAGAAGTTGTCAAGAAAACATTAGAAGAGTCGCTTTTAGGTACATTACCTAGAGATGTTGCTTCTTTGGAGCCTCAAGAACAGCTTGCTTTGAAGAATTTGCAACAGAGAAAAGATATTGTGTTGTTAGAAGATAAGAAGAAAATTTCAGTTAAATTGACAGAGAAAGGGGAGAAAATTTCAAAGAGTAATCTTGATGAAAACCTTATCGAACAGCTTAGTGTTAAGATGATTAAGACAAATTCGTGGAAAGGGAAGAAATTTAGGAGGTATGATTTGACTTCACAGGTGCCTCGAGTTTATGGTGGGAAGACGCATTTTGTAAATCAGGCAACGGAATATGCTAAGAAAACATGGCTTGAAATGGGTTTTAAGGAAATGAGCGGGAACATGGTTCAGCAGGGGTTTTGGAATTTTGATGCTTTATTTACTGCACAGGATCATCCAGTGAGGGAGATGCAGGACACTTTCTTTATTAAAGATATTAATGGGAAACTACCAGATGAAAAGCTTGTGAAGAGTGTTAAGAAGGCTCATGAGGGAGGAGTTGATGGAAGTAAGGGTTGGCAGTATTCTTGGGATGAAGGAATTTCAAAGAAGATTTCATTAAGAACACATACTACTTGCTTATCAGCAAGAACTTTGAAAGAAATTGCTGATAAAAAAGAATTTCCTGCCAAGTATTTCGCCTTGGGAAAGTGTTTCAGAAATGAAACTGTTGATTGGAGTCATGGTTTTGAGTTTAATCAGACAGAAGGAATTGTTATTGATGAAAATGCTAATTTTAAGCAGTTGATTGGGTATTTGAAGGAATTTTTCAAGAAGATGGGTTATGAGAAGATCAGAATAAGACCGGGTTATTTTCCTTATACGGAGCCTTCCTTAGAAATTGATATTTTTCATCCTGTTCATAAGAAGTGGCTTGAGCTTGGTGGTGCTGGAATGTTTAGGCCGGAAGTTACAATTCCTTTCTTTGGAAGACATGTGCCTGTTTTGGCATGGGGTCCTGGATTTGACAGAACTATTATGGAGTTCTTCAAGATAAATGACTTGAGAGATATGTATAAAAATAATATCAATAAATTACGGGAGACGAAGTTTTGGTTGAAATGAAA
>CAYNAV010000002.1:32823-39443 GCA_964395405.1 Candidatus Woesearchaeota archaeon | reverse complement strand
TGTATAAAAATAATATCAATAAATTACGGGAGACGAAGTTTTGGTTGAAATGAAAATTTCAGATATTTTATTTTGGATATTGGTAATTGCCTTAATTGTATTAGGAGTATACGCATTGATAAGATGACAATAAAAATAGAAGATATAGTCTTGTGGATAGTGATTTTATTCATAATTGGGATTGGAGTTTATTTGCTTATAAAAACAAATTCTCCTATAGAAGTAGACGCTCTTATTTCGCTTACCTTGTTTGTAGCAGCTTCTGAATTATTAATTTGGAGGTCATTATTCAAAATGGATAAGAAGGTTGCATGTGGCTTTATCAAAATGAAGAGTGATATGAGTAAAATGGAGAATAAAATGATATTAAAGTTAAATAATATTGAGAATAAATTAGTGAGTAGATGAAATGGAACTTGAAGAAATACAGGACATGGCGATAAGTGCTGTGAGAAAACAGGGAATTGATAGTGTTGGTGAAAACTCTATGAAGATATTGAGAAATATTAAGGATAAGGAAGATGTTTTGGGGTGCGTGATGTTAATGATGTTTGTTGCTGATGAGTTTAAGATCAATCTTGAGGATGAGTTGCTAAATAAAATTGAAGGGGTTTTGAGAAGATGATAAAAATGGCTGCTGGAACTCCTAGAAACCCGCAGGAGGTTTGTAGATGGAAATAATTAAAGCACAGGAAAAAGTGGACAATTATATTGAGAACTTTGGAGGGTATTGGGGGGAATTAAGTATGCTTGCTAGACTCGTTGAAGAAGTTGGAGAGTTGTCAAGAAGTTTGAATATTAAATTTGGAGATAAGAAAAGTAAATATGATGGAGATGGTGGAAAGACTGATGAAGAGGTTGCGGATGTGCTATTTACAATAATTGCTATTGCAAATAAACTAAAAATAAATCTTGATGATGCTTTGAGTAAAAAGCTTGGAGTGTATCAACAAAGAGATGAGGGCATTTATGGCAACAAAAGATGATTGTGTGTTTTGCAAGATTGGAAAGGGAGAGATAGACCATGAAAAGATTTGGGAAGATGAAAATTATATTGCCTTCTTGGACCAGAATCCTTTCTGCAAGGGGCATACATTAGTGATACCAAAAGAGCATTCGAGATGGGTGTGGGATTTGAATAATAAACAGTATTCCGAATTTCTTTTAAAAGTTAAAGAGGTTGCTTTATTATTGGGAAGGTACTTTGATACTGAATGGATAGAAGAGATTATAGCCGGAGTTGGTGTAGAACATACACATGTACATCTGTTACCTAGAAGATTTGATGATGGGTTAAAAGAGATACCTAAAGAAGCTATGAAACCAAAGCCTTCAACAGAAGAACTAAATAAGCTTGCTGAGGAGATAAGAAAAAATGGAAATTAGAATAGCACAAGAACAAGCTTATAAATTAACACAAGATCATGCTAAAATAAATAATATTGAGCATAATAAAGAAGCAACATTCTTTCATTTAGTTGAAGAGATTGGAGAGATATCTAGAGAAATATATAATGATAAGTCTAAGTGGAGAGATGAACTTAATAAAGAAAATTTTAAGGAAGAAGTTGCTGATGTGTTGATACAATTATTGATATTTTCGGAAGAGAATAATATTAATTTAGACTCTGCATTTCAGGATAAGATACTTAAATTAAGAAAGAGGTTTGAGTTAGATTAAAAATGACAATACTAACATTAAACAGAAAAGAACTTGAAAAGAAAGTTGGGAAGATAACTCCGGCTATTGAAGATAAGATAACTATGATGGGAACTCCGGTTGAAGAGGTGAAGGATAGCGAGGTAAGTGTTGAGGTTTTTCCTAATAGACCGGATTTATTGAGTATGCAGGGATTTACAAGAAGTTTGTTGCAGTATCTGGGCAAGACTGGTGTTGCTAATTTTAAAGTAAATTCTCCTGAGAAAGATTACAAGGTGAAGATTGATAAATCAGTTAAGAAAGTTAGACCTTTTACGGCTTGTTGCGTTATTAAGGGATTAAAATTGGATGATGAAAAGATTAAAGAGATTATAGATATTCAAGAAAAACTTCATTTAACTCTTGGAAGGAAAAGGAAAAAGCTGGCTATTGGAATTTACCCAATGGAGAAGATTAAGATGCCTATAAGATTTATGGGTAAAAATCCAGATGAGATAAAGTTTATTCCTTTGGAGATGGATAAGGAGATTACGGGGAGGCAGATTTTAAGCAGACATCCTGCTGGAAGGGATTATGCGCATTTATTAGAAGGGTATGATATTTTCCCCTTCTTTATTGATGCAGATAATAAGGTGTTAAGCATGCCACCAATAATTAATTCGCATGAAACTGGGAAGATAAATGAAAAAACAAAAGATGTTTTTATTGAATGCTCCGGTTTTAATCTTGCTTATCTTAAAAAAGTAATAAATATTCTTGCTGCTGCTTTTTCTGATTTAGGTGGTAAGATTTATGCTATGGAAATTGAAGATCCTGCGGGTAATTTTATTTCTCCAAACTTAGAAATGGAAAAAATGGAATTTAAAATTAGTGATATAAACAAAACGCTTGGGTTGGATTTGAATGAAAAAGATGTTAAGAACTATCTTGCCCAAATGGGTATCGGTTTTGAAAAGGTAAAAGATAAAACCATAGCATTAATCCCGAGTTATAGAACTGATATTCTTCATTGGATAGATTTGACGGAAGAAGTTGCGCTTGCTTATGGTTATGAGAATTTTAAAGAGGAAATTCCGGCTATTTCGACTATTGCTCAAGAGGATAATATGTCTGTTATGAAAAGAAAACTCAGAGAGATTTTGGCTGGCCTTGAATTATTAGAGGTTTCGTCTTTTCATTTGGCCGTAAAGTCGGATGTTAAGAAGATTTATCATTCTTCTAATAATTTTATTGAAGTTATTGAGTCTAAAACTGAATATGATGTTTTGAGGAATGACTTACTTTCTAATCTTTGCAAGATTTTGTCTGAGAATTTATCTTCTACTTATCCTCAAAAGATTTTTGAAATTGGGAGAACATTCGAAAAAGATGAAAAGGAAGAAACAGGGATAAAAGAATCAGAAAAGTTAGCAATTGCATTAACTGATGAAAAGGTTAATTTTACTGACTTGAAGCAGGTTTTAGATTATTTGATGAAAATGATGGATAAGGAATATACTATTGAAGAAACGGAACATGAAGGATTTATTGAGGGCAGAAGTGGGAAGATTTTAGTTGATAAGAAGATGGTGGGGGTTATTGGAGAGGTCTGCCCGAGAGCGATAAGGAATTGGAAGTTGAAGATGCCTGTTGCTGCGTTGGAATTGGATGTTGGGCTTTTAATGGATTAGGAATGAAGATAGGACAATAATTAACTTAGTATCTGTAATTCTAATGGTTAATAGATATTTATTTTGATAGGGCTTGTCTTTTAATTGGGTGAAATAGCCTAGATAAAGTAAAAGTTTGGGATACTAAAACTGTATGGACAAAAATCGTGAGCGATGAGCGGAGATTTTTATAGTTAATTGTTAAGTTTAGATTATCAAGTAAAAACATAAGGTCTATCAGGCACTATTGCTTGTTCATAGAATGCTCTATTTTCTGGCTGGGCAGTTACAGGGATAAGTGGTTCTGAAGATTCGCTAATTAATCTAACAAGGTCTTTAAATCTTTGACATTTAAGTCTACATCTCTTCTTAGTATCACCTGCTTTATATTTTTCTTCTGCCATTATCCAAAATAACCTTTTTTATCTGCTGAATTGTTAAGGTCAATGTCTTTTCCAAGTTTTTCAAGAATCTCATTAATTTTTATTTTCATATCCTGAAAGTCATTAAAAGTAGTGAGTATAAAATTAGCTTCGTTTTTTTCATTATAAATTGTGTCGAGTTTCATTACTACTATTTGGTATTTTGCTATTTTTGCATATATTTTCTTAATTATTTGGTGGTCTTGTTCATTCAGATTTTTTAGCATTGAAAAGACAAACATTGGAGGTGAACTGGGATTCATAAGAACTTCAAAAAAATGAAGATAAGCTGATAACTTTTCATTTATCATTCTTCTCATATCTCTTAATACAAAACTAGTTTCTTTTTCTACGATTTTCTCAATATCAAAGTCTTCTGCAAGTTTATCAAAGTCTGGGAGTTTGTATTTTTTGCTAAGTTTTTCGTATTCTATCTTTAAATTTTCCAGATCAGATTTTTCATTTTCTATTTCCATTTTATAAAACAGAAGAAAGGGTTTATAAGTTTGAGGGTAGGCTTATTTTAGCGTATGAAAGAGTTTATAAGAATAAATTTATTAGACTTTTTATGCCTGGTTAGCTCAGTTGATAGAGCACTACATTGGTAATGTAAGTTCAAAGAACTTTCATGCTTTGAATTTAAAATCCAAAAATGTAGAGGTCGCGGGTTTGATCCCCGTGCCAGGCTTTTGTTGTTATCTACATAACCCTTATAAAAGCCCTTAAATTGATTATTTTATGGGAGAACTGAAAGAAGATAAGGCTAACACAGAAAAAATAGACCTGAAGAGATTTTATACAGATTTTGATTACTCTAGTAAGATTAATGATGAAAGACATAGAATTCTTACACTACAGCTTTATATGGAGCATTTTATTAATGAGCTTGTTAAGTTTAAATCGGGCGAGTTTCCTGAAAAGGTGATACAGGAGAACCTTACTATTCCTGTTAAATGTCAGATTCTACTTGATTGGGGGGTTATTACTAAGGAGCAGAGGAAGATAATTGAAATATTAGCAAAGACAAGGAATGATATGATTCATAATTTAATTATTGATACTGGTAAGCTTGAGAGAAGATTGAAAACTACAGATTTTGAATTTATTAAAAGTGATAAGGGTAAGAAAGCTAAGGTGTTTGAATATCTTGCTCCTTATTCTCAGTTGATTTCTGCTTCTGCTATTATTATTTCAATTTTATATGCTCAATTGGAGAAGATGAGGGGTAATAATGTAGAGCAGTTTATACAGCTTAAAATTGAAAAACAAGGAGATAAGTATCGACATATTATTGGATTTTTTGAGAGGAATCAGCCAGTCTGATTAAGCCTTACTGCCTGGATGACTTTTCCTGTTGTTTCAGCGCCTATGGACCAAATATTTGAGATTGATTTTCCGACCCAGCCAACATAAAAATAAAAAGCACTTATTACTCCTTTAGGAGATTTTAAGTCTACACTTGGAGAAGTAAATACCTGAGAGACTGAAAGATATATAAAAAGAGCAACTAATATAATAACTATTATCTTTATTCTTCTTCCTTGATGTTCTACTTTCATAAATGAGAATATTACAAAAATTATGATAACTACCATCACCCCGATTATTATTGTTCCTAACATGGTTATTAAAAGTGGAAGGGATATAAAAATGTTTTTATAGTCCTTTTGATAAGAATAGTTATGAAAAAGAAGGTGTTGAAGATTTATTTATTCAGACACGGACAGACGACTTATAACCGAGATAAGATATTTACGGGATGGAATGATGCTAAGTTGACTTCTCTTGGTGTAAAGCAGGCAAAAGTAATAGCAAGAAAACTTAAGAATAAAAAGTTTGAAGTTGCATTTCAGACTTGTTTATTAAGAAGTAAGCGGACATTGAAAGAAGTTTTAAAATTTCACCCCGAATGTGATGAGTTAATTGAAGCTAATAGAATGGTTGAAAGAAGTTATGGGGGCTTGGAAGGAATGAAACATTCTACAGCCATTGAAAAATATGGTGAGGATAAATTCAATTGCTGGCATAGAGGATTTAATTGTCGTCCTCCTCACGGTGAAAGTTTTGCAGATGTTGAGAAAAGAGTTAAGATTTTTATTGGGGAATTGAAAAAATATATGAAGGAAAATCAGGTTAGTGTTGCAATATCTGCTCATGGAAATTCTATTAGATTGTTTAGAAAGATTATGGAGCATTTGTCTATTAAAGAGACTTGTGAGTTAGCAATTCCTTATGATAATTATTTTGAGTATGACATTTAGAATTTAATGACTTTCATTTTTTTAAGTAAACTTTAATAACTCTTTTTAGCAAATATTAAAATGGAATTCAAGGAAATGCAGGATAAAATAACCGAGATCTTTAATTGTAATCTTGGACGAGATGGGATCAAGATGGATGATGACTATCTTATTATGAAAATATCTGAAGAGCTTGGGGAATTTATTCAGTCTTATATTATACACAAGAAAATGTGTAGGCCTGAAAAGTATAAGGATGAAGAAGATTCTAAGAAAGAGATGGCAAAGGAACTTTCAGATGTTATTGCGCTTATTTTTGCCATTGCGGATAAATTTGATATCGATTTGGAAGAAGCGCTTGAAAAAAAGTGGATTACTAATGAATGGATTAAGAAGAAGTAATTTATCTAAATCTTGATTGTCTTGGATAAGTAGATGTCTTTGATTTTCCTCTTAGGAATCTTCTTGATGGTGGTCTTGAGTTTGAGTTTGAATTTCTATCTTCTGCATTTCTAGTGTTGGTTCTTTGATGATTTCCGTGTCTTGGTCTGCTGCTTGTGTTTGGTCTATTGGTGTTAAATCTTCTTGTTGGGGGTCTTGGTCTGCTGCTTGTGTTTGGTCTATTGGTGTTAAATCTTCTTGTTGGGGG
>CAYNAV010000002.1:0-32723 GCA_964395405.1 Candidatus Woesearchaeota archaeon | reverse complement strand
GTCTTGGTCTGCTGCTTGTGTTTGGTCTATTGGTGTTAAATCTTCTTGTTGGGGGTCTTGGTCTGCTATCTCGGTGTTCCCTATGTTCTCTAGGACCATTATGAGCTTTAGGTTCCCTAAGGCCATCTCTTGGAGAATCTTCTCTTATTGGCCTATCTCTCATTGGTCTGTCTCTGCTTGGTCTGTTACCTCGGCCTCCGCCTTGCCGACCTCTGTTTAATTTTCTATCGTCATTTGATTTGAAAGTGTCTGAATAAAGGGATTCTAGTTTTGGAATGTTTAATTTTTCTATATCTTTTGTTTGTTTTTGGATTTGTTTAAATTCTCCTCTGTCTCCGGGAGAGACAAAAGTTATTGCAATTCCATTTTTTCCCGCTCTCGCTGTTCTTCCAATTCTATGAATGTATTCTGATGGTGTTGTTGGGACATCAAAATTATATATGTGGGATACATTTTTTATATCTAAACCTCTGGCCGCTACATCTGTGCAAACCAAAACTAATGCTTCCTTTTCATGAAACGCTCTCATCGTATTGCTTCTTTGATTTTGTGATAATCCTCCATGGATTGCTAGGGTGTTGATTTTTTGTTGATATAAGCTTCTTGATAATCTATCAACATTCCTTCTCGTATTGCAGAAAATCATGACTATTCCATCTTTTTCTTGTTTTAACAAATGAACTAATAGTGAGAATTTTTCATCACTAGATGGTTCATAGTATGCTTGATATAGTTGATCTGTGTCTAGCTGGTTTTTTACCGATATTGAAACTGGGCTTTTCATATACCTGTCTGCGAGACGAATAATTTCTTTGGATATTGTGGCTGAAAATAATAATGTTTGTCTTTGTTTTGGACAATGATTGATTATTGCTTCAACATCTCTAATAAATCCCATGTCTAGCATTCTGTCTGCTTCATCCAAGACGAGGAATCTTACTTGATTAAGATTAATTGTTCTTCTTTTTAGGTGATCTAACAGTCTTCCAGGAGTTCCTACAACAATATCTGCATTCCTTAACTCTCTTATTTGAGGAGGCATGCCCATTCCACCGTAGATCTCTGTTACACTTAGTTTAGTGCTTCTTGAAAAAAATCTTATGGCTTTAGCAACTTGTTGAGCTAGTTCTCTTGTTGGAGTCATTATTAAGGCTTGAATGCCGAGTCCTTTTTTTGTTTTATCAATTATTCCGGAAGCAAATGCTAAAGTTTTTCCAGAGCCAGTGGCAGAACCACCAATAACATCTTTTCCAGCCACGACTAAAGGGATTGTTTTTATCTGGATTTCACTAGGTTCAGTAAATCCTGCTGATTTAACTGCATCTAAAATGCCTTGACTTATTCCTAATTGTTTGAATTTTTCCATTTGTATTTTTTATAGTGTTACTTAATACGCTGATTTTTAATGTTATCAAGAATTAATTAAATTTGCCCTGTCTCTGCAAATTTTTTCATTAATCTCTCAACAACTACCTGAGGTGCATAGCCTTTGTGACTGCATGCTTTCATAAATGTGTCATAAACAGCCTTGTCCACAATATAATCAATTTTTTGTTTTTTTGCTCCAGGTGGTGTTGATGCCATAATTAAATGAGTAGAAGTTTGCTTTTAAATGTTTGGGATTGTTACTACTTGCTTAGCATGCCTCTAACAGTATCTGCTGCATTAACAATTCCCAAGGCGAAACTATGACCGTAATCCGCCCAAGATTTTACATCTCTAGGAGCTAGATCTTTAAGATAGTCTATACATAATTTCATGTTAGGTATTCTTGCAAAATGCCTGTAAAGCCCGTAGGCTCTTGCAAATTTTCTTGTTGGTACTAATTTGTTAGGATTGTCTAGGTTAGCTAATGCAGAAAAGACAAGATCTGTTGCTAGTCCTTCTAGTTTTAGATTGTTAATTACTATGAGAATAAGAAGAAAGAGTAGTATAAAGAAGTTTTTGTTTTAGAAATTGTTAATTATCACTTTCACTAGCTAAAAAACTCCACCAGGGCTTTTTTGTTTGAATAACTTCGCCATTTTCTGCATCTACTTGGATTCTATTCTCGGCTTTTGCTTTGAATAATCCCAGAAGCTTATAGTGTCTTTGAACTTGTATTTCGTACGCATGTCTTGTTTCGTTTCTTTGTCCGACATCTTTTAACTCGATAGTGCAATTGTTTGTCTCATTGCAGACTTTTAATCTTAATCTTGTTAATGCTGTTTCACTTGCTGTGTCAGGCATTATTTTAATTTCTCTGGTTTGATTTCCTCTTTGGATTACAAGAATTGTTTCGTTGTTGTCGTTTAATTCTTCGGTGATGTTTAATTTTGTCATAGTAGTATGATTTTGGATTCTTAATCTTATTTCTTCTCCATTTGCTTCAAATTCAATCTCTCTGTTTTGAATTCTTGCTCTAATCATCTCATTATTTGCTCTTAATCTTTCTCCCAAGTTTTGTTTTAATTCTTCTCTTAATTGTTTCAACTCTTCAGTATTGTCTCTTATTTGTTCTCTGATTTGCTGAGTGTTATTTTGGGCAGATTGAATATTTGCCCTTGCTTGTGCTGCCATACTTGTACTTTCTGCAAGGACGAATGCAAAAGATGTTAATAGAATAAACGCAAAGGCAAATGCGATCATCACTTTTTTCATAGCTAGTTAAAGATATGGATGTTTATAAAGGTTCTTGAGAATCTGAATTAGTGTCTTGGTTTTAATGATTTAACTGCTTGTCTGGTCAATAATAATCTTATAAGGTAACAATAATATAGAACCTTGCTTATTTAAATCTTTTATAGATTAATATTACTAAATTACTCTTAGAGACATTAATTCGTGGGCGGATTCTGGGAAAGGAAAATTTGAGAGGGATTCGAAACCTGTTGTTATGATTTCAATATTATTTAGATGGTTTCCATAGACAAATTCAAAATAACCTTTTAGATGGAGATAATTATTTGCGATTTGTCTTAGGATTTCTCTTTTAAGTTGGCTTCCTGATACTTTTCTTAATTTAAAGTCTTCAAATGCAAACTCTGTAAGGGTGTCTTTACAGGTTTCTGAACCTTGGCTTAGTGCTCTATGGCTGCAAACATTTTTAGTATGAAGAGTTTCTCCTATTAATTTTCCTTTTCCATTTGAATAAATCGAGCCGACAAAGCCGTTTCCATGATTAAAAATTTGAGAGGTTAATAAAAAATTGTAATCTTTTAATGATTTTTCATTTTCATTTACCCATTTTTCTATTTTTTGTGTATCGTTTAGGTCAAAAAAATAATCTTTTACCCCTTTTGATGAGATTGGGTCCCAGATAAATAGACAGGGTTTGTATTTTTTAATGAAGATTTCTGCTTTTTTCAGGATTTCTTTTTTGTCTTGTGATTGAAAATGCTCAAATTTAACTGTTTTAAGGTCTTTTGTGGCTATTGTCTGGTAGGTTTCATGGGTTGGTTGGAATAAGTACTTGAAATCTCCTGCTTTCATCCATGTTCCAATACTTGCCATAGATATTCATAGATTAAAGAGTTTAAAAATAAAAGTGTTGTTAAGGATATAATATGCTGAAATTTAAGGTATTTCTAAAGTAAACTCCCTTTACAATTGTTTATAAACCCAGATTTACTTGAAAAATCAGAAATAGGCAACTATTTCATAAGTAAATACAATGCGGAGGATATATGGGTTATAGAGACGGCGAAAGTTCTGGTGGAAGCTCTGGAAGCAGAGGTTTTGGCGGTGGAAATAGGTCAGGTGGATCTAGATTCGGCGGCGGAAATCGTTCTGGAGGTTCTAGATTCGGCGGCGGAAATCGTGGCGGCGGCTTCAATAGAGGCGGCGGTGGCGGTAGATTCGGCGGCGGAAATCGTGGTTTTGACAGAGGACCAGTTGAAATGCACAAGATCAAATGTAGTGAATGTGGCAAAGATTCTGAAGTTCCATTCAAACCAAGAGGAGACTCACCAGTTTATTGCAGAGAATGCTTTCAAAAAAGGCGAGATGGTGGCGATACAAGAGCACCAGCTCCAAGAGCACCAAGAAAGCCAGTAGAATCTAAAGAAACATCAGAAGACGATTTTCAGGAAACTGAAGAAGCAGAATCTGGAGAATCTGAAGAGTAAACACGCAATTTAATTAATTTTTATTTTTATTTTTTTATAAATTTTTCTGAATTTTGATTAGTAAATCATAAGAGAGGCAGTAATGCAAGAATATTTGCAAATAATGCCAGAAGGAATAAAATCAAGATTTTTAAACTTGATAAACTAGGTATTATTATGAGTATTTTGGTGAGGAGGTGTAAAGGGAGGTTTTATCTAACTGGAACAGCAAGACTTGGGTTAATTGTTTTCCTTACTACGCTCGCCATATCCTTTGTTGGAACGATATGGGCAGTCTATCTTGAATCTTTTTTAGGAAGCCCGGCGAAAGTTGGGTTTTTCTCGGCAGTTATTACCTTGTTTTCATTCTTTTCTTATTTTTATATAACTCCTCTTGTTGAAAAATCAAGCAAATCAAGGTTGTTTTCATACTCATTATTTTTAATGGCTGTTTGTTATCTTTTGTTTGCTATAAACAAAAAATTCTATATTCTTATTTTGCTTGTGTTCATAGTTACTCTAATTACGGCTATTAAAATTACTAGTCTGGGAATTATTATAAAAGATAAGGCTCCACCAAAAAAACTTTCTAGAAATGAGGGTTTAATGTATACTTTTTTTAATATCTCATGGCTTGTTGGTCCACTAATTGCGGGTTATATCTCTCAAAAATATGGTTTTAATATAATCTTTTTATTATCCGCAATAATTACGTTAATTTCTCTTTTTTACTTTAGAATCTCCAGGATACAAGATGCTAACACAACAAAGAAGATTGACGGCAACCTCTGGAATAATTTCTTTGCTTTCTTTAATAATAAAGAAAGAGTAATTGCTTATGTTCTTGGGGGAGGAGTTAATCTATGGCTTATATTTATTTATCTCTTTGTTCCTTTATTTATTATAAACAGTGGGCTTGGAGATGTATGGATTGGCTACTTTTTGTTTGCGGTTGCAATTCCCACAATATCTTTTGAATATTTCTTTTCTAAAATTGCATGTAAGACTGGATTTAAAAAAATGTTTAATGTGGGGTTTTTGATATTATCTTCTCTTTCGTTGATTTGTTTTTTCATAGGGAATATCTATTTAATATTGGGCATTCTTGCAGTTGCTGGTGTTGGGGTCGCAATGATAGAATCCACAACTGAATCCTATTTCTTGGATTTACTTAAGACAAAAAAAGATGAATTAAGATTTTATGGGCCTTATAATACCTCAATAGATGCTAACCATTTTATTGGAGAGTTTATTTCGGCGGTGATTTTGGTTTTTCTTCCTTTCAAATTTCTTTTTGTTCTTTTTGGAATTTTTATGTTTGTTCTTTTTTTGATTTCTACTAGGATAAGGGATGTTGTAGAAGATAAAAAGATTGTAAAATGTCGGACGGCTGGAGCATAATCTCCATTAATCCTTTCAAGTCGTTGTTTTCCACTTGTTAAATCCCTTGCTATTTCTGTAAGTTCTGAATCTATGATCTCAATATTGTTATGCTTGGATATAACTTATAAACTTTGGAAACTTAACAAATAAATGAAAATTAAATATTACTCCTTATGGCTTGTTTTAGTTTGTATATTTGTATTTCTTTTACAGGCTGTAATCCCTGGTTTTACAGATTTGTTTTTATTAAATCAGCAGGCGTATCCTCAATTATGGAGATTTGTTACTTCAATATTTTTACATGCTTCTATGGGACATTTATTCTACAATATGCTTGCTTTGGGGTTATTAGGATTTATTCTTGAAAAATTGGTTGGAAGCAGGAAATTTTTATTGATTTTTTTTGCATCGGGTATTTTTGCTAATTTGATTGCTGTTAATTTTTATTCTGCTTCTCTTGGAGCTTCTGGCGCTATTTATGGAATTATCGGTGCTTTGACAATAATAAGGCCGTTTATGATGGTATTTGCATTCGGTGTTCCATTGCCTATGTTTGGAGTTGCTATACTCTATGTGGTTGTAAATCTCGTCCAAACCTTTGTGCCAAGTGATATTGGAACAATTGCTCATCTGTCCGGGATAGTAATCGGATTTTTGTTTGGGTTGTTTCTGCGGAAGAAATCACCAAAGAAGCAGAAGATTGTGATTTCTGAAGCTTATATTACTGACTGGGAGAAGAAGCATTTGGGGTTGGGTGATTGATGAGTTACACAAATAATTAAAAAGTATGTTTCCTATCCTTAGATATGGATATAGTTTCTGGAAATCTTGATGATGAAAATAAAAAACATCCTGAACATAGGGGATGGTTTATGGGTCATTTCGCGGAGGAGCCATTAAAGACAGAAGAGTTGGAAGTAAACTGGGGAGTTCAAAAAAAGGGAGACAAAAAAGATTCTGTTGGGATGAATTTAAGGGCTAAAACATTAATTATTCTTATCAAAGGGGAAATGATTCATAGGTTTCCAGATGATAAAAAAGAAATTAAACTTATCAAGCCTGGAGATTTTATTTTCTGGGATAGTGGAGTTGCACACAGTTGGGAAGCTATAACAGACTCGATTTCTGTGGTTGTAAGATGGCCCTCAATTTCGGGTGACCAAGTAAGGAAGACGAAGTAGGGGAAAACAACTCAATTTAAAAATATCATCTTCTTATTGGAGGCATGAAACTTCCATTTAGAAACCGATATCTTCTTGCACCTATGCTTGAGCCCAATGACATTGCGTTTAGACTGCTTTGCAAGAAAGCTGGTTGTGGACTGACATATACAGGGATGATTAATCCTTTGAGTAAGAAGAAACTTGACCTGCAGGATAAACCGGGGCTGCAATTGTTTTGTAATTCTACTGCTGGACTAAAAGAATTTATGAAAAAATATGATAAAAAGGTTAGTTTATGGGATTTCAATTTAGGATGTCCTTCGGATTTATCAAGAAAGTTTAAGCATGGTGTTTTTATGCATAAGGATTTGGAAGGAATTGAAAAAATTTTGAAAGTTATAAGAGAAAATACTAAGAAGCCTGTGACGATTAAGCTTAGGAAGTCTGCTCATGCTCTTGAGATTGCTAGACTTGCTGAAAATTATGTTGATGCCCTTACTATCCATCCTAGGACAGAAAAACAAGGATATTCTGGAAAGCCTGATGTTGATTTCGCTCTAAAGTTAAAGGAGGAAGTTAGTGTTCCTGTGATTTATTCTGGAGATGTGAATGAAGGGAATGCTGATAATTTATTAGAAAAGTTTGATTTTGTAATGGTTGGAAGGGCGGCAATTGGGAATCCAGGAATTTTTTCTGAACTTAAGGGGAAAAAGCGAAAGATGGTTGGTTTTTTAGATTATCTGAAACTTGCTGAAAAGTATAAATTGCCTTGGAAGATTGTGAAGATGCAGGCAATGAATTTTACTAAATCGATGAAGAATGCGAAAGAATTGAGAAGGAAGCTGGTTTATGTTAAGAATGTTGAGGAAGTCAGACAAATATTTAATAATTGAATTAGAAGGTTTCTCAAAACATTTAAATATGTCTTTTGATTGATAAACTCATGAGAGGTGTTTTAGTTGAAAGGTGTTCGACAGGAATTGAAGGTTTTGATATAATTTCTCAAGGAGGATTTGTAAAGAATTCTACGAATGTTTTAATAGGCGGGCCTGGTTCTGGGAAGACGACCTTTATTTTACAATTCTTATATAATGGTGCTACGAAGTTTAATGAACCTGGGTTGTATTGTTCTTTTGAGCCAGATATTGTTGAGACATTAAAAGATGGGATGGCTTTTGGATGGGACTTTGCAAGGCTGAATGAACAAGATAAAGTTAAATTTCTTAAGTTTTCACCAAGAACATCAATAAGTGATTTGAAATCAGAATTAACAAAACTGATTGCAAGGTATGGAATTAAGAGGGTTTGTTTTGATCCAGTTTCTGTTTTAGCATTAAATTTAAATGATGATGGACAGATTAGAGAGCAGATGTTTGAGCTTGTTTCTCTTATGAAAAGGTTGAATGTTACTTCTATTATGGCCGATGAAAGTCTTGAAAATGAAAATATAAGTTCGGCTGAGATGTCGTGGTCTAAGACTGATATTATTAAGTTTCTTGCTGATTCAGTTAGTGTTTTTTATGAATCTGGGATGTCAGGAGTTTCTGATAGGGCTATAAGAATTACAAAAATGAGAAGAACAAGTCATGAAAGGAAACCAATTGGAATGAAGCTTGGCGATGAAGGTGTTGAGATTATTGCAGATAGGCAGAATTATAATAAATCAAATGGTGGACAAATGAGGCAAGAGAGTGCGCCTAGTCAGACGCAAATACTGTCTGCTCCTCAGCAAAATGTTCCGATTCAGCCATCTAGACAACAGCCACAGAATGTTCAAAATCAAGTGCCAAATAACTCGCGCGTGCAAAGTTCCGTGGTTAGAGGGCGAGTGGTTATGTAGTCATTCGGGCTATGGATTTATTCTGGGGTTTTCTAGGATCTTTTTGTTTTTGTCTTAGTATGGTGGGCGGGCTTTTATGGGTTCTAGGTTGTGTTGTTACAATGCAATAGTAACATAAACAAAAGATTTATAAAGCAGATTTCATTATATTTTTTATGGAAAAAAGAGATAATTTTTCTTGGAAAATGGCTATAGGACTTCCTTTAGCTGTTGCTGGAGCTTTAGCATTTGGTTTGGGTTTTGGAAAATTGGATAGAAATAAAGATTATAAGCCTTCCCCAGGTATTGCTCAAAATATTTCTATGCCTAGTCAAGCACCAGTAAAAACTGTTCATACTGGAACCAGAAGTTTAGAAAAAACACTTGAGGGTAAAACAGAGAATGCTGTACCTATTCAGGCAAACAGACAGATCTTTATTCCAAATCCTTATACAATAGATAATAATTTTACAGCAGATTCAGAACAAATGATTTTAGCAAGAGCACTTTATGGAGAGTCAAGAAAACAAATTGAAAAATATCCTGATTATGTTTATGGTTCTGCAAGAACAATGGTAAAAAGAGCAAAGGAAACAGGAAAATCCATTAAAGAAATTGTTCTTGCAAATGATAAAACTACTTGGCAATATTCTTGTTTTAATCCAAATGATACTAATTTTAAAAGATTACAAGACCCCTTAGCATTAAAAGAAAAAAATCCAGAAGCTAAACCAGAAGTATTACAAAAAGCATGGACAACTTGTTATAATTTAGCAGGATGTGCTTTACAAGGCAATCTGCAAGGAAGAGAAGATTTAGTAAATGTAACTAATTATTATGTTGGAAAACCAGCTCTACCAAAAAAATTTAAATTATCTAAATTAGCAAAAGCTCAGGGAATACCTTCATGGGCATTTGAAATGAATGAAAAGGGCGTATTTGCCAGAGATAACAAAGGTTATCTTATCCCAAGAAAACCAGTTGCAGAAGTAAATGTCGGAGAATTTGGAACTGCTTTCTTCTATAATTTCAAATATTTTTAAATGACATTCAAAAACACGTTCAGAACAATAAAAAAAGCTGTTGGTGTTGTTGCATTAGTTGGAATTTTAAGTGGTTCTACTAAATTTGTTTTAGATAGTGTTTGTGAACAACCAGAAAGAGCCTATATAGGAAATAAAATAAATCATAATATTATAAATAATCCAAGAGTCCCATTAGACACTCCTGAAGTTTATATTCAAGAAATAAGCAGAGCATTAAGAAGAGGAGTTAAGAGAGGAGAAATAGTAAAAGCATACAATGAAAATGGAACAAGAATAAGAGAATTCAAATACGGGGGCGTTGAAGAGGGATATAGATTTACTCCTTTAAGAGAATATGAAGTTAATTCAAATAATTAATAAAATAACCATCACAATAATTCTTAAAAAGAACCTTTTAATTAATTCTATATAAAGTTTAAGACATCTTTAAAATGAAAAACATATCACGAAGAACTTTTTTAAGAGATTTAGGAGGATTAGTTCTCATCGCTGGATGTACCGACAATAGAAATATTAAAACTGCAGACTCTCCTTTGATTAATGGGCGAGAAGTTGTAAGACCTCTTGAAACAACAACACAGCCAGATAAACCAGTTAGTGAGGAATTGAAAAGAGCAGTAACTCTTTATTGGAGTTGTAAACTTATTGTTGGAGAGGAAAAACTTGAGGAGTATGATTCTTTCGTGTGGGGACGGGCTTATGAAGAAGCTAATTCCCGTGAATCAAGAGATAAACTTCGAACCGCGGTTTATGATCTTTTTAAAGATGAGATAAAAAATAAAAGAGCTTTTGATGAATGTTTAGAAGCAGTTAGATATACTCAAAGAAAAGATTGGAAAACTGCAGATTCAGGAAAATGGCCTGGTTTAAAAGATACAACAATAATTATTATTGCGCCAGAGCCCGGAGATTCTTATCGCGCGAAGAGGAATGGAATGGATATTAAGTTAAATTCTCTAGGTGAAGTGCCTTTTTATATTGGAAAAGAAAAAAGATGGATTGAGTTCTGCAAAGAGGATGTTTCTCCAATCGGTCCTGTGATTCCTAAGGGGGCTGGTTTGGAAATTAAGAGTGCTCCGGGGAAAAATTAATTCTTTAGAACAAACTTATCCATTATCTTTTTAGCATCTTGTTTATTCTTTTGATGCTGTTTTAGAAAAGTGTTGATTTTTTCAATTAAAATCTTTTTTAATTCTCCGGTTAAAAGTTCTCCTGATTTGTATTTTCTTTCTATATCTGCAAGTTTTTTATCATCTTCTTCAAAAAACATTTTTAAGTATTGGAAAGAAACATCAATATCTGGATTTCCTCCGTGTTTTCTGTGCTCTTCAAGAGTTGCCTTTCCGCCGGAAAATGCGTATTTATTGATTTTATTTTTTACTTGTTCTTGAGTGTCTGAAAGATAGATTACATTGTTCTCTCCTGTATCTGATGAGGACATTTTTGCTCCACCGCTTAAAGAAGGGATAAATGAGGCGTGTAGAGCTGCAGGTTTTACTAAATCAAAATCTCTATGTTCTGCAATATCCCTTGTTAATCTTATAAATGGGTCTTGGTCAATTCCTACTGGAACGACAGTTATGTGTTTTTCTTTTGTATAAAACTGAGGAAATAAAATGTGTGCTGCCTGCATTGCAGGATAAAAGCTCCATCCAACATTATTTTCAGGTTTTAATCCAAATGCAGCTTTAGCTGTTGAATAAGTAATTCTTTTTGCAATTCTCGCTGCATATTTGTAGATGTCTGTATAAACAAAGTCTTCGTAGATGAAAGTTTTATCTGGATTGAAGCCTAGGGCAATTAAATCTAAAATATTGTCCTGGGAAAATTCTACGGCTTTATTGAAGTCAAGTTTATCTTTTACAAAAAACTTTTCATCATCTGATATTGGGATAAAAACATCACAATTAAATTCTTTTTGAAGGGATTTTGCAATTAGAAATGGAACTAAATGTCCTAAATGCATTTTTTCACTCGGACCTCTACCCGTAATAACTGAAACCTTTTTTCCATCATCAAATGCTTTTAACCACTTATCAAAATCTCTATGTGAGAAATAAATTCCTCTTCGCAGTAAGGGGTGGGTTTTTTCAATTCTTTTTTTCATTTTAGAATCAATTAAAGTTGTTCCAAATTCTTTTACAAGTTTTTCATAATCAATATCACCTGAGACTTCCCAAGGGGTTATATTCATTTTCTCTTTTTTCATGATTTTTATAGGGGGGAGGGATTTATAAAACTTTCAATAAAGCCAAGACTAAACAAATCCAATTAAAAAAATAAAAATAAAGTTTATATTTAAATTTTAGATCTTATATTATAGAGTAAGCGCTTAGTAATCCTAGAAGCCCTGTAATCATAAGCCAGGCAGCTACAAGGTAATTCAAAATCTTAGGCCAGATAAGGACCAATATACCTGCAATTATTGAGATTATTGAACCAAGTGCTAGTGCTGTTATTGTTATTGCAACCATTTGTTTTTCCTCCAAGGGTATTAGGTTGAGCTTGTATTTATAACTTACTGACAACCAACAACCACAAATACTTAAAAACCCCGATGATTTTTGAAATATATGGGAATAAATGAGGAATCGCTTGAGATGCATGAAAAACTTAAAGGAAAGTTAGAGATTCATTCTAAGATTGCTTTAAAGGAGAGGAAGGATTTTTCACTTGCTTATACTCCTGGTGTTGCTGAACCATGCAGGAAGATTGCTGAAAATCCGGATGATGTTTTTAAGTATACTATAAAGTCGCATACCGTAGCGGTTATATCAAATGGAACTGCAGTGTTGGGGCTTGGAAATATTGGGGCTAGTGCTGCGATTCCTGTAATGGAAGGAAAAGCTGCGATATTCAAGGAACTTGGAGGAGTTGATGCTTTTCCTATATGCATTGATTCAGAAGACATTAGCGAGAATATAAACATAATACGGAAAATTTCATCAGTATTTGGAGGAATTAATTTAGAAGATTATAAGGCTCCTGAATGTTTCGAGATTGAGGCAGGATTGCAGGATTTAGGGATTCCTGTTATGCATGATGATCAGCATGGGACCGCTATTGTTGTTTTAGCTGGAATGATTAATTCTTTGAAATTGGTTGAGAAAAAAATTGAAGATGTTAAGATTGTTTTATCTGGGGCGGGAGCTGCTGGAATTGCAATTACTAAGTTATTATTAGACTATGGTGCCAAATCGGAGAAGGTTATCCTATGTGATTCAAAAGGAATTATTTTTAGTGAAAGAGGAGATTTGAATAAATCTAAAAAGGAAATTGCAAGCAGAACAAACAGCTTTAATGTTAAGGGGAATTTTAATGACGCAATCAAAAATGCGGATGTTTTTATTGGGGTTTCAAAACCCGGAGTTCTCTCAAAACAACATATTGGTTTGATGAATGAAAAAGCGATTGTGTTTGCAATGGCAAATCCTATTCCTGAAATAATGCCTGATGATGCAATAGGGGCTGGTGCAGAAATTGTTGCAACGGGAAGAAGTGATTTTCCAAATCAAGTTAATAATGCTCTTGCTTTTCCAGGGCTTTTTAAAGGTGCATTAAGATGCAGAGCATTAAGAATTACTGAGAAGATGAAACTTGCTGCTGCGAAAGCAATTGCTGGAATGATCTCTCCTAAGAAAGAAATGATTTTGCCTTTGATTACTGATAGAAAAGTTGCGGATGTTGTTGCAAATGCTGTCGAAAAGGCTTGGAAAGAGTAGGTAAACCCATACAATAATCTTTAAATATACAATTATCATGAATAAAGCATGATAAAAAAGTTGGTGGTGTTTGCATTTGCATTCCTAATGATGTTTTCGTTCGCAAGTGCTAAAATTTCTATTTCCGCTCCGGATGATTTGTATAATCTTGGGGATAAATTATATGTTACTGTTAGTGTTCTTCCCTCCGTTGTTTCTGGTAATTTTGAAATTGTACTTAATTGTGCTAGTCAAAATGCAGTAATCTATAGGGTTCCTTCTGAAGCTAGTTTTACTTCAAATGAAGAGCAGACAATCTCAACATTTGTAACATTAACAAAAGATTATATCGGAAATCTTTCTGGAACTTGTTACATAAGCTCTTCTTTAGGCACGGATACGACGACGACAAAGACATTTGTAATTACAAATAATGTTAATCTTGAGATAAAGCTGGATAAAACCGCCTATAATCCGGGGGAAGAGATTACCCTTGAAATCAATGCGATAAAAGCAAATGGGCATCCGTTAAATGGTTTTGTTGAGGGTTCTGGTGCGTTTGACTTTAGTAAGGTTGTTGAAGTGGGAAAAGTAATTGAAAAATTTGCAATGCCTAAAACTATTGAAGCTGGAAGCTATAATATTGAGCTTTTTGTGTATGACCGAGATAACAATAATAAAATATTAAATAGTGTAATAAAGAATGTTTCATTTTCAATTAATCAAATTGCTTCTTCAATAGTTACATCTTTATCTGAACTAGAAGTTGAACCTGGGAATCAACTCAAGATTGGGACAGAGATATACGATCAGGCGGGGAATCTAATGGGAGGGGCTGTTTCTGTTAAAATAACATCTCCTAGTGGTGCAGAAATACAAAAGTCAATTAAGTCTGGGGAGTTCGGTTCTATTGATTTTGCTGTTAATGCAACTCCGGGAAACTGGGTTGTTTATTCTTTATTTAATGGTGTTTCTGAGGAAAAAGGATTTAGTGTTAAGGAAGTACCCAAAGTTGAATTTGAGTTTATTGATTCGATTCTTGTCGTGAGAAATGTTGGGAATGCGGTTTATAATAAACCTATTAGTGTAAATATTGGAGATAATGCGCAAGAGCTGGATCTTAATATAATGCCTGGAGAGGAAAGAAGATTTAATTTAAAGGGCAAGGGAGAGTATGATGTTCAAGTTAGTGATGGGGATCTTGGCATCCAGAGAAAATTGTTTTTAACCGGTGGGGCTGTTTCTGTAGATAGTGCCGAAGGATTCAGCTTCTTTAAGAATTATACTTTTGTTTGGATTTTTATTATCTTAATTCTTGCGCTCACTGGTGTTGTTTTGTTCTTAAAATTTAAAAATAAAAGTTTTAGACTAAGCGATAAATTTAAGAAAATGCCTGGTAAATTTAAAAGAGAGATATCTGAAACAATGCACTTTACAAACAAGTCTCCTTCTGCACATAGCTTCGATGATAACGATGATAGTGTAATGGATTTTAAGAAGAAAGAAAATCCGGATGCAGAGTCTACACTTGTTTTAAAGGGTGATAAGTCTAATTCAAGTGTTATATGCATCACTGCTGATTTGGATAGTCTTGGTGAGAATTCAAGAAAGGTTTTCCTAGGAATTGTTGAGTCCGCAAAGGAAAGAAAAGGTGCCGTGGAAGCGACTGAGACCGGCTTTAGAGTAATATTCTCTGCCTTATTGACAAAGACATTTAATAATGAAATGCTTGCGGTGAAGACTGCTGAAGGAATTATGAAAAAAGTTAATGAATTTAACAGGTTACATCAGGATAAGATAGAACTTAACATAGGGATTAATTCTGGAGATTTGGTTGCTGCATTAGAACAAGGTAAATTGAAGTATACAAATATTGATAGCACTGTTACATTTGCTAATAAGCTTTCTGAAACTGGAAAAGGAAAGGTATTAATTTCAGAAGCAGTAAGAAGAAAATTAATGAGAGATGTTAAAGTTGAGAGAAAGGGCGAAATTAATAAAAAAGCCTATTATGAATTGCTGAGGGTTGCTGATACTGAGGCTAATAAGGAAAAGCTGAAGGATATTATGAAAAGGATGAAGAATAATTAGGTCTTATAGTTTTTGTATTTGGTTTGGATTGATGAGTTTAATAATGCTCAAGACTGGGACGATTTACTAGGTTTTGATGATAGCTTATTTAATCAGTAGGATAATTCTAAGCGTATATTTTTTTTTAATGAATATTGTTCAATTAAATTTATATAATCATTATTCATAGAAAACTGAAGAGGGGTTATTCGTCCAGTTCAGGTTCGTCGTCATCGTCTGAATCTGAGCTTTTAAAATCAAAATCCTGTTTTGATTTTAACATAATGTCAAGGTTTACCATTTAGATATCAGAGGCATTGAAGTATATAAACATTAGCAATAAACATGGAAGAAAAAAATAAAGGAAAAATAGAAACAATATATAATCTTAGTGTATACTGGAGTTTTTTAAAGAATTATAAATGGGCATTTATTTTTTTAATAGTTGTTGTGTTAATCGGTGAATTAAAGCAGCTTGTTGATAAATATCTTTTTAAGGTTATTATTGATAATGGGACTGAATTTGCGGCAGGAACATTACTCGAGGCCCAATTTATTAGTATTTTAATGATTGTTGCAGGAGTTTTTATTCTGGGAATGCTCGTAAACTCTCTTGTTAACTGGCTGAGAATTCATTTGGTGAATAAGATTGATGCAGGTATAATTTATGACTTAAAAGAAAGATTCTTTAATCATATACTCGGGCTGGATTATAAATTTCATACGACTCATAAAACTGGTTCATTGATTTCAAGACTTACAAGAGGTGGAGGTGCGATTGAAAGGATAACAGATTCCATTGCATTTGAGTTTGCTCCTTTAATTTTGCAGTTGATTGTTGTAACTGCTGCTTTGATCTATTTTGATTTTGTTTCGGCTATTGTTATTCTGGGAACTTTTGTTGTGTTCTTAGCATTTAGTTTATATATGCAAAGGAGGATTACAGATTCAAATGTAGTATTAAATCAGGCGGAAGACTTTGAAAAAGGTAATATTGCTGACTTTTTTACAAATATCGACTCAATAAGGTCTTTTGGAAAAGAAAAATTTATCAAATCTAGGTATAGGAAGCTGAGTACGGATACGAAGTTAAAAGCGCTTAAGAGTTGGGATTATTGGAGAATTGTAAGCGTTGGACAGAGTTTTATTCTAAGTCTTGGAACTTTTTTACTTATTTATTTCTCTGTTTTAAGTCTTTTAAATAATCAGATTACTTTAGGAACTTTGACTTTTATTTATACAACCTATCTTGGATTAATAGGACCTTTGTTTAGCTTTGTTAATGGTGTGAGAAATGTATCCAGGGCTATGGCTGATTTTCAGGATTTATTTGAATATGGTAAATTTCAAAATGAAATAAAGGATAAGGCGAATGCCTTGGAATTTAATGTTAAAAAGGGAGAAATTGAGTTTGATAATGTTTCTTTTAGTTATGGGAAAAGGCAAATGTTTGAGGACTTTAATTTAAAGATTTCGGAAAATAAAAAAATAGCTTTAGTTGGGCATTCGGGATGTGGAAAGACATCTCTTGTTAGGTTGCTTTACAGGTTATATGATATTGATTCTGGCTCAATAAAAATTGATGGTATTAACATTAAGGACTTTAAGCAAGAATCTTTGAGAAGTGGGATGTCTGTAGTACCACAGGAGTGTGTGTTATTTGATGATACTATTTACAATAATGTGAAGTTCTCAAAACCAAATGCAACAAAGAAAGAGGTAATGAAGGCGATAAAGTTCGCACAGCTTGATAAGATTATTCTTAATTTTCCTAAAAAGGAACAGACGATTGTTGGTGAGAGGGGAGTTAAGTTGTCTGGCGGAGAGAAACAGAGGGTTTCTATTGCAAGAGCGATATTGTCTGATAAGAAGATTTTAGTTTTAGATGAGGCTACATCTTCTCTTGATTCTCAGACAGAGAGTGAGATTCAAAGAGATTTGGAAAGTCTTATGCAGGGAAGAACAGCGATAATAATTGCCCACAGACTAAGTACAATTATGAAGGCAGATAAGATCGTAGTTCTGGAGAAGGGAAAGATTGTTCAGCAGGGCACTCATAGGCAGTTGATTAATCAGCAGGGGCTTTATAGAAGGTTATGGGATTTGCAGAAGGGCGGGTATATTAAGTAATAATCTTCAAAACTCTTTTCTGGAATATCTTAGGATATTTATTTAAATAAACTTTTAACTTCTTTTTATCCAGCTTTTTCTTAGTTTCCATTAAAGTTTCTTTTGTTATTTGTTGTTTAAAGTGAATCATATCAATAAAAGTCTTTTCAATGTCAGAATAAGGTAAAGCAAGATTATCCTGCTTATAATATTCAAATCCGAATAAATATTTTTTACTTACTTTTTTAATTAAAACATTTGAGTCTAGCACTTTTTTTGTTCCTACTCGGACATTTCTTGAAGTAATTATAATGGGTATTGTTTCCTGCTCCCAGAGATTATGAAAACTCAGAGCATCTTGTAAACCAAGATATGCAGGCTGAAAACAAAAAACAGCTAATGAGTTCTCATTTAAAGAAGTGTATTTTCCTTTACATATCTTTTTTATCTTGCCCTGCTTAATGAGATTTCTAATTAACTGCTTAGTATACTGGCTACTGTTGTTCTTTTCACTAATAATTCTCTTAATACTTTTAAAATCTACAACAGGAGATTTATCAAATAATTCCTGAATTGCTCTTTGATATTTTTGTATTCCCATTATATTGATTTCAAATAATTTAGCATTGATACTGAATCTGGAATAAGACCTTGAAGAATTATCGCACCTAGGTCAGATTCATCAATTGGTTTTTGATAGTTCTTAATTAAATACTCAATAGCTTCTTTGACTTTGTTCTTATCTGCAAATTTAATTAAAAAGAAAACATCATACAAATCTCTGATTTTTCTTCTTTTTATATAAGTTCGTGACTTTTCTTTTATTAATTCTTCAGCAGAAAGGGTGTATACTATGACCGTATTTCCTTCAATAGTCTCATAATCCTTTAGTATCCCTCCAATCTTTTTAAAAATTGCTTCAAATCTTACTATTGTTCCTGATAAATTTAAAGAAGAATAAATACTATTATCAGAAATCTTTTTTCTCTCAACTTTAAATCCTCTTTTTTCAAATTCAGTAAATAAGTTGCTCACCTTCCTTAAATCTTTTTCAATATAAACATCAACATCCTCTGAAAATCTATTTCCAGAATAACATCTCCATAATGCTGTTCCTCCATGAATTACTGCTTTGTTAAATATCTCATAAAGAGAAGAAACAACTAAATCCTGAGCTCTTGCTATATCTCTATGCTGTTTCTTTTTCAATCTCAATATCAATGGTATTTGAGTCATTTTTAACAACCTACAAAGGTGATATATATGTATAACTTTGGTAGTTTATAAATATTTCGTTAGAATTCAAAGAAGAATTATTTAGGCCAATAATTAATCCCTTCCCAACCAACTACAATCATAGAATCAATATCAGCCAGTAATGAGAAGTCCTGCTTCAAATTACAGATTTAATTAAATTTATATAAGCTATAAACATGATAAATGAAAGAAGATGGTGAAAGAAATGAAACCAAGCCGAGAAAGAGATATTTTTGAAGTTCTAATGAAAGTTCATGGAATTAATTGGAGTTCTGAGCAGGAATTTTTAGAAAGATTAAATCAGATGTTGAATAAAAAGCAAGTTTTAGAGTTAGGATGTTATACTGGAGAATTGCATCCTCACTTTCAAAAATATGGTGCTGAAATAGAAGGAATAGATAACGATATTGACGCTGTCAGAGAAGCAAATTCATTGGGAAGAACAGTACATTTAGGAGATATTGACGATCCGGATGGTGCAATAGGCATGATTAGAGGAAGGTTAGCAGATAATCCAGGTATTTACGATTTAATCTTTTCTCATGACTTATTTACGCCTTCTGCAATAGTATTACCAAAGACAATAAGGAATTCCGTTGAAGTTCCAACCGGATATCTTAAAAGTGGAGGATATCTGGTCCATATGGTTACACTGTCTAAGGGCTTGCATGATTATAATGGGCCTGCCGGAAAGTTATTAGAGAAGTTAGGGAGAATTCAAGCACCTAATAAACTAGCTATTGCTTGGAGGAAGAGATGAAACCTGAAAACGCAATTGAAGTGAAAAAGTTAAGCAAGACCTTTAAAACAAAACATAAAGAAGCTGGATTTAAAGGTAGCCTAAAGGCTATTATAAGGCCAAATATTTGGAAATTGACAGCTGTTGATGACATATCTTTTGAAATTAAGAAGGGGGAAATTGTTGCTTTTATTGGGCCGAATGGAGCGGGGAAGTCAACTACTATAAAGATCTTGACAGGAATATTGTATCCTGATTCTGGGAAGGCAACTGTATCTGGAATAGTCCCTTGGGAGAATAGAAAAAAACTTGCTTATAAAATTGGAAGTGTTTTTGGACAAAAGCCTCAACTATGGTATCATCTTCCTGCGATTGATACTTTTAACTTGTTCAGCAAAATTTATGAATTGGATGAGAAAGAGTATAAGGAGAGACTTGATTATTTGGTGGGCTTGTTTGAGATTCAGGATATTATCAACACACCTGTGAGAAAACTTTCTTTGGGGCAAAGGATGAAGTGTGAGATTGTTGCTTCTCTTTTGCATAGGCCAAGCATCTTGTTTTTAGATGAACCTACCATTGGATTAGATATCATTGCTAAACAGAAGATAAGAGAGTTAATCAAAGAATTAAATAAAAAAGAAAAAGTTACGATTCTTTTGACTTCTCATGATACTCAGGATATTGAGCGTTTGTGTAAGAGGATAATTATAATTAACCACGGGAAACTTGTTTATGACGGAGATGTGGAGAAACTTAAAGAAAAATATCTTAAGAGAAAGATTGTTTCTGTTAAATTTGGGGATTATTTCAAGGGTGTTAAGTTAGAAGGAGTTACTATTACGAGTTCTGGAAAATATTCTGCAGAATTTGAGATTGATACAAGCAAGATTGAGATAAAAACTCTTATTGATTATTTAGTTAAGAATTATGAAGTTCTGGATATAAATATCTCAGGAACACCGATAGAAGAGGTAATTACTCAGATATATAATAAAAAATGAAGAAGTACTTTTCAATAGGCAAGATAAATTTCTTGAATAATATTAACTACTTTGGAGAGTTCTTCTTTAAGTCTGTCTTTATTTTGCTTATATTGTTCATATTTGCAAATTTATGGAAAGTCATATTTGCAGGGGGAAATGCTCTTCCAGGATATACTGTTGCAATGATGGTATGGTATATGCTTATGACTGAATCAATTGTAACTTCAAGTCCTAATAATGTCAGAGAAATTAATCAGGACATTCAGAGTGGAGAAATTGCATATAAATTAAATAAACCGTATAATTATGTTTTTTATTATTTGGCTAAATCTTTATCTTATAGTATTATTGGTTTTTTTGTGACTTTTTTAATCGGGGGGATATTGGTTTATTTTTTAGTTGGAGGAATTAGTTTTAATCTTGTAAATACTGGTTTTCTAATAATAAGTGTGTTATTAGCAATGGTGCTTAGCTTTGTTATGATGACGTGTATATCTTTGCTTGCTTTTTGGTTTGAAGATACTAATTCTCTTAAATGGATTTATGACAAAATACTTTTTACTGTTGGAGGTATGCTTGTTCCTTTAGAAGTATTTCCTCTATGGCTTGCAAAGATTTCAGAAGTCCTTCCATTTAGTTTTGTTGCTTATTATCCTGCAAGGCTTTTCGTTAATTTTAATTTAATGGATTTTTTAAGAGTTACAGGAATACAGTTGGTTTATATTGGGGTATTTTTAATAATTGCTTTAGTAATCTATAAAGCAGGAATAAGGAGGGTAAATATAAATGGGGGTTAAAAAGTCTTTAAGGTTCATCTGGGAGTATTTTAAGGTTAATCTTCAAAATGCTATGGAGTATCGGATTAGTTTTATAACCCAGGCTGTTTTCATGGCCTTGAATGATGCTATATGGATTATTTTCTGGGCTATATTTTTCTTAAAATTTCCAAGTATTAATACGTGGAGTTTCAAGGATTTAATGTTCATGAACATTGTTATTACCTCTTCGTGGGGTTTGATTGGGATTATCTTTGGGAATTTTAGATACATGGCTGAAGTGATAAGGGAAGGGCAGCTAGATTTTTATCTTGCTTTGCCTAAGGAAGAGTTAACCCATTTGTTGATAAGCAAATCTAAATTTGATGCGTTTGGAGATTTCTTTTTTGGAGTTGTTTTAGCATTCTTCTTTATTTCCCTAACACAGGTTCCTTTATTGATTGTACTTATTCTAATTTCAAGTTCAATTATCCTGGCGTTTGCCATTATTTTAGGTTCTTTATCATTTTACATGGGAAGTTCTGTCGAGATTGCTAATCAGGGATTGATGGGTGTTCTTTCAATTGCTTCGTATCCTTTTATCGTATTTGAAGGCTATACAAGGCTAATTTTACTTACCTTAATTCCGGCTGGATTCATAACTGGAATTCCTGTGGAGTTATTGAAACATTTTTCATGGAATTGGTTTTTGTTGATGGTTTTCTTTGCAATAGTCCTTTGGGTAATTGCATTGGTTATGTTTAAGAAAGGTGTGAAGAGATACGAATCAGGTAATTTAATAAATGTGAGAATTTAGTTTGATATCTCTTTAAGTAGTTGTTCTTTTAAAGTAGTTACATATGGAAAGGTTTAAAAGGTGGTAGAAATTGCTACCTTTATGAAAAAAACTTCTATTTATATTCGAAGTAAGGTGAGGGATGAAAAAGCCCTTCCAATTATAGCAGGTGCAATGGCTGCCTTTGACGAATTTGGAGCAGAAGTTCTTGGAAGAAGTTTTTCTGCAGATAACATTCCAAGAGATTTACCTGACCCATCCAACTTTGTTCTTGAAGGTAATTTATCCTTACTGCATTATAGGGCTGCATTATGGGAATTATACACTAGAGCGCCAGGCAAAAGTATCTTTACGCTAGATTTAGTCGAAAATCCTCTTGTAACTCATGATAACCGCGTTGTGAGAGCATCTAGTATGCAGTTGCTTGACCTTAACACGGGGGCGGTTGTTTCTCCAAATTATGCATCAGTTATTTTGTCTACAACTCCTTTATTTTTGCGGCAGGAAGAGGAACAAAGAACACAAGCCAGAGCATATTTACTTGGACTTCATGAATTAGGACATTTGGTATTAGGAAATCAGAATCCTTGTGCGGATAACTCTTGTTTAAATTCTCATCCTCTCGAAGAAGATAGAGAAAGCTTGCTAGAAGAGAAAGTTGACATTGTTTTGTCAACAAATCATGCCCCAATTTGTCCTTCGTGCCAATTAGTATTAAAGGGATTTCAAAAACAAACTCATGAAAACAAAACTTAGCATTAGTATTGAAGAAAGCACTATCCAGAAAGTTAAGGAAGTAGTTGAAACAGGAAATTTCAGGAATAGTTCTCATTTTATTGAGCTAGCTGTAAATAGAATGTTGGAGGCGGGAGAATGAAAAAAAGAATTTATTTAATCGGGGTTCCAGAAGAACTTTCAAAGTTTTTAAGAGATTCCAGAACAATGAGGGCTATTGCAGAAGTTGGGGAGGGTGTGAATTTAGATACTGTATTTGTTCCTAATGAAGATTATTTTAAATTGGTTGGCTCATATTGCAGAAATAGAAACATAAATACTGTTCGTGTTAAACAGGGGAGTATTGTTGATAGTGCTTTAGAAGTTTTTAAGTATTCTAGAGATAATCCAGATAAAACAGCTTTAGGTTATGTCGAATTTCAGGCAAGAACTCGTGAAATGGAAGATATATTAAATCAAATGGATTTTTATGTGACAAGAAGGGATTTAAGCTTGCTTACCTAATTTTATATCTCTTGCTATTTTTGCTAAAGCTATAACATCCCGGCCTACTGCTTTTCCTGCATTTCTATCACCTGGTGTTGAAGAAGTTTCCTTTGCTATCGATGGATTTTTCTCCACATAAACACCCTTATTATGTCCTTGGGAGTTTTTTTCTGAATTGTGTCCTAAATCATATTTTTTTAATATATTATCTTGGCGATTATTTGGAGTGCCATTCCAGCCTCCCCTAAAAGCTTCTTTAATTTCTTTTTCCTCTTCAGAGGATAAAGGGGCTAGAGGAACTTCTCGTTTTGGGATTTTGTTCCCATACAATACATTTAGAAATTTTACAGCGATACTACTTGTTCTTTTATCTCCATCTTCTTTTGCATCTAATAATTCATCAGTGAAAATCTGCCTATACTCTCCTCTAGTTTTTGGGTCTGCTGAAAAATACTCTCTTGAAAAATCGCTTAATTTTGTTAATCCGTATGAATCGAATAGTCTGCTTACCACATTATAGTCAACTGGCTGTCCTTTTGGCGATTTTACTTCTTCAAAAACTAATTTTGATAAGCCTTCGCTTGTCCTTGCTTCCTGGAAGATTATAACGACACCTGCAACGAAAAAGCCAATTGCGACTAAAGAAAAATAACCTGAAATCGGTGGGCCAATAACAGCTCCCGTGATTGTAATATTGTATAATGCTAGAATGCAGCTTGCCACTATAAATGTGAAACCTACCAATCTTTTATTCATTTCTTTCTTATGTTATTCAGGTTTATTAATATTTTGTTATTGGTTAGTTGAAGTTTGGGTAAATTTATATATGCTGGAAATTTCATGTGAATGAGATGGTGAAACCTAAAAAACTAACCCCAAAAATCTTGGTATTCGACTTTGATGGGACAATAGTTGATACTAAAGCACTTTACTATGATGCAATCTATGAGACTATTCGGAAATTTGGGTTTAAGTATAAAGATGTTGATAAGGCAATTGATATGGGGGAGACATTGAGGAAGATGCTGAAGAAAATTGGTTTTGGGTTTGTTTCTTCTTTGATGCTGGAAAGAAGGGTAATGAAACATATCAAGGGAAAATTAAAAGATGTTGGGAAATGTAAAGATGTTTCTGTTATTTCTAAGATAAAACATGACAAGATAATTGTCTCTAATTCTTCCAAATATGCAATAATGCCGATAGTAAAGCATTTAGAATTAAAAAAAGATTTTTTAGGATTTTATGGTGCGGAAGATTTTGATATTGACAAAGCTAGTTTTATTACTGAATACTTGAAGAAGGGGGGAATAAAGAAGAAAGAATGTGTTTATATTGGGGATAGAGTGGCGGATGTTGGCGTTGCAAGCAAGGTTGGATGTGTTTCTGTTATTATCTCTGGAAAATGTTCTTGGGATTCTAAGAAGGAGCTAATAAATTCTAGGCCTGACTTTTTGTTGGGGGATTTGAAGGATTTGGTTGGGATTTTAGGTTGATTTTGTAATCTTGGGATTCTTTAGTATCGCTCAGGGCTGTGACGATTGTGAGATGTAGCAACTTTGTAGGATTCATTTAGAATATAATCGCTTAAATGGATGTGTGTAAGATACTTCGTGGATGTGTTACCTCTTACTTAATGATGATGGGAGATTTTTAGTATAGCTTAAAAATCTCTTTTGAGATTTTTTGTTGATTTTGTTTTGAAATGCAATTATAACAAGTATAGCCATTTGAAGAAGACTTCTTTGCGTTGCCTTTGGATATATATCTATGACAGTAAGAGCAGGAAACAAGGCAGTTGAGACATCTTGGTTCTTTTGTTAATGCGTCTTCTCTTAAATCTTGTTTGCATAGAACTGTTCTGCACTCAGGACATCTTTTCATGCATTTCTGGCAGAGTTTTTTACCACATTTATCACATTTATACTTCAGGCAGGAGAGACATAGTTCTTTTCCACAATCTCCGCAATGAGATATGCAGTCTTTGCAGACAATATGGCCAGAAGAGCATAATGCGAGGATGTTTGTTGTATTTTTGCATGAATGACATTTAATCTTTTCAAGTGAATTTGTGAGGGGATTGTAGGTTAGATTTATTGAAGACCTTATATTATCGTTTTTTAGGTTAAGATTGAATATGAATATGGGATAATAAATAATTGTTGTATTGATGAGGTTGTTTTCAATGGCTAGTGAATGTTTCTGCCTCAGATCTTTTATTACAAATTCTTCTTCTTTACTTAGCTTTTCAGGTATTTTTTGTTCTTCTATCTTCTCAATGTTCTGCAAGATACGATTTATCTTGTCTTTGTTTTCTTCGTAAGAATCAAATTGTAGTTGTTTTATCCTTTCTATATGCTCTCCTAGTTTTTTTTCTGTTTCTGTGAAGTTCTTTTTGAAATGTTCTTTAACTTTTAATATCTCTTGGTCTAGTTTTTTATTTAGTTCTGAACTTATTTCCTCTAAGTCTTGCTGAAGCTTTTGTTTAAGATGGTTTTTTGCAAGATTAAAATCAGCTTCTATCTTTTCTTTCGGGATTTCGCCTGTTTCTGATTTTGTTCCTTGTTTTATTTGGTAATCAGATAAATCTCCTTGCACGATTTCGCCTTCATGGACATAAATATCATTTACTGACTGCTTTGTCTCATTTAGATATCTGAATGTTGTAAGGAATGTGAATCGTGTGAAGAAGTTGTTTTCGTGTTTTTTGGCTATATTTGACAATTCGCAATTTTTCAAAGATACTACTTTTGATATTTTTTCTAATGGATCTATCTCAAATTCAATTTTTAACAGTGACGTGCCTTTTCTTTTGTTAAGGTATTTTTTTATTATTGACAAAATTTCTTTTATCTTTATTGTTTCTGAATAGTTTAGGATGTATGGGCCTGGTTTGTAAAACTCCTGAAAATCTTTCGGAATATTATTTATCTCTATTTGGTTTTCACTTTCTAGGATATTGCATTTAAGACTTTTGAAAAATTTCTTTATTAGGTTTATTTGTTCCATTTTAATTTTGTGTTTTTTGTTTTAGTCTAATAGTTTAGATGTGGATATTTTTGCATTATTATATTGCTTTATCCCTCTTTGAATCATGTTGTTTATTTTATCAACATCTTGTGCGAATATATCTAAGTTATTTTTTGAATCTATAAATGCCTGCATAAGCATTTCTTCTATTTTTATTCCACCGGTTTCTGCTTCTGAATCAAGCCCAAGATTAAATAGGATTATTGGAAGCTCACCAATAACAAGACCGACGCAACACATTTTATTTATTATCAAATCCACGACTTTTTCTTCCATGGTGTCTTTTGTTGCTAAACTGTAGATTAACATATCTCTTTTTTGGCCAATTCTGTCCAAACGACCTATCCTTTGTTCAACGGACATTGGATTCCAAGGAAGGTCATAATTGATTAAAGAATTGCAGAACTGGAAATTAAGGCCTTCTGCCCCTGTATCTGTTGAAATCATAATATCTGCATTGTTCTTAAATTCGGCTATTCTTTTTGTTTTTTCCTGTCTGTCTAGGCCACCTACAAACTCAACAATTTTAAGGTTCAATTTTTTTAATTCGTCTCTTATGTATTCTAAGGTTGTTGGATGACGAGTGTAGATAAGGATTTTTGAGTCTTTATCTTTCTCGAAGACCTCTTTTACTATTTCAAGAAGTTTTTTAATTTTTGAGTCTATTTTTAGATTTTTATACTGGTTTAGGATAACCTGGGCTAGTTCTCTCGTGTCTGAATGATATTTATCATCCGAAACAATTCTCTGAAGGGATTCTATTGCAGATCTAGATGAAGAGGTTATTTTTGGCAGAATTGAATAAATTGCTAAAAGTCCGTTTATTTTATTACCTCCTGCTGCAAAATATTTTGTTTTGATTAGATCGCAGATATTGTCATAAATGTCTTTTTCCTGCCTTGTTAATTCAACTGCGATGATTCTTGGAATTCTTTTCTTATATTCTATACCAATTTCCCTTCTTATTCTCCTTATCATTACTTCATCTAATTTTTCCTTTAATTTCTTGGGGTTTAATGGATATCTTTTATTGCCTTTATTAAGGAATTGGCTTTTGAATTCATTTAATGTGCCCAAATGGCCTTTTTTGAGGAGATGAAGGAGATTGTATAGCTCGTAGAGATCATTTTGGAAGGGTGTTGCGGTGAGTAATAAGAATCTTTTTTTTGGAATCCTGTCTACAAACTTCCATCGCAGAGTGTTTTTTTCTTTTAATTTGTGTGCTTCATCAACTATTAGAAGATCCCAGGGAGTTTCATGGGCTTTATTGTGTCTAAATCCTGCTTTGTCTTTATTATAAATTTTCACTCTATCAAGCGAGGCAATTACAAAGTTGTTGTCCCAGTCTTTTTGTTTTTCAATAATGCTGAATTTTAAATTGAATTTTTCGTCAAGTTCTGCGACCCATTGATCGACTAAAGATGGAGGTGTTAGGATAAGTATTTTTTTTAAAAAGCCTCTTTCTATTCCCTCCTTTATTACGAATCCCGCGGTTATTGTTTTTCCTAGACCTACTTCGTCTGCAAGAAGGGCGGTTGAGTTCATGTCTCTTAGCAGTTTTAGGGCGCCTTCTCGTTGATGTGGAAGGTCGTAGGCAAGGTTTTTTTTGACTAGGGGGTATGAAATAAGTTCGGATATTTTTTCATCCTGAAGGTTTTCTGTTTCTAGCCTCAGTTCTGCAAATTCTAGGGATTCAAAGTCCTGATCCTTTGACTCTTCTATATTTTCAATTAGGTTAAAGTCTTCATCGGAAAATGATTCGTTTATTATTATTCCCTCTTTTTCGGCCATGTTGAAAGCAGGATGTAAAACTATTCAGGGTTTAAAAGAATAATTGTGGTGAAATTACTAGTTAATCCAATTGCGAAAAGGCATTTAGGATATTATGCTCTAAGTCTGGGTTTTTTAATGTGAATTTTTCGAAAAGGAGGGCTGCTTTTTTGTTTTTAGTTCTGGACTTTCCTTTGATGTTATTAATCTTGGCATAGACTTCTATTTCTTTATCTGATAAAAATAATAGCGGTTGAGATTTTTTATCGAAAGTTTTTGATTTAAACCTCCCTTTTAAGAGGTTTAAGAATATATCCTCTGCTGATTCTGAAAGGTTTTTTGGAGAGATATCAGGGTTCTTTGAAAACTCGATCTTGAATTTTTTCTGAAGGACATTCACAAGAACTTTTGTATTAATATCTGCCGATTTTTTTATTTTTATTATTCTGCTTTTTGGAAGCAGGCGATATTTTCTTATTGTTCTAAATATCTTCCTTTCAAAATAATCTGTAAAACAATTTTTGCATAGCTTTGTTTTATTTGTAAATTCCCAAATTGGTTTTTTGTTGCAGTTTGTGCATGCCATTATATTTTAATTATAGGGGGTATAAATTAATTGAAACAATGCAATTTAATAGTCGAAGTCTTGAGGGGATGAAGCCATCCCGTGTGCTTTTTTATAAATATCATATAAAAGATAGGATGTTCTTTTTGTTGATTTTTCTGCTGCTTTTCTTAGTAGTTTTTCAACATAGTTATCCTTCTTTATTCCTTTGACTTTTTTGTCTTTTTCTTTGCTCTTTTTAAGCTTAAAAATTTCAAGAAGTGCTGAGAATGGATTTATGTCATCTGATTTTTTCTCTGTTTTTTCGACTTCTTTTTCATCTTCTCCAAGAAAACTAGTTATGTCTTCTTTTAATTCTTCAAGGGAGACTTGGGTTGTTTCTTCAAGAACTTTTATTCCGTCTTCCAAATCCTGAGATTCAAGTTCTGCGTTAACTGCTTTTATCTCGTCGCTGTTTAGTATGTAAGAGTCAAAGGTTACATCCGCTCTGCCACCGAAGCCATAATGTTGCTGGGTCACTTTTTGGGGTAAACCTCTAAAAATAAAACCTAGAACATAACAACTATAGTAGTCTCTCTTTAATTTGTACCCCGATAATCCTTTTGGCAAATCTCCGGATCTTACTAGACCTTCAAAATCGATTTTTGTCTTACCAATTAAAACCAGATCGAACATGGCGGTGTTAAATGCGCTCACCATTGCGGGATTTCTTTCGAAACCTTTCTGCCTTAATTCTTCTGCCGCTTTTAAGTAAGGTCTTGCCCATTTTGTATAAAGTTTTAGTGTTTCTACCTGACTTTTTAGATATGCTTTTTCAACATTAAATCTTTTTTTCAGTTCTTTTTCTGAAAATTCCTGCCATTTTAAAAATTCCGCTATCCTGGGCAAGAGAACTCTTTTAACTTGATCATTTGCTATTCCGTCTTCTTTTGAAATTTTCTCAACATCGTCTAAGCTATTACATATAAGAAAAATTTCTCTCAGAGTTGTGAATCCGATTTCGTTAGCCATTGCATGAATTGAGCCCCTTCCACGCTTCATATCTACGTTATCAAGCCATATCTGCTTTAATGCTAATATTCCGGCTTCCTTTTTTTGTTTATCTGGTGATACTGCATCTTTATAATTTTCAAGTCTTATTTGGAATTCTTTTAAATCGTAAACAAGATTTAGGATTGCTTTAACTAATTGATTTATAATGCCCATGATCTTTATACCTTCTTCTTGCATTCTCGTCGCTCTTTGGCCTATTTCTGCAAAGTGTCCGCTTCCAGGAGTTGACATGAAGTTATCGGTTATCTTATTTACATCCTTTATTCCAAGATAGTCCATAAAATCAAGAAGCCAGAAATAAACAGATTCTAGTTGGGATGATGGAGAATCGTAGCCTAAATTAAAGGCGGTTAATGCTTTCCTTGTTGTTACTTTTTCTATTGCCCTAGTTAATTCGTTCCCTCTTTTCTTATCTATTAAATCAATTTTACCGGGCTTATCGGCCAATTCAATCTTGCCTACCTTATCTTCTTCAGCCATTTTATTACCTCTTTTATACTATAACTCATAGGTATTTTAAGATTATGATGTTTTAAAACTTTGTTATATTCTTAATTAAACAATTATTTAATTAATGTAGCTCAAATCGCTAGTTGCAGTTTTATACGCTCTAGAAGAAAGATATAAAAACCCTTTTTTCTTTTAGGTTGAGCTGTAAACTGTACTGAAAAGTCTATGATATCAGAAATTATAAAGGAAAAAACAAGTGCTGACCATTTATTATATGTAAGTTTGAAGTATACAAAGACATGCGATGTAATTTTAAATCTTCTTGCTAGGTGGAAAAGCATGATTGAAATTAGTTTTGATGCGCTTATTGCCCATTTTGTTGAGATTGGAAAAATCCCTAATCGGCCAGACAGTCCAAAACAAAAAATTGAATTTATGAGAATGTATTTTAAGAAATATCCTGAAATTCAAGAGGCTGTTCCTGTATATATCTTCTTTAAGAGAGTGCCTGAATTAAGTAAAACAAGAGAGGGAGAGTTTAGAAAGAATGTTAATTTAAAAGTTAGTGAGGCTGTGGGCAAGGTTACTGATATCAATATGGAAAAGTTAAAAGAATATTCAGAGGTTCTCGAAAGATTTATAAGCCAAGTTAAGTACCTCCTTTCAAAGTAAAATGGCAAGAGTGATCGTAATTAATTCGGGTAAAGGAGGAGTAGGCAAGACTACAACAGCTATTAATTTGGGTGCTGCGCTAAATTTCTTTAAACAAGAAGTGATTATTGTGGATGCTAATCTTAATACTCCAAATGTGGGTTTACATCTTGGTGCGCCAATTGTTCCTGTTACTTTAAATCATGTTCTCAAGGGTAAGGCGGATATTGAAGAGGCTATTTATGAGCATTCTTCTGGAACGAAGATTGTTCCTTCTTCTCTTTCTATTAAGGAGCTTACAAAGTTTAATACAAAGAAGTTTCCTGAAATAACTCATCAATTGAGAAAAAATGCAGATTTCGTTATTTTTGATTCTGCGGCTGGTTTTGGGGATGAAGTTATTGCTGTTTTAGATGTTGCTGATGAAATTATTATTGTTACTAATCCTGAGATGCCTGCAGTTACTGATGCATTGAAGGCGGTTAAAGTTGCAAGGGAAATGGGAAAAACTGTAAGAGGAGTAATTGTGACAAGACATAAGAATGCAAAGTACGAGATGCCATTATCTAGCATTAAGTCAATGCTTGAAGCCCCTATTATAGGCGTTATTCCTGAAGATAAGGCTGTTCAAGAGGCTTTAATGAGAAGGGATGCAGTTGTTCATACTCATCCGAGAAGTAAAGTTGCGAGGAAATATAAAGAAATTGCTTCAAAGGTTATAGGTTCTGATTTTAGGTATGAAGAGGAAGATGGGTTTTTTAAGAGATTGTTTGGTTTGTAATCCTAAAGAGATTTAAACTTGGAGATTGTGTTCTACATATGGAAGAATATATTGATGAGGTGGATGCCAGCGGTAGGATAATTTCTTCACATCCTAAGTCTCTTTTGAAGAATAAAATGTTTATGCATAAGGTTTCTCTTGTTATTCCTCGGACGGCTGATGGAAAGTTCATTTTGAGTAAAAGGTCAAAGAATAAGTTTCCGTTTCCGGATACCTGGTGTTGCGCTGTTGGTGGGAAGGTTTCTTCGGGAGAGTCTGAAGAAGAAGCTGCTGTTAGGGAGATGGGGGAGGAGATAGGGATAAATGCTTCTATAATGCCTGTATCTTCTACAGTGTATGATAAGGGTGATTACAAGGGTTTATTCAGTGTATTTACCAGCCAGTTGCCTGTGAATGTTGAGGATATGGTGTTAGATGAAGATGAAATTCAAGAGTTGGGTTGTTTTTCCTTAGAAGAAATAGGTGAAATGATTAATGAGGATAAAGAACAATTTGCACCCACATTTAGAGCAGTATTAAAAGATTTTATTGATTCTTCTAAGAAATAACAGTTCCGTTTGCTATATCTGAGTCCGGAGTTAAAAGAACACAGGTGTTTGATTCTGAAGAGCCTGCTGCTAAGATCATACCTTGAGATTCTATTCCTCTCAAGGTTCTTGGCTTAAGATTTGTGAATAGGACTACTTTTTTATTCTTTAGTTTATCTTTTTTATAATATGGTTTTATTCCTGCGCAGACTGTTCTATTTCCTAGGTTGCCAACGTCTAATGTTAGCTTGTAAAGTTTGTCTGCTCCTTCTATGTCTTCTACTTTCTTTATTTCAGCAATTCTTAAATCGAGTTTTTGCCAGTCTGAATATTCAGCAATTCCTACTCCTTCCATGATTTCTTTAATCTTTTCAGGTTTATTAAGATTTTCTTTTTGTGTTTTTTCTTTTATTTCTATTTTTTCGAATAGGATGGGGATTTTTCCTGTTTTTTCGGCTGTTTGGGCTATTTTTTACCGTGATTGTCTGTTCCGGTCAGGAAGAATACATCTTCACCTAAAAGTTTATGTCATATTGCCAATATATTCGCAGCTATGGTTGTATACGCATGTCCGATATGAGGCCTATCATTTGGATAGTCAATTGCTGTTGTCACATAAAATCTTTTATTTGTCATGATTTATAAAGAAAAAAAGAATATAATAAGGTAACTACATTAGAAAATAATGTAAAATAAAGCGTCATTGATCTATCGGTATGATTCGAGCTTCCCAAGCTCGCTGGCCGGGTTCAATTCCCGGATGGCGCAT
>CAYNAV010000001.1:0-42788 GCA_964395405.1 Candidatus Woesearchaeota archaeon | reverse complement strand
GGAATGCGGCAGTATCTTATTTTGTTCCTGGTCTGAGTATTGTCTAGTAACTGATGTCCGGTGTTTAAGTTGGTTCGGCTTTATAAGGTATTCATGGTGCTTGCTTAATGTTTGAGATATACTTAATCATATAAATCCTTATAAATCACAAGGGTTATTTTTAATTATGGAATTTATTGGTGTTTTGTCATCAGGAAAGGGAACTTGGGGACAGGTTGCTGGATTAATGAAGAAAGGGGAATGGGAGAAGATAATTATTCTCGGGCCAAGTTATGCACAAGAGTTTACATCTGAGATTCCATTTGATTTTATTGAATATGACTCTGAAAGCTCATTAGTCCAATTGAAAAAAGACTTTGGGGATAAATTGAAGGGTAGATTGGATGGTTTAGAGGTCGCTTTGTCTCTTGCTTCTGGGTCTGGAAAGGAGCATATGGCTTTGATTTCTGCTTTGCTTTCGATTCCTGTTGGGGTGAGATTTACAGCTCTGACAAAGGAAGGTGTTGTGTTTTTGTGAAGATGAAACGAATAATATCTAGAAAAAAATTCTCTCTTGATGGAAATCAAGATCCTTTATTCAGAGATGGAAGTTGGAGGGAGCAACTTGAATGGTTCGAAAGAGAGGGGTTTAGTCTTATTTTTGGTCTTTATTTTACTTTATTTCCGCAAAACAGAGCGAAGTATCAGAGAGTAATAACTCCTTTGCGAGAATTGGTTGATGTTGAAAATGATTTGAAAAATATGGGAAGATTAGAATTCGGAAACAGAAGACAGATAGAAACTCTTCAGGCATGGGAATATTCACAATTACTTAATAATCTTAGCAATGAGAAAAAAGCAGATTGGTACTCTTCAGAAGATGAATATCTTTATTATGGTTATCTTGATAGTTTAGCTAAAGAATCCAGAACGAAAACTGCTTGACTAAACGTTCTTAATCTTCAAATCTTTTTTATTCTTAGCTAATAGGACAACGCAGCTTCTTTTTTCTTCACCCATTATCTTGTAGTCTTTCATGCCTTGCTTTTTTAGTTCTTCTAAAAGCTTTTCTGCAAACTTTTTAATCTCATAATGCCAAGGCATTTTATCGTAACCTAGTCTTTCTCTAGAATATCCAACAGACATGAAGCCTTTCACATGGATGAAGTCTGGATCTGCTTTTTTTATTAGTAGGGCATATTCTTTTGCGTTTTCGTCAGACATATTTGTAAGTTCTTGGTATTTTGCCTTATTTGTTCCTGGCTTTACTAGGGTTAATCTAACTGCCCTACGGGTTTTTTCCTTTAAATTTTTAATTATGTCTAATGACTGATTAAATCTTTTCCATGCGTCCTTTTTTGAGGAACGATGCCAGAGTTTGAATAATTTCTCATTTCCTGCATTCATGGAGATTGTTAATTGGGTTGGAAGATTATTTTCTTTTTCTAATTTTTCAAGAACTTCTGGGTTCTGGCCATTGGTTACGAGAAATGAAATGCATTTTCTTTTTCTTATTTCTGAAAATAATTCCCCCAGTCTTGGATATAACGTTGGTTCTCCGGATAAGGACATTGTAAAAAGTGTTGGTTCTAAAGCTTCTTTAAATTTTTTTTCAGATACCTTTTTATTTCCTTTGAACCCCATGATAAGTTTTTTTCTTGCTTCAATAATTCCTGTTAATATTTTTTCTGGTTCGTCTATTGTTTCTAATTTTGTTCCGAGATTTAATTCTATCGGACGCCAACAATGCAAACATTGATTTTCGCACCATATTACCGCAGGAGACATCTCACAACAGCGGTGAGATTCAATCCCATAAAATTTTTCTTTCCAGCAAGATCCTTTTTTATTTAGAGAATTTTTTGTCCATCGGCATATCTGAACGGCTGAATGATGACCAGCAAAAGCATATTTCTGTTTCCCGAGGGTCTTTCGTATGCTTTCGATGTTTTTTTTAGAATTCATTAATTAATAAAAAAATAAAAATTTATAAATGTGTTGTTTATCTCTTTTTCTTTTTAGCTGCTTTTTTCTTTGTTGTTTTCTTTTTAGCTGCTTTTTTCTTTGCCATAATTAAACCTCTTTTTAATTAATTAAATGAAGATAAAGTTGTTTAAATATCTTTCTAAAAATAAAAATTTTTATTTTTCAATGAAAATTTCTCCGTCGGTAAAATTAAATAAATCTAAACAGCCAAAAAAGGATAATTGATGCAAAAGAAAGAATAATTAGGTAAGTTGTAATCTTGAAGATGATTGAGGATGCCTTTTCTGATTTTGTAACGGATAGTATTGTCAAGTAAAAGAACCTTCCTCCGTCGAGAATTCCTAATGGGAGCATGTTGAATAATGCAACTAACAAATTAATGATCATTACCCACCATAATAAATTATAAATGAAAATTATAATATCTCCATCAAATCTTGGCGAATAATATGTTGATTGATCTTTAAATGATGTAAATTTTAAGATTATTTTCTGTAGGACCCCTTTTGCATTTGACTGTGCTGATGCAATGCCCATGTAAGCTTTTGATTCGTTTGATGGGCTATTCCCGAGGATGATTGAATATTTTTCTTCAACTCCATTTGAAATTGTTTTAATCTCTACCTGGTCTCCTGGTTTTTTATTTTGTAAAAATTCTTGTAGATCTTGTTGGTTTTTTATTTTTACATCATTCAATTGGATTATTGCTCCTTTAATCATTGCTCTGAATGCTGGAGTATCCTCATAAGCAATAATTTGAGACAGATTATTGTCCAGCTGTTGTTTCATATCTGATGTAAGAAAATATGTTTTGTTTCCCGCATATACCGCAGTAAGGTTTCCTGATTGATTTATTTGGGTTATCTCATTTGAGTTTATGATTGAATATGCGTATGAATTAAAAATATAACCGGAGGGAGCGAAGGAGATATAAAAAAATCCGACCAATAGCAAATAGAAAATTAAGGCAAATAAAGTATTTGCAAAAACTCCGGCTGCAAGAACTGTCCTTTGTTCAAGGTTTTTCTTTTTTATAAATTGATTTCTGTCTTCTTCCACAAAAGCGCCAAGTATTGGACCAAGGAATGCGAAGCCTGTTGATTTTATTTTTATCTTGAACAATTTCATGTATATTCCATGGGAGAATTCGTGAACGATTGCGACGATTGCTAATGCTACAATAAAATAGGTAAAATAAAAAGGAGGGAAGAAACTTTCTAAACCAAACAACTGAGGAAAATAAGGAATTAGCGGGGCTATAGGTGGGGCATTAGCTAGTTCGGCGGGAAGAGGAACAAATAAGTAAGTCTGAACCGACTTATACAGAAGGTATATCATTCCAATCATGAGAATATAGCCAACCGCAACAACAAGATATTTTAAAAAATGGAGTGTTTTTTTGTATTTATTGCCAATATAATTTATTGCTTCTACGCCTAATTTGGTTCTATAAAGATACATAATGCCTTCTCTCTTAAGGTTTTTTCTTTTTTTATGAAGGAAAAGGATAATAAATAAGGTAAACACTACCAAAAAGATTAAATCATAAACAACGAAACTCACCATTGGATTATTATACAAAAGAGGTTTTTAAATGGTTTGATTTGATTAAAGAATTATTTCTTCCTAACTGGCCTGAAATCTTTTTTCTTGCATTTTCTGCAACTCACTTTGCCTGTCAGAACTTTTAAAGGAGCTACTCTAACTTTATGTTTACAATACTTACAAACAAATGCGTTCTTAAATAATCTATTTTGTGCTGCTAAAATTTTTGATGCCATTATAATGTCCTCTTGATAATTTTATCGCCTTCGATGTCCCAATATTCAACGTTCATGCCTTCCTGAACTTGGCCTTTTAGCTCTTCAGGTATTGCTATTTCAAAATTTTCAAAACTTTCTGCATCCATTATAGATGCTTTCTCATCAATGATTGATAAAACCTGTGCTTTCTTCTTTTCAATTAAAGGAACTTCAAACTTATCATGGCCTGGAACGACTAAAACTTTCTTTTTTCCAGAAATGATGCCAACTGCTTCGATTCTACACTTTGCATGTCCGTGTTTTCCTGTTTTAGAAATATCCATTTTTTTAACTGTGCATGATTCTCCATCAATTAACATATTACTCCCAACCCTAAGTTCTGAAGCGTCAACAATTTTAAATGCCATAACTAAAAATGATAAAGTTGATTTATAAAGTTTTGGGAATTTTTAAAAAATAACAATTAACCTTTTAAAGCATATATTTCTAAAACAGACATGGAAATTAAGAAAAATGACTTCATTGAAATAGAATTCACCGCAAGAGTCAAGGATGGGGAAGTTTTTGACACTAATATTAAAGAAGATGCTGAAAAAGCGGGGCTAAAGATCGAAGCAAAACCTTTTGTTTTATGTGTTGGGCATGATATGATTATTCCTGGATTTGATGAGTCTCTGAATGGGAAGCAGGTTGGGGAAAAGTATTCTGAAGAATTTGGCCCTGAAAAAGCGTTTGGAAAGAGAAATGCCTCTTTGATAAGGATGATACCAACAAAAGCATTTTTAGAGCAAAAAATCAGGCCGGAAAGAGGAATGCAACTCGCCCTTGATGGAAGGCTTGTTAAGGTTGTGTCTGTATCTAGTGGAAGAACATTGGTTGATTTCAATAATCCCCTTGCTGGAAAGGTGGTTGTTTATGATTTCAATGTTAATAAAAAATTAGAAGATATTAATGAAAAGGTTAATGCCCTTCAAGATTTTTTCTTTAGGAAGAGATTTGATTTCGATGTTTCTGATAAAGTTATTTTTAAAGTAGAAGAAAAGATGAAGCCTTTAGTTGAAATGCTTGGTAAGAATTTTGAGGAAATGTTGGGAAAAAAGGTTGAGGTGGAGGTGGTTGAGGAAAAGCCTAAAGAGAAGATAGAGAAAAAAGAAGAAAAGGCTGATAAAGAAGATAAAGAATAAACGATTTAGTAATGCTAATTCTGATTAATTGTAGGTCGTTATTTTTTAAAAAGTTTGGTTTTAGACAGTTTAAATAGATATAATGATAGAGATAGATTATTGGAACTGTAGACAACTGAGCATTTCTTAAGCATTACTATACACTCAACCTCAATAATCCTTATAAATGCTGCCTGTATCTTATAATTATGAGTTTGCCTGAAATTGAGGAGATAAGACATTCTGAAAATGAGATGGATAAGGAGCTGGAAGAGTTTTTAAAAAACCAGTCTGCAAGAATTAAGATAGTTGGAGTTGGCGGAGCTGGGGGGAATACTATTTCTAGAATGAGAGAGGTTGGAATTAGAGGCGGAGAAATTATTGCTGTGAATACTGATGCTCAAGACCTATTATATACTAATGCTGATAAAAAGATTTTAATTGGCAGGGAGATCTCTAAGGGGCTTGGGGCTGGAAGTAATCCGAGAATTGGTGCAGAAGCTGCAAGAGAGCAGGAACAGGAGATTAAGAAGAAATTAGAGAACTCTGATATGGTTTTTATTACATGTGGTTTAGGTGGAGGAACGGGAACTGGAGCGGCTCCTGTTGTTGCTGAAATTGCAAAGAAAATGGGGGCTTTGACTATTGGAGTTGTTACTTTGCCATTTACTGTTGAAGGAAGAAAAAGGATTGAAAATGCTATGGAAGGTTTAGAACGAATGGAGGGCTTGGTTGATACTTTGATTATAATTCCTAATGATAAATTGCTTGAACTTGCTCCAGATTTGCCTTTGCCGACAGCATTTAAAGTTGCAGATGAAATTTTGACTAATTCTGTTAAAGGAATTACGGAATTAGTTACAAAATCTGGATTGGTTAATTTGGACTTTGCAGATGTTAAGGCTGTAATGGTTAATGGTGGTGTTTCTTTAATTGGGATGGGAGAAAGTGACTCGAGTAATAGGGCTGCGGAAGCTGTTGAAAAAGCAATTAATAATCCTCTGCTTGATGCGGACATTACAAATGCAACTGGTGCTTTAGTTAATGTTATTGGTGGAAATGATTTGTCTTTAGAAGAGTATAAGGAAATTGTTGAAACTATTGGAGCTAAACTTTCTCCGGATGCTAAGATGATTTCAGGTGCACAGATTTCAAAGGATCTTGAAGGTTCAATAAGAGTTATGGTAATCGTTACTGGTGTTAAGAGTAGTCAGATTTCTGGAGAAAGAATGCCCGTTGAGCAGGCAAGGAGAGAAGAGATGGAAGATGAATTGGGAATTGAGTTTCTGGAGGAATAATAATGGGCGAAACATTAAATCATAAGTTAATAAGGCAAGGAAGAGTTGTTTATGCTAGTGCGGGGGGAGATAAGCTTGCGGATACTTTATCAAGATTTGCTTTAGATTTAGCGAGGGGGAAATATGCTAATCCTGTAATTATTCCGGCGACTATCGCCTTAGAGGGGAGCAATTGGGGTCCTGCAGATCCCTCAATACACATACTTTACGCAAATGAAAAAAAGAGGGAAGGGAAAAAATCTGTAAGGTTGGCGTATATACCATGCCAACATAAAGATACTAAAGAGCTTTCTGATATTGCCTTGAATCACATTTAACAAAAAAATGAAAAAATAAAAATAAATTTTATCTTCCGCCTCTACTGCCCCTCATTCCACACATTCTGAAAACATCTGGGCTTGAGAAATATCCTTCTCCGCCATATTCTTTATATGTTTCAGATACTTTTGTAAGCATTTCTCTTCTTTCTGGACTAAGATTACCATGCATTGTAGCAAGAGCCCCCCCATTTCCAATAGGTTCATAGTGTGTTCTTGCAATTCTTCTTGCATTTTGCTCAATTATGTCTTTATAATGACTGCTCACACTAATAGAAGCTACCAAGCCCCCTACAATCATCCCGAGTAGGGCACCAGTAAGAGTACCCCCTAGACGTGCGTTTTCTTCTCTTTGTTCTTTAGTTTGGTTTTCCATTTTGTTTTCCTCCAATTGATTTAATTAAAATTATAAGTAAAAAAAGTATTATATCTTATTGGTTCAATGCTAATTAAACCAAAAGGTTTAAAAATATAATTTAACTTAAAGGTTTAATGAGCTTAAATTTATTGCTTCCTATCGGCAATTCGGGAGATGTCAAAGACCTTATATTTACGATACTTACTAGGGAGTCTCCTTTAAAATTAATACATCTCACTAATTTTATAAGAAAAAGATACGGGAAGCAAGTTACATTTCAGGCAGTTAGAAAAGCCACATTACAGCTAGTTTCTCAAAATGTTGTTTTACATAAAAAAGAGGGGTTTATGATTAATAAGGAATGGGTGAAAGAAACTAAAGGATTTATTGATAATCTCTATGAAACAATTAATCAAGAAACAATTAACCCAGATCAAGATTCGATTAATAATGAGATTTCTGTATTTACTTTTGAGTCTCTTAATGAATTAATGAAGTTCTGGCAGAATCTAATTAAGGACTGGTATGAAAAATACAAAAAAGGTGACCAAAAAGTAAACTGCTATCAGGCGGCACATGTATGGGAGGGGCTTTTGCATCTTGATAAAGAAAAGGAAATAATGGGCAATCTAAAGAAAAAAGGGGTTATGTCCTACATTCTTACGGCAGGAAATTCCATTCTAGATAAGAATATCCAACGGTTTTATAAAAAAATAGGTATAAAATTTATGATTAGTGCTTCTAGTTCTTCCTTTGATAAATCTTACTATGTTGGGACCTATGGAGACTTAATTGTTCAGTCGCAGTATCCTCAAGAGCTGGTAAAGGAACTTGATTTGTTTTTCAAAAAAAATAATAGTCTAAAAAACCTGGATTTATCTGAGCTTTCAGAGATTGTTAATAGAAAAAGGAAATTAAAAATGACAGTGATAAGGAATAAGGCTATGGCTCAACAAATAAATAAATCTCTCTTGTCTCAATTTCAATAATCATCAAACTTAAAAACCCATTCTTATTAGAATTAATATGAAAATTACAACATGGCTTTCATCGCAGGCTACAAAATATAAAAGAGTATGGAGACTAATGAAGAGGCCTTCGATGGAAGAGTTTAAAACAATTTCAAAAGTTTCTGCTATAGGTTTGCTTCTTATTGGAGCTATTGGGTTTGTTATTTCTGTTGCAATGAAGCTGGCCTTTGGATAAAGAGATTATAGATTATAAAAACATTTAAAAAGCCAAAAACTATAAAAATATATCTAGTTCTTAGATAATTTGAGAGCTAGTTGGAGCACACAAAAATGGATGAATTACCCGTAATAAATAACAGCACACCTCTGAGTGATGATTATGAATTAGAGGAAGCTATAGAAGAGGAAAATGAAGAGCTTGAAAAAGAAGCTGAAGAGGAAAAGAAAGAAGAAAAAGTGATGAATGCCGAAGAAGAGAGATTAAAATCAGAAGAGAATAAAGATGAGCTTAAATCTGTGATTTTTGTTGTTAAGGTAACTACAAATAAAGAAGAAAAGGCACTGGAGTTGGTTGCTGAAAAAGTTAACAAAAAAAAGATTGGTGTTTATGCTGTTGCGAGACCTCATGGATTAAGAGGTTATATTTTTCTTGAAGCTCCGGACAGAGAGCATGCTGAAGAAGCTGTTTTTAATTTACCTTATGTAAAAGGGATTATTCCAAAAGTTATTTCTTATGATGAAGTAAAATCAATGTTAGAACCTGTCGCTGCAGATGTTAAAATTGAGAAGAATGATATTGTCGAGATTATTGCAGAACCATTTAAGAAAGAAAAAGCAAAGGTTGTCAGAGTCGATAAAGGAAAGGGGGAGGCGGTTGTTTCTCTTCTTGGCGCGGCTGTTCCAATTCCAGTAACTGTAAAGATTGATAATTTAAGAGTTATAAGAAGAGAGGATGAGGAAGTAAATTCGGAGGAAGAAGAATAGTTAGTTTTTTAAACTAAACTTCTTGGGGAATAACATGATTGTCAAATTATTGGTTGAAGGCGGGAATATGAAACCAGGTCCAGCTGTTGCACAGCAATTGGGGCCTATGGGAATTAATCTTGGTAAAGTTATATCAGATATAAATGCTGCAACTGCAGAATTTAAAGGGGTAACTGTTCCTGTTCATCTAGATGTTAACTCAAAAACGAAAAATTTTACTATAAAAGTTTTATCTCCACCTACATCTCAGTTACTTAAGAAGGAGCTTGGAATTGAAACTGCGTCTGGAGCAAGAAAAAAACTTATTGTTGGAAATCTTGCTTTTGAACAAGTTGTAGGAGTTGCAAAAACAAAACACGGTAGCATGCTTTCAAATAGTTTTTTAGGGACATTAAAGTCTGTAATCGGAACCTGTTTGACCTTGGGTGTTTTAATTGATAGTAAGGAAATTAAGGATGTTTTAGAAGATGTAAAAAATGGCGTTTATAAAAAACAGATTGATGGGAAGATTAGTGATGTGCCCATTGAGAAGAAAAAAGAATTGGATGCTTATTTCAAGAAGATTTCAGAAGGACAGAAAGCAGCAATGAAGAAAGAAGAGGAAGAAAAGAAAGCTGAGGAAGAAAAGAAAGCTGAAGCTGTTGTTGCAAAACCTGCTGAGGCTGTGAAGGAAGTTAAGAAAGAGACCAAGAAATAAGTCTTATCATTTTAAAATTCTAAGAAATTTTTATCGGTAACAGATACTAGATCCAGAAGTCGTAAGATTTATTAATCAACTAAAACCCCTTAAATTAATGGGGCTATAGTCTAGTCTGGTAGGATTCGAGGTTTGGGACTTCGCGGCCGCGGTTCAAATCCGCGTAGCCCCATTTTAATTAACTTTAAAAACCCATTTTCAGACATAATAACATGGCAGTAAAAACAAAAAAAATTAGAGCAGCTGGAAGATTTGGAGCTGGATATGGAAAAGTAAAAGAAAGGCTTGTAGCTGTAGAAGATATACAAAGAAAAAGACAGTCGTGTCCTTTTTGTAAAGGAAGAGCGAAGAGGAAGGAAAAGGGTATTTGGTTATGTTCTAAGTGTGGGAAAAAATTTGCAGGAGGAGTATTCTATCTGGAAAAGGCTTAAATAGGATAAATTACAAAAAATAATATGGCACTATACAAATGTTTCTTTTGCAGCAAGAAAATAAAAACAGATGAATTACAAAAAAGATTTGTGTGTCCTCACTGCGGTTCAAGGGTCTTTTTTAAACCAAGAACTAAAATGAAGACTGTTAAAGCATTATAATGGAAGACTCTGAAGAAGATAATTTGAATGAGAATCCTTTTGGAAATCTTGATGAAAAAACACAACATCAAATTCAAGAATTACAAATGCTTGAACAAAGTTTTCAGCAATTGATGATGCAAAAACAAGCTTTTCAATTAGAATTAAGAGAGACAGATTATGCATTGGAAGAAGTTGCAAAAGCTAAAGACGATGTTTTTAAGATTGTGGGGAACCAGGTTATTATTAAAAGCTCTAAGGAAGAAGTTTTAAAAGAAATGAAGCATAAAAAGGAACTGATTGATTTAAGAATGAAAAATATTGATAAGCAGGAAAAAGAATTTTCTGGAAAAACAGAAGAATTGAGAAAAGAGATTATGGAAAAGATTTCTGGTAAGAAGTGATTTTTTATTGGTGGCTATTTATGATTGAAACAATTTGTTATTTTTGATGTAAATTGGATTTAGTACTCTTGTGCTGATGAAGATTTATTTATATTGGAGCAATAGTTGTTTGAAACTATAGGGGTTTAGTATCTCTCATGGCTCTGATAAAAGGATTTAATAAATTTTGGAAATATAATATTTAATCTATTCTTCTTTTAACAAATAATTAGTTATTTTTCTTTATTAATATCTGGAATACTAATATGTTTAATTGTTACGTATAAGATACTAAATCTTGGAATTATAAATCAGTTAAAAAATAACTACTCCTTATTGATGGTGTGAATATATACAAAAGCACATAAATATTTAAATACCCAATTCTATGAAAATATGTTATGGTATTTGATAGATTGAAAAAGATGATGAGAAAAGAGGGTGACGAAGCCCCGGATTTTATTGAGATTGATTTAGAGAAGGAAGCTTCTTCTTCAAAGGTCATTATAAAGACTTTTGTTTTGAAGACTTATGAGGATATTAACCCGATTCTTAACGCTTTAAGGGAGGGTTATACTGTTGTTGTTATTGATATTAAGCCTTTAAAAAATAAAGATGTTATTGAGTTAAAGAGGGCTGTTTCAAAGATAAAAAAGACAGTTGAGGCTTTGGAAGGAAGAATCGCAGGATTTGGAGAGAATACAGTTATTGCAACTCCTTCAAAGGTTTTTGAGATTCAAAAGGGTACAAGTGATGATGCTCCCAAGGGTAGAGAAGAGTTGGATAGGTTTTAGTTTTGGGTTTATGTTTTCTTGGGGTTTATGTCTACTGATTCTTACAAAAACCCTAACACATCCTGATAATTAACGATTTTTGAACTATCCATAGCCATGCCATAGCAGGCTGTATTGACCCACATTTGAATATCTGGGAAGTTTTCAAATTCGCTAATATTGATGTTATCCCCTTCAAAGATGGATATGTTTTTTCCTTTACTTTGAATAGATTTCTTCAGGTTTTCAATTTGCTTGTGGTTTTGTCCGTATTTTGTTGAAATGATTAAGCCAATATTATCTGCCATAAGGAATTTGTTTATTTTTCCTTTGATTTTCTTTTTTAATTCATTAATTTCATCTTTTGTGATAATTTCAAATGTTTCTGGATTAAAGATGTAAATTTCTTTGTCTAATTGAAGGGCATTGTTTATAGCCTGAAATTTTCCATCTCCAATTAATAATAAAGTATCTGCTTTTTTATCGAAAGCGGTGGAGTTGCATCCAATAACATGGCCTTCATAAAATGCTCCCTGTTTTAACATTACTTTCATTCCTTTATTTTTTAGATAAGCTTTTACTTTTGGGATGAGTTCTATATACTGAATTACTGCTGCAAGAGATATAGTTTTCCCTGGCAATTTGTCTAAGGGAGAAAAATCTATATTACTTGGAAACTTCTTTCTGGCTTCTGAGTAAATTATCTTGGACATAATATAATAGGGTAGAGAGTGTTTTTAAAATTGATGATAACCTAAATTCTTGTAATTGAAAAAACAGTTTTTAGTGCGACTATTATCGTTGCTGGAACGAATAAAACAAGTAATGAACGGAGAACGCTTATCAAATGGGGGAATACTGTGCTTATATTTGATATGAATTGTAATGTGTCATTTCCTAAGGCACTTACAACTACCAAAGAAACGGAAGCAAGTAAGAAAGTGTTGGAATCTTTGTCTCCTACATTCAGGAATCCGACTAAAAGACCTAGAACAACTAAGAAGATATTCAATATATCGCCCGCGAGGCTTAATTGCTGTTGAAATAGTCCTATTATAATAGCTAGAACAACTCCAATTAAAAAAGCCCATGCCCCTATCAAATTTTCTCTAGACTTAACCATGCCCTATTATAATAGGGGATTTATATTTAAATGTTTGTTTCTTACCGACGAGGTCATCTTGAGAAAGAGTTTTTGTTGCTTTGAGATAAACAGCCAAAAAACAAAAAGTTTATAAAGTGTTGTAATTATAAAATCATAACAATGGCACAAAAAGCATTTATGTTCGTCGGAATGTTAGCATTACTAATCTTGAGTTTTAGCTTGGTGAGTTCTGCAGTTGATGATGTTCAGTTTTATCCTTCTTCAGCAATTGTTAGTGGAAACCAAGGAGCACAGGTTACAGGAAATTTCAATGTAGAAAACACTCTTTCGGTTACAGATATTAATAATATCTATGTTACTTTTCAAAGTCTAGTTTTAGGCTCTTCAACTATTCCTAACACTAGTCTATCTTTTACTGTGGCAAGCACAATAGCTGCTAGTCAAAATGCTTCTGGAACATTGATTGTTAATATTCCTTCTAATCAATTAGCTGGAACTTATCAGGGAAGCATGACTCTTTATGGAAATACCTCTTCAAGTTCATTAAGGGGAACTCTTCCAATAACATTAACAGTAAATTCACAACCTTCTTTGACTGTAACACAATCTGGATTGACAAAAACGTCAAACGGGACAGTTACTATAACTAATACAGGAAATACTGTTTTATCTGGACTTGTTTTATCTTCATTAAATGATGCAGACTTTAATGTTACTTTCGGTTCACTAGGCTCAACATCTTTGAATCCTGGACAAAGTACAACTGCTTCAATATCTTCCACAAATGCGGGTAACCTCAATTTGGGAGAAGATAGCACTGTTTCAATTAGAGCGACAAGTGGAACTGTAACTAATACTGGAAGTGTTGAAATTCCAGTTACATATTGCTCTGACTTAGAACTAAGCGATACAAACAATCAATTGAAAATTACTGATGTAAGAGACTTATCTTCAGGCGATGATTGGGCTTGGAGTCCTTTGAAAGATATAAGCCTAAGAGTGACTGTTGAAAATAATTATGATGCTTCAAAAAGTGTAGAAGTAAAAATAGGTTTATATGACGTTTCCAGAGGAAGATTTGTTGATTTGACAACTAGTGATAGAGAATTAACCGATAATGTAAGAATAAGTGACGATAGTGATGAAGACTTTAATTTTGATTTCCAGCTTCCAGCAGATATAAATCAAAATGATGACTATCGATTGTATGTGAAAGCTTATGTAAGGTCTAATGAAAAGACTATCTGTACAAGCAATGCTGATTTTACTAATGGAGATACTGGATATTACCAAAACATTGATTATGCTTCGGATGACGATATTTTAATTGCAAATGCTAAGTTCCCAACTTCATTCTTCTGTGGAACATCAGATACTATTTCGTTTGATGTTTATAACTTTAATTTAGGAGATAATGAGAAAATGAGAGTAAGACTTTATAATAGTGCTTTGGGAATTAGCACTTACTCTGACCAGTTTGAATTAGATGAGGGGAATAGTGAATCATTAAGTTTTGATGTTAATATTCCTCAAAATGTGACTGCAAAGTTGTATGGATTTACACTCTTTGTTGAATATGACTATAAGGATAGTAGTGAGACTTATAAAAATTATTTTGATCAAACATATAATCTTAATGTTCAAGGGACTTGTGCCGAAGTTGTAAGCACAACAGCACCTACAATTAATGCTCAGCTTAGTTCTAATGCTGTTGTTGGCCAAGACTTAGTTGTTACAGTAAGTGTTAAGAATAATGGTAATGGCGCGGCTAATTTTATTATTGCTCCAACTAACTATGAATCTTGGGCTGGTCTTGTTTCTGTTGAACCTCAAGTTCTTACAATTAATGCGGGAAGTACACAGCAAGCAATATTAACATTTAATCCAACAGAAGCTGGAACAAAAACCTTTAATGTTCAAGTAATCTCTAATGGTAATACTGAAGAAAGAGCTGTTTCGGTTACAATTACAGAGAATAAAAGTTCAATAACAAATTTCTTTGAATCTTTAGGAGATACTACTTATATAATTGCAGGAGTTTTAGTATTATTAATTATTCTTGTAATTGTTTTGATTATTGTTGCTGCTAGGAAACCAAGACATTCTGATTTCTAATGATTCCTATTGATTTAGATTTCTGCAGAGATGTTCTTTCAGATAAAACTAACCTAAGAAAAGTTGACTATTGTAGAAATTATGGAGATAAATTGTGTAAGCGATTATGTTGGTATGCTTATGAGCAGAGATTAAGTGAGCTTGAAGAAAAGTTTAGAAAGAATGAATTGGGCGCGTATGATGCTATCGAACGAGCTTTAATCAGGCAAAGATTGAATAAGTAAGGTTTATTAAAAAGAATGTTTATGTTAGTTGATGGGAAAGGGGCTTTGGAGTTTATTTGTGAGATATCTGATAATCTTAGTAGCCGGTCTTGGGAATTTATGGGTTTTTTATAAGTTGTTCACATTTCCGACAATCCAAGCTGTTTCATCACTTTTATCTTTGTTTTCTCGCGTTTATGTTTTTGGGAATATTATTTATTTTCAAAGTATCAAAATCGAATTGATTAGTGCTTGTATTGCTGGAACGGGTTTTTATTTGTTGTTTATCCTTATTCTTTCTGTGCCCGGGATTAACTTTATGAAAAGAGTGAAGGTATTGCTGTTTTCCTTTGCTTGTTTTTTTATATTTAATGTTGCAAGGATAATCTTTTTAGTCTTAATTTATAATTCACTATATTTTGATGTTATGCATTTGTTTTTATGGTATTTTGTCTCTACACTGCTTGTAATAGGTGTCTGGATTCTTGATATAAAGCTGTTTAAGATAAGAAAAATCCCTATTTACTCCGATGTTCGAGAATTAATAAAGTGCACTAGAAAGCCTGGAAAACGCCTAAGGAGATAAATAAAACAATAAATCCTGCGAGGGTAACACCGAGGGCAATGGCTATAAAGCTCCTTAGTCTGTTTAATTTTAAGAACCATGCAAGGAATGACCCTGTCCATGCTCCTGTCCCTGGTAAAGGTATTGCAACAAAAAGGCATAACGCCAAATACCCTATGGCTTTGAAATCTTTTTGAAATTTAATACTCTTTTTCCTCACCCTATCTAAGTATTTATTCATGAAATACCTATACGATGAAAGTTTCATGAAATGAACATGTAGGAAATCGAGAAAAAAGAATATGAAGAAGATTAGGAGTATGTTTAATATAAGAACTATAGCAAAATAAGGCCATATAGGGAGATTATTCTTAATGGCGTAGTCTATTATTACTGGAAGTCCGCCTCTTAATTCGATGAATGGGAGAATTGTAAGTATTAAACTAATTAGGAGCTGCATTTAATGTGGCATTGTTTAGTTGTGCTAAAACGCCTATCATGAATTTTTCAACTGCTGGACCCATTTCACAGTTACCTACATTTATTGTATAACAGTCTCCTTTTTGATCTATGGATGGTGCTTCTGATTTTCTAATTAAAACTACCGTAGTACCGTTTTTTGCGTTGTCGCATGTTGCATAGGTCAGGTTGCTTTCTTCTGCTACTTGCTTCTCAGCAATACCAAACTGAATTTCTTTAACCATTGGAAATGCGGATAAAAAGCCATAGAGATCGGCATTTAAACGCATTACTCCCGGACATGAAGCAACCTCTGGCTGGATTGTTCTTATTATTGTGGGATTGAATAAAAACTTAACATTATTTATCGGAACGGTGTTTGTCCTCGGGTCGTTTCTTATATAGAGGTTATAATAAGTGTTCATAAATTGTCCTTTGTAAATTATTGGGTATCTCGCATGGTACACATCTAATTGATCAAACTTTTCTTTTGTCCATTCAACACCCACATATTCAAAGGAGTTCATCTTTTTTACTATGGCTGGGGCAATATAATAGGTTCCAAGAAATGCAAAAAAAACTAGAACAATTATTGTGAAAAACCAGAATAGTTGTTTGTCTTGGGTTTTTTCTGTTTGTTTTTGGTTGTTCTGTGAATTTTCCGTCGGTGTTTGTTTTTCCTGTCTTGCCTCTTTCTTTTTGGATCTCTTTTTTGTTGCCATATTATTTTAAAGTTTAAGTAAACAAGGGTTTTTAATCTTTATGAAACTTGGTGCTACCAAAGTTTTTTAAACCAAAACTATGTGTTATTTTAAGCTCTTGTTATCGATTAACAAGAGTATTGCAAGCTCCTGGTTTTTGGTTTTTATTATAGGCCGGGGTTAGCTAAAAGGTAAAGCAAGCATTGAAGAAATTCAATGCAGCATGACAGGCTCCGTAGCTCAGCTTGGTAGAGCACTGGACTTTTAAAGAGAGTCACTTTGTGACTTTCGATTCTTCGTGAAGAAGAAATCCAGGTGTCGCGGGTTCAAATCCCGTCGGGGCCATTTGGGAGATAAAAATGAGGGAGATAAAATGGAAGCTTATGATGTCATAATTGTAGGTGCAGGGCCGGCTGGATTGAAGTGTGCTGAAGTTTTGGCTAAAAATAACAAGAGAGTTATTGTCCTAGAAAAAAATTCTGTTTTTGGGGACAAAATATGTGCAGGAGGGTTAACCCTAAAAGATTTTGGATTAGGAATTCCAGAGAGCATAATACAAAGGAAATTTAAAAAAGTGATTATTCATACTCCTCTTCAAGATACCGAAATAAAGCTAGACAAACCATTTATAGCAACTCTTGATAGAAAGGATTTAGGTAAATGGATGGCGGACAATGCAAAAAAACAAGGGGCAGAAGTTAAGATAAATTCAACTGTAACAAAAATTCTTGATGAAAAAATAATTGTTAATGGTAAAGAAGAACTGTATTACAAGTATCTTGTTGGAGCTGATGGTGCAAATTCTATCGTTAGAAAACATCTTGGATTAGAAAATAACAACAGTCTTGAAGCATTTCAATATGTTGCTCAAAAAAAATTCAAAGATTTGGAAGTATTTATTAATCCGGGAAAGTTTGGACCTATGTATCTATGGATATTTCCTTATAAGAACTCTGTTTCTATTGGGACAGGGGCTGATTTAAGTAAAAACATAAAACGGCCAGCACTAGACCTTAGCGTGTCGAAAATTAGATCTAATTTTGAGGATTTTTGCAAAAAGAAAATAGATCTGAAAAAGGCTAAGTTCCAAGCATTTACCATTAATTACGATTATCAAGGACATGAGTTTAAGAATAAATTCTTAGTAGGTGATGCTGGAGGGTTTGCTTCTGGTCTAACTGGAGAAGGAATATATTTTGCCATTAAATCTGGAGAAGATGTTGCTAATAAAATAATAAGTAAAAGATATAAATGCCCACATATAAAAAATATTTTGGATATCAAGAAAAAAGAAGAGATGTTATTAAGATCCTTCGAGGTTAATAAAGCGCTTACAGAGGTTGAATGGGAAGTTTTCAATCGTTTATTCAAAAGTAGGTGGGTTGAGGAAAAATTGGTTTGGTTGATTTAACTAAGGCTCATAGTACCAAGATTTTTTTCTCAAAAAAATCTTACAAAAATGACTAAAACTACTTAAGAATAATAAAACCAAAACATTTTTAAACCCACTTTTTGTTATTTCACTACCTAAAGCCATAGTGGACATTCTAAAAATCAAAATGCATGCACTTCAACCAAAACATAGTAAACTAAAACAAGAGGAAATTGACAAATTACTCTTGAGGCTAAATATAGCATTATCACAATTACCTAAAATTTCTAGAAAAGATCCTATCCTCCCGGAAGACTGTCAAATTGGCGATGTTTTCAAAATTGAAAGAAAAACAGAAGACAAAGTCCAGGAATATTTCAGGGTGGTAGTATAATGCAACAAGATCATACATTAGTAAAAGAGTATCTGAAAAACCATTCACTTGTTGAGTCTAATATTACTTCTTTTAATAATTTTATAGGACAAAGAATGCAGGAAATTGTCAGCGAACTTTCCGAGAATATTTCTGCTGAAGATTTTGAAATCAAGCTTGGAAAAATAGAAGTTGGAAGACCTAATATCGTTGAAGCAGATGGAAGCACCAAATTAATAACGCCTGCAGAAGCTAGAATAAGAAATCTAACTTATTCAGCCCCAATAACGATTGAAATCACTATTAAGTATGAGGGCCAGGTTGAAACTGCAGAGGTGGAACTTGGAAGAATCCCAATCATTGTTAAAAGTAAAGTTTGTAACATTCAAGGTATGAGTGAGGCGGAGTTAATAGAGAATTATATTGACCCGAAAGATCCGGGCGGTTATTTTATCATTAATGGTAATGAAAGAGTTATTGTAATGGCTGAAGATTTGGCTTCAAATCAGACATTTATTGAAAAGCAAAAAGCAAAAAAGAGAATTATGTTAAGGCTTTTTTCACAGAGGGGGGCTTATAAAATCCCTATTTCAATTATAGAAAACAATGAGGGTATATTAGATGTTTCATTTTCTAGATTTAGGGATATCCCCGTTATTGTTTTGCTTAAGGCTTTAGGTATGACATCTGATGCTGAGATAAGCAAGTTGATTGGGAAGCAAAATGATACCTTGATTGTTAATTTGTATGAGTTTGTTGATATTGCAAATCCTCAGGACGCTTTGATGCATATTGCTGAAAAAACAGCCTTACACGGAACTCAAAAAGAGATGTTAGACAGAGTTAAGCAGAGAATTGATTCTTATTTTTTACCTCATATCGGATTAAAGAAAGAGTCTAGAATTGAGAAAGCAAGGACTTTATGTAAATTTGTAAAGCAATATTTTGTTGCAAAAGAGCATCCTGAAGATAGTTTAACCGATAAAGACCATTATGCAAATAAAAGAGTTCGTTTATCGGGGGATTTACTTTCTGATTTATTTAGAGTGAATATGAACATCCTTTTGAGAGAGATGCAACACTCGCTTCAGAAGACAGTTAAAAGAAGGAAGTTTTATTCGATAAAAACTATTGCAAAGTCGACTTTGTTTTCACATAGGATGGAGAGTGCGATTGCTACTGGTTCTTGGATTGGGGAGAGGAGTGGAGTTACTCAGAATATGGATAAGACAAATTATTTGGCAATCTTATCACAATTACAGAGGGTTTCTTCTACATTGCCTGGGGAGCAGGAAAATTTTGCAGCGAGAACTTTACATCCGACCCATTATGGTAGATTCTGCCCTGTTGAAACTCCTGAGGGAACTGAAATTGGTTTGAGAAAAAATCTGGCGATTTTATCTAAGATTTCTACAAGAAATGAGATGGATGATGATAAAATTGTTTCTATAATGGAAAAAGCTGGAATGAAAAAAGAAGCTGGAATTGATGTTTTTTATAATGGTAGATTCGTAGGTGCTGTTGATAAAGGAATTGAATTTGCTAAAACAATCAAAGAAACTAGAAGAAATAAAGAGTTGCCTGGTTTTTTAAGCGTTAAATTTGACCAGTTTTTGGATACTGTTTTTATTTCAACGGAGATTGGAAGAGTATTGAGACCTTTAATTATTTGTGATGATGGTGTTCCTAGATTAAATAAAGAACATTTAGAATTAATAAAGAAAGGCTCACTAACCTGGCAAGATTTGATTAAGGAAAAGATTATTGAATACCTTGATGCTGCTGAAGAAGATGACTGCTTCATCTCGCTTTATGAGAAAGAGCTTACATCAGAACATACCCATTTAGAAGTTGATCCGATTGATTGTTTAGGTGTTGTTGCTTCTTTGGTTCCTTACTGTAATCATGATCAGTCTTCTCGTCTAATGAGGGGTTCTAAGACTCAAAAGCAGTCTCTTGGAATTTATGCAGCTAATTTTCCCGTGAGAATTGATACAGATGTTTCTGTTTCACATTATCCTCAGAAACCTTTGGTAAGAAGTTTTATTTATGATACATTAAATATTTACCCTGCTGGACAGAATATTGTTGTAGCTATTATGCCTTATGAAGGATATAACATGGAAGATGCTATTGTATTGAATCAGGCTTCTGTTGATAGGGGGTTTGCTCGTTCAACTTATTTTAGACCTTATACTTCTGTTGAATTGAATTATGCTGGTGGTTTGAAAGATGAAGTTTGCATTCCTGAGAAAGATGTTTCTGGTTATAGAACTGAAGAAAGTTATAACTTTTTAGAGGATGATGGGATTGTTTATCCGGAAGCAGAACTTCATGAAGGACATGTAGTTATTGGAAAAGTTTCTCCTCCTAAATTCTTAAGTGAAGCGAGAGAGATTTCAGTCCAGACAAGAAAGGAAAATTCTTCAGCAATAAGACAAGAAGAAAAAGGAACTGTAGATGGTGTTTTTATTACCCAGGATAGAGAGGGAAATAGAATTGTTCAAATAAGAATGAGAGATTTGAGAACTCCTGAATTCGGAGATAAGTTTTCAACGCCTCATGGTCAGAAAGGTGTTGTTGGGTTTATTGCTCCGGATGAAGATATTCCATTTACTTCACGAGGAATAAAACCAGATTTGATGTTTAATCCTCACGGTATTCCGTCTAGAATGACTGTAGGTTATCTGTTAGAATTAATTGCGGGTAAGGTTGCTGCTTTATCTGGAAGAATTGTTGATGCTTCAGGATTTTCTGGAGAAGATCTTGGAACATTAGAAGAGCAATTGAAGAAGTTAGGATTTAGATACAATGGAAAAGAAATTTTGTATAACGGTATTAATGGAAAAAGAATGCCTATGAAGATCTTTATTGGAAATATGTATTACTTAAAATTAAAGTATATGGTAGCTGATAAGATGCATGCAAGAGCTTCTGGAAAGATTGCATTACTAACAAGACAACCTATTGAAGGAAGAAGTAGGGGCGGTGCATTAAGATTAGGAGAAATGGAACAGGAAGCTTTAGTTGCTCATGGTGCTTCATTATTGCTAAAGGAAAGGTATGATTCGGATAAAGTAATAATCCATATTTGTTCTAAGTGTGGTGGAATGGCTATTGACGACCAGATACATAATAAATTGATATGTTCGTTATGTAGTTCAAAACAAATTGAACCCGTCGAAATGTCGTACGCTTTCAAGCTGTTATTAGAAGAATTACAAGGCATGCATATATTAACTAAATTTGAATTGAAGAATAAGTATGAATAATGCTAGATTAAGCGAGGATGAAAGAATGAAAAGAGAAGGAAGAGTAGTAATTACTTTAATAGAAAGAACAATGGCTTATAATCAAAGAAGAGTTGATAGGCATCCAAGTGAACTAACACGAGAAGAAGCATATCGTGGATTAAGTGAGGGAAGTAAACAATGACAATTAAACCAATAAAAAAACAAGTTAATGCAATCAAATTCAGTTTGTTCAGTCCTGAGCAGATTAAAAAAGTTGGAGTTGCAAAGATAGTTACGCCTGAATTATATGATATCGATGGTTATCCAGTTGATGGTGGTTTAATGGATTTAAGACTAGGAGCTATAGACCCGGGTGTAAGATGTAGAACATGTGGTGGAAGATTAAAGGAGTGTTTAGGACATTCGGGGATAATTGAATTGGCTAGGCCAGTTTTACATATTAAATATCTACAAGTAATCGATTTAATTTTAAGGCATACATGCGAAGCCTGTGGGAAAGTTTTACTTGATGCAAAAGACAGAGATAAGGATTTAAAAACTAGAATAAAAAAATCAAAAGATGGCAAGAAGTGTCCGCATTGTGGTATCATTCAGGAAAGAGTTAAACTTGAAAAACCAGCGACATTTAGGGCTGGGAAAAGAAGACTATTCCCTTCAGAGATTAGAGAAAGATTAGTAAAGGTTCCACAGGAGGAATTAAAACTTTTAGGAATTAATGGCAAGACCCTAAGACCAGAATGGTCAATTCTAACTTTACTTTTGGTTCCTCCGGTAACCGTAAGACCTTCAATTACATTAGAGTCTGGAGAGAGAAGTGAAGATGATTTGACCCATAAGTTGTCTGATATTATAAGAGCAAACCAGAGGTTATGGGAAAATTTAAATGCTGGTGCTCCGGAAGTCATCATTGAAGATTTATGGGATTTATTACAGTATCATGTTACAACATTTTTTGATAATTCTATTGCAAGAATACCTCCCGCAAGACATAGGAGCGGACAGCCATTAAAAACGATCACTGAAAGAATTAAAGGGAAGGAAGGAAGAATTAGAAAGAATTTGGCTGGAAAGAGAGTTAATTTCTCTGCAAGAACTGTTATTTCACCAGATCCTAATTTGAAGTTGAATGAAGTTGGTGTTCCATTTGAAGTTGCTAAAATTTTGACAGTTGCTGAGAGGGTTACTTCTCTGAATATTGAAAGATTAAGAAAGATAGTTCTCGCTGAGAGTTATCCTGGTGCTAATTATATTATAAGGACTGATGGAAAAAGAAAAAGAATTACTCCTGACTTGAAAGCTGATTTGTCTAAAGAAATTGAACCAGGTTATATTGTTGAGAGACATTTAATAGATGGTGATGTTGTTTTATTTAACAGACATCCTTCTTTGCATAGAGCTTCGTTAATGGCTCATTTCGTAAAGGTTTTACCTTACAGAACATTTAGAATGCATCCAGCAGTATGTTTCCCTTACAATGCCGATTTTGATGGAGATGAAATGAATATTCATGGGCCTCAGACGGAGGAAGCAAGAAGTGAAGCTGAAGTATTGTTGAATGTTGAAGCTAATATGTTTTCTCCGAAGAATAATACAAATCTTTTGGGTTGTATTGGAGATGCAGTTACTGGAAATTATATTTTAGAAGAAAGTGACATTGGAAGAGAAGATGCAATTCAGATGCTTCATGAAGCGGGAATTAAGAATTTCTCAGTTAACAAAACAAATACTGGGAAGGAAATCTTTGCGAATGCACTTCCAAAAGACCTTAGGAATTCTAGGATTACTTCTTCGGGTTTTCTGGTTGAAGATGGTGATTCGTTAGCTAGAATTGATAAGGAATTTGATAGAAGAACTGCTGTGGATACGTTAAGGGATGTTTTTGCACTTGGAGTTGTTTTCTTATCTAGAAATGGGTTTACAATTTCGGTGAATGATGTTAGTGTTCCTCAACATGTTAAGGATAAAACGCAGAAGATTATTGCAACTGCCGAGGACAAAGTTCAGAAGATTATTGAATCTTTTTATGATAAGAGTCTTGAAGATTTGCCAGGAAAAACCTCTGAAGAGACAAGAGAGATAAAGATTCTTCAGGTTCTGAATGAGATTAGAACGGATATTGGTAAATTCGTTAAGGAAGAGTTCCCAAAAGATAATCCTGTTAACAAAATGATTTTATCTAAGGCTGGTGGAAGTATGTTAAACATTACTCAGATTTCATGTTCGGTCGGACAACAGGTTTTAGGCGGTAAGAGAATTCAGTTTGGTTATACTGGAAGAACATTGCCTGTTTTCAAGAGAGGGGATTTATCCCCAAGGGCGGGTGGATTTATTTATAATTCTTTCATGAATGGATTAAGGCCTGAAGAATTTTTCTTTGGAGCTATGACTGGAAGAGACGGTTTAATGGATACTGCTTTGAGAACACCAAAGTCGGGTTATTTATACAGAAGACTTGCAAATGCATTGCAAGATTTAATCGTTGCTTATGACGGAACAATAAGAGATGCTTCTAATAACGTTATACAATTTGCCTATGGTGGTGATGGTGTTGATGTTTCTGGAGCTCATAAAAATCAGAAAGTTGCTCCAGGTGAAGCAATTGGTTTGGTTACTGCGCAGTCGTTTGGTGAGTCTTCTACTCAGATGGTTTTGAATGTATTCCACTCTGCAGGTGTCGCTGAAATGCAGGTTACGCAAGGTTTACCAAGATTGATTGAAATTTTAGATGCAAGAAAAACGCCTTCGACACCTACGATGGAGATATTCTTAGATAAAGATCATAACAATGAAAAAGACTCCAGAATAGTTGCTGAAAAAATTAAAGAAGTAAAGCTTAAAGAGATTATAAATGAGATTGGGATTAACTTCACAAATAAAAAAATAGAAATTACTATGGATAATGATGCTTTAAAGAGAGTTCATATGGGTCTTGATAAGGTTGTTGATGTTTTGAATGACAAGGGTTATGATATTAAAAAGAAAAATGACTTACTTGTGATTGATGCTTCTCAAAGTACATTTAAAGAGATATACAAAACAAAGGAAAAAATAAAAGATGTTATCCTTTCTGGTGTAAAGGGTATAAGGCAAGTTTTAGTTGTTAAGAGAGAAAGAGACTACGTTATTTTAACTGCGGGTTCTAATCTTAAAGATATTGTTATATTTAAAGGAGTAAATAATGAAAAGGTTTTTACAAATGATTTACATGAAATTTGTGCAGTTCTAGGAATAGAAGCAGCAAGAGCCTCAATTATGCATGAGATTCAAAAGGTTATTGTTTCACAGGGCCTTGATATTGATATGAAACATTTAGAATTAGTTGCTGATACAATGACTAATGCGGGTGTTGTTAAAGGAATTACAAGAATGGGAATTATTTCTGATAAGGGGAGTGTTCTTGCAAGAGCTTCGTTTGAGACGCCAGTTAAACATTTTGTAAATGCTACGAAGTCTGGAAAGAGAGATAAGCTTGCGTCTGTAATTGAAAATATAATTTTGAATCAACCTGTTCCTGTTGGAACTGGATTGCCTGGTTTGCTCGTAGAAGTTACTGGACCTCTCGCTGAGCAAAAAGCAAAACAGAAATCCAAGAAGAAAGAGTAAGGTTTAAATATGTTCTTAAATCTAAAATTACGAAGATAAAATGAGTGTTAAAGAAATTAAAGAAGCAATTGAAAAAGAAAAAGTTTGTTTTGGAATAAAGCAAACTCTTAAGAGCTGCTCTGGAAAAAAGAAATGTAAGGTTTTTGTTTGTAGAGATACAAGGGATGATACTTTGGCTAAGCTTGATGCAAAAGATATAGAGTATGAGGTTCTTAAATCCAAGGAAGATGTTGCTAAGGATCTAGGTATTGGTTTTGAAAATGAGGTTTTTTGTCTGAAATGAATAATGTAATTGACATGCAACTGATGAGGTATATTAATTTGTTTGAAAGAGTTTCTAGAGTTTCTACAAGGCATTGCTTTGTTTATAATAATGTAATTATCTTTGTTGTCCCAAGAGCTATGGTTTCTAAAGCAGTTGGGAAAAATGGGATTAACATGAAGTCCGTTGGTGAAATCTTAAGGAAAAAAATTAAGGTTGTTGCAATGACGGATAATATTGAGCAGTTTATAGCCGACGTTGTTTCCCCAATTACATTTACAAAAGCAGAAGAAAAGGATGGATTAGTTACTTTGACTGCAGGGAGACAGAGTAAGGCTGCTTTGATTGGGAGAGGAAGGCAGAGAGAAAATGAATTACAAGATATTCTCAAGATTTTTTTTAAGATTGGTAAGTTGAAGATTGCGTAATTGGTGGTCTATTTCTGGATAAAGAAAGTTTTATAAATCACATTCTTGTTTTGTTGTAATGATTATAAAAAACATATTTGCTGGCGTGTTCGATGAAGAGGTTCATTCTGATTTTTTAAAGTTTTCTCGAGGAGAATTTAAAGATAGATATCTGACCGAGGGGAAAAAGCAGAAGGACAAATATAGTATAAAGACTAGTGCTGAATTTGCAAATTATCTTGTTAGAAAATGTTTAGAGAAGGCAAATGGTGATGTTGAATTTAAGGGAATTATTGTTGCGACTTTTGATTTAAGAAAGGAAGCTGAATTTGAGATTAAGAAAGTTGGAAATTTTCAGGGAATTAGAAAGCATGAAATTGATTCAAAAATCAGTAAAGATAAAATTTTAAAGTTAATGGAAAAGTATCCGAGATGTTTTTTTGCTTTAAGTTTTAAGACTGGTTTTTCTGAATTAAAGATAAAGGCAAAAGCTCCTAAGACTGGGAAAGCTGGAAAGACGGATGAAGATGGTCCTAAGGCGGACTTTTGCTCTTTGAAGACTTCTGATATGGCTTTGGTTAAAGAGTTGTTTTTCGATTCTCCTGATTTTAGTGAGATTAAAGCAAAACACATTCTTAAGATAAATGAAATAATTTATCCTAAAGATATGAACGGAATGAGGCCTGAACAAGTTAGGGAAAACAGTAAAAGAAAGGGTGTTCTTATCCGAGAAGTTAGTATTGATGGTGTAAAGAAGATTTCTGAAGCTGAATTTGTTGCGTGATTGATTTCTGGACAGTTACTTTTTAGAATTTTCATACAAAAACCTTTAAAAAGCCTCAAAACACAGTAATAATAGATTATATGTTTAGACATATAACACGGAGCTTAAAACTTAAATGTTTAGGCTATTGAATCTTTTCGCAAGGTTGAGCGAGCATGAAAAAGATAACGCAAACTGCTATTTGTTTTATCAATAAATACTTGAAAGTATAAACAAAAAAGTATACTTGAAAGTGAGAAAGAATAATAAAAACAGAAAATGACAGACAACACAGTAAGAAGTGGAAGCTTACAATTTTACCCTCGAAAAAGGGCAAGAAAGATTTTACCTAGTGTTAACTGGAGTCCTGTTCTAGAAAAAACAAAAGATAAGGGGCTAAAAGGTTTTATTGGATATAAAGTTGGAATGTGTTCTGTTTATGTGAAGGATAATACTCCTGATTCTTTAACGAAAGGGAAAAAGATTGTTGTTCCTGCAACAATGCTTGAGTGCCCTGAGTTAAAAATTTATTCTGTAAGATTTTATAAAAATGGAATTGTTTTGAAAGATATAATTGTTTCAAATGAAAAAGATCTTAAGAGCAAGGTAAAGGTTCCAAAACAAACTGGAAAACTTGAATTTACTAGAGACTATGATGATTTACGGGTTATCGTTTACTCTGATGTGAAAAAGACAGGAATTAAAAAATCACCTGATATGATTGAGCTTGCTATCTCTGGAACAAAAGAAGAGAAACTTGATTTTGTAAAAGAAAGAATAAATAAAAGTATTTCAGTTAAAGATGTTTTTAAAAATCAGTTGGTTGATATTCGTGGTGTAACTAAGGGCTTTGGAACGCACGGGCCTGTAAAGAGATTTGGGATCTCTCTTAAATTCCATAAGTCTGAGAAAGGAGTAAGAAGGCCTGGTTCTTTGGCACCTTGGAATCCTTCAAGAGTTACATTTAGAGCTCCTTTGATGGGGCAGGTTGGATTGCAGACAAGAGTAAGTTATAATCAAATGATTTTACAGATCGGAAAGACTTCTGAAAAAGATATAAATAAAGACTCCGGATTTCATAAATACGGGAAAATAAAAACAGATTATATGATTTTACTTGGTTCGATTCCTGGCGTTAAGAAAAGACCTGTAATGATTACTCCTTCTATGAGACCTACCAAATTAACAGCTAAAAAGAATTATGAGGTTATTGAATTAAGATGAACCAACATACACAATTAACAAGAGCACAAGCAGTTAAGAGAGACAATTTGTTAACAGGTTTGGTAACTCATGCTGCTATTTTGTTAAAGGATACTAATAAGCAGTTTGATACTTTACCTCTGGGTTATCTTTGTGCATTAAGACACTCTACTGAAGAAGCTGTTAAGGAAGAGGAATGTATTTCAAGAACTTTTACCGACTTGGATACTGCAAAAAAAGTATATCAATCTAGTTTTGTTCTAGAATATAATGCGGCTGTGGACTTATCTACTCGAGTATCTTTGAGGGGGGTTGGTTCAAAATGAAAACAAAAATATTAGATAAAACAGGGAAGGAAAAATCAACAATGGAGATGCCTAAGAACTTTTCATTTAGAATAAGAAAAGACATCTTGCAAAAAGTTTTTGAGGCTCAAAAGGGATTTTTTATGCAACCTTACGGAATCATGCCTGGAGCTGGTGCTGGATATTCTGCTTCCGGTATTTCAATAAAGGCTAGACACAGATGGAAAGGAACTTATGGTAAGGGGATTTCAAGAGTTCCAAGAAAAATTATGTCAAGACATGGTTCATCTTTCAATTGGGTTGGTGCTACTGTTGCATCTGCAAGAGGTGGAAGAAAACCTCATGCGCCTAAAGCAGAGAAGAATACATTCAGAAAAATAAATAAGAAAGAACTATCGATTGCTTTTAATTCTGCGTTGGCCGGAACATTTGATGAGAAGTCAATTGAAAAAAAATACAATATGAAACTTAATTCAGGTTTTGTTTTTTCTGAGGAAATTTTAAAACTAAAGACAAAAGAATTTATTGAAACAATGGAAAAGATTTTTGGAGATAATGCTAAAATATTAAAAAATAAAACACAGAGAGCGGGGAGAGGAAAGACGAGAGGAAGAAAATATAAGTCTAACGCTGGAATGATCTTCATTATTGCGAGTGATGAAAAAATGAGTAGAAAGGGAATTAATGTTGTTAAGGTAGATGAATTGATGATTAAAGACCTAGCTCCAAATGGAGAGCCTGGAAGATTAGCATGTTATACTGAAAAAGCAATTAAAGAAATCGGAGAAAAGTTTAAATGAAAACAATAATCTTAGAAAAAATAAAGGCAACTGAAAAGATTGTGAAGATGATTGAGCTTGAAAATCTTCTTGCATTTGTTGTTGATAGAAGTGTAAAGAAACAGGAAATTAAGAAAGAAGTGGAAGAACTTTTTAATGTTAAAGTTGAAAAGGTTAGAACTCATACTCAAAAAAATAAAAAGATAGCATATGTAAAATTAAAACCAGACTTTATTGCAGCAGATGTTGCGACAAAGTTAGGGGTCTTATAGGAATAAACAATGGGTAAACGAATAATAACACAGGCACGAGGACATGGAGGTCCAAGATATAGAGTAAGAAGAAAAGCATTTTCAGTAAGACCGTTTTATCCTGTAAACATGGAAGGAGAATGGGAAGTTGTAAAGTTATTTTCATCTGCAGGACATTCGGCACCTATCGCAAAATTGAAAAATAAAAGTGGAGAGATATTTCATAACATCGCCGTGAATCTTTTATATGAGGGGCAGAAGATTATGACCGATGGAATGAATAAAGGAGATGTTGCGAAGATTGGCAGTTTAAAAAATGGAACAATGATATTTAATATTGAAAGTAAACCTAAAGATGGTGGGAAGTTTATTAGAAGCGGTGGAAATTTTGCAATAGTAACTGGGAAAAATGGTAATATTGTAAGTGTTACAATGCCATCCAAGCAGATTAAGCAAATGGATGCTGAGTGTCGAGCTACAATAGGAAGGGCTGCTGGAGATGGAAGATTAGCAAAACCAATATTAAAGGCTGGAAAGCAATTCTATATTAAAAAAGCTAAATCAAAATTATGGCCTAGAACTTCTGCGATAAAGGTTAATGCAATTGACCATCCATTTGGTTCTGGTAGAGGAAAAAGACCTAAGTCAAAGATTATTCCAAGAATGGCGTCTCCAGGACAAACTGTAGGTTTATTAAGACCAAGAAGGACAGGGAGGAGGAAGAAATAATGGCAGAAATATTAGTTCAAAGCTCAAAGAAGGAAAAGAATTACCGAGGAAAAACAGTTGAAGAGCTTAAGAAGATGGACACTCGAGAATTTGCAAAACTTTTGAAGTCAAGACCTAGAAGAGCTGTTTTAAGAAATTTTAATGTTATTGAAGAATTTGTAAAGAGAAGTGATATAAAAATTTCAAGAGGAAAACAAGTTAAGACTCATGATCGAAGTTTAGTAATTGTTCCTGCATTAATTGGGATGACTATTGGTGTTCATAATGGAAAAGAATTTACTCAAATTAAGGTTAATGAAGAAATGTTAGGACACAGATTAGGTGAGTTTGCAGGAACAAGAAAGCATGTAAAGCATGGGTCTGCAGGAGTAGGAGCAACTAAATCGTCAGCGAGTTTAAGTGTAAAATAAAATGGAAAAACAATATGCACCATCAATGAAAGAAAAGAAGACAGCAACTAAAGTTAATAATGAAAAAATTAAGCCGGCGAAAGCTGTTAAAGAAGAAAAAATGGAAGAGAAAAAAATAGAAGTTAAAAATGAAGAAAAGACCATGGAAGAAAAAACAACTGAAGTTAAAGAAGAAATGAAGACTGAGAAGAAAAAAGAAATTAAAAAGGAAAAGATTGCAAAGGAATTTGCGATTGTGAATGGGGCTGCGTTAAGGATAAGTTCAAAGAGCTGTTATGGTATCTGTAAAATGATTAAGGGTAAAACACCTGAAAAGGCAATTGAAATGCTTGATTTGGTGATTAAAGGTAAACTTGCAGTACGAATGCCTCAAAGAGAGTTGCCTCACCAAAAAGGAAAGGGCGTTGCTGGAGGAAGATTCCCAGTAAATGCGGCAATGGGTATGAAAGATATGGTAAAACAACTAAGAGCGAATGCTGATGTTAATGGTGTGGAAAATCCTGTGATATTTATTGCTAAGGCAGATAAAGGTTCGAGACCTCATAAGAGAGAAGGAAGAAGAGCGAAGAGAACTAATGTTTATTTGGAAGCAAGAGATAGAACTAAATTGAAGAGAGACGGGAAAAGGTTAATCCCTGCAACAAAATAAGATGGAAGAGAAAAAATTTGTTAATGTAAGGAAAGAAGAATTTGCAATAAAGCAATTTGTAAGAAGGACATTTGGAAAAGGGAAAATTTCAAGTGTTAAGATAGAATATACTCCTGTGGGAGAGAAAATAATTGTTGCAACACATAAGCCGGGTTGGATTATTGGGAAGAGGGGAGAGAAAATTGCAGAGCTTACAGAGGTGTTAAAGAGAAGATTTAAAATGGAAAATCCCCACATAGAAATATCCGAGATAATGCATCCAGATTTTGATGCACAATTAGTTGCAGATGAAATTGCTTTATCTTTGGAAAGATTTGGTTCATTAAAATATAAAGCAGTGAGTTATAAGGTTTTGAGTAGAATAAAAGCGTCTGGAGCTGCAGGAGCGGAAATAAGGGTTTCTGGAAAGTTGCCTAGTGATAGAGCAAGAAGCTGGAGATTTACATTTGGATATTTAAAGAAAACTGGAGATGCTTCAAAGGTTGTTGATAAGGCAAAATCGGTTGCAGAAACAAAACAAGGAGTTATCGGAATAAAAGTTGCAATTTTGTCTCCATATGCAAAAATACATGATAAGATTGATATCAACGAGGATCTTATGAATCAAATAAAAAGAAATGCTACTTTTGTTGAGGCAGTAGTTGAAAAGAAAAGGAAGAAGAAATAATGGCAGAAAAAAAACAATTAACAGAGAAAGAAATTGAAAGCAAGTTGAAAGAATTGAAAATAGAATTATTAAAGCAGAGCTCCAAAAGGAAAGACATTAAAAGGGAGATTGCGAAACTATTGACAGTCGCGAAATTAATTAAACCATCCAGTCAAACTGGAAGGAATCAAACCAAATAATATGGATATATGTCCAAAATGCGGTTTGCCTTTGCAAGCTTGTGTTTGTAAAGAAATAGCAAAAACAGATCAGAAGATTGAAGTGAAGACTGAGAAAAGACGGTTTGGGAAGATCACTACAATGGTTAGTGGTTTTGATGACGGCGTAGACATTAAGGAGATTGGAAAAAAGCTGAAGTCTGCAAGGGCTTGCGGTGGAACCTTAAGAAAAAACGTCATAGAGCTTCAAGGCAATCACAGGGGAAAAGTAAAACCCATTTTAGTTGAAATGGGCTTTGATGAAACCCACATAAACGATTAAGGCAAACCCGGGAAAAAGAGAAAAGGAATAGTAAAATGGAAAAGGAAAAGAAAAACATAGAGAAAGGAATGGCAAAGAAGAAGACAGAAAAACCTACTGAGAAGTCTAAATGTAACGACAAGCTTTGTCCCATTCATGGCTCAAGCCCGGTAAAAATGAGGGGAAGAACTTTTGAAGGGCATGTTATAAGAAAACATCATGGAAGAGTTACAATCCAGTTTGAGAGAATGAATTATATTCAAAAGTATGAAAGATATGAAAAAAGAAAGACAAAACTCCATGCTAAGTTGCCGGATTGTATGAAAGATGATATTAATATGGATGATTTAATAAAGATTGCAGAAACAAGACCAATCAGCAAAATGATTCATTTTGTTGTTGTTGGAAAAGTTGAAAAGAAAATTAAGGAGAAAATGAAATAACATGAAAGTAAATAGTAAATTTTCGATCATTTTTAAACAGGAGAACAAAAAATGAAAGCAATAAGCGCAAGAACAACAAGAGCATTGAACTTAGGATGCCAGATGGAAGCATGTGATAATAGTGGAGCAAGAATTGTAAGACTCGTATCCGTAAAAGGTGGGAAAACAAAAAGAGGAAGACAAGTTTATGCAAAAGTCGCTGATATGGTTAAGGTATCTGTAAGAAAGGGAGATCCTAAGATGAAAGGTGAGGTATTTGATGCAGTTATTGTAAGACAAAAGAAACCCTGGTTGAGAAATACAGGAGAAAGAGTATGTTTTAGTGATAATGCAGTTGCATTATTAAAAGATGAAAAAGGAAATCCAAAAGGAACTCAGATTAAAGGACCTATTGCAAGAGAAATTCAGGAAAGATGGAAGGAGGTTTCCAAACTAGCGACGATAGTATATTAAAATGAAGACAAAATTTTCAACTAAATGGAAGGCAAGTAAACAGCCGAGGAAACAAAGGAAGTATTTAGCTAATGCTCCAAATCACTTAAAGAAAAAACAATTATCAGCAACATTGAGTAGGGAGTTAAGAAAGAAACATGGAAGGAGAAGCATTGAATTAAGAAAGAACGATGAAGTTAAAGTGATGAGGGGGAAACTTAAGGGAAAACAAGGAAAAATTACTGAAGTTAATACTAAAACTGGAAAGGTGGCGCTTGAAGGATTGCAAAGAACAAAAAATGATGGAACAAAGATTAATGTTTGGTTTCATGCCTCGAAGGTAAAGATAGTTTCATTAGACTCTTCAGATAATAAAAGAATTAAATTAAAAAAAGAAACAAAAAATTTAGAAACAGGAGAACAAAATGCACATAAAACGAAGTGAAATGCCAAAGTCTTGGCCAGTTCCAAGGAAAGGTTCAGCATATATAGCTGCGCCAAGCCATTCTATTAATAAAGGAGTTTCAGTATTATTTATACTGAGAGATATTCTAAAGATAGCAAGTACAAAGAAGGAAGTTAGATTCATGGCCTTAAATGGAGATATAAAAATAAATAATAAGATAAGAAAAGATGAAAATTTTCCAGTTCAAGTTCTTGATGTTCTTACATTAGAAAAGGCAAAGAAAAGCTACAGGATGCAGATTGTAAATAAGAAATTCAGGCTTATCGAAGTTAAAGGAGACATTGATTCAAAGGTTGTAAAAATATCTGGTAAGAAGATTTTATCAGGCAAAAAGGTGCAGATGAATCTTGAAGATGGACAAAATATTCTTTCAAAGGAGTCTTTTTCAGTCGGCGATTCTGTAATATTAAATACAAAAACAGGAAAAATTGATAAGATACTACCATTAAAAGAAAATGCAAAAGTGGAGATTGTATCTGGAAAGCATGCTGGTGAAAAGGGAGTTGTTAAAGGAATTATTAAACTTGTAAGAGGGAAGGAATATTTAATTAAATTGGATAAAAAGGAAGTAACCCTTCCAGGAAAAACAATATTGGTAATAGGATGAAACAGAAAATGGAAAACCCCATGAGAAAGATTAAGATTGAAAAACTTATTTTGAATATAGGTGGAACTGGAGAAAAACTTGAGAAAGGATTCAAACTTCTAGAAGTTTTATCTAAGAAAAAACCAGTAAAGGTAAAGGCAACTAAAAGAATTCCCACATGGCAGGTAAGGCCAGGTTTAGAAGTTGGAACAAAAGTAACATTAAGAGGAAAAGAAGCGGAGGAAATGCTTGAGAGATTATTGCCCGCTGTTGATATGAATATAAAGGAAAGACAGATACAAGACAATTTCTTTTCATTTGGCATTCATGAGTATATTGAGATTCCAAAAATGGAATATATAAGAGAAGTAGGCATTATGGGTCTTGAAGTAACTATCGTTTTCTCTAGGGCAGGTAGAAGGGTCGAGATGAAAAAAACAAAGAGGGGAGATGTAAGGAAAATAAGAATCCCTGCTAAAGAAATTGAAGATTATATTATAACTAAATTTAAGGTTAATATCCTAAGGAAGAGAAAATGACTGCAAGTGATTGGAATAAGATCGCAGCACAGCTTAAAAGAAAGCCAGCTATGCTAAAGAAGTTCCTTAAGCATAATAAGCCAAAAGTAAGAAAGTTTGGTGTTGCTTCGAGGAAATGCGAGAGATGTGGAAGATTCGGGGCTCATTTGAACCAGTATAATCTTCACTTATGCAGACACTGTTTCAGAGAACTTGCAGTGGAATTAGGATTTAAAAAATACTCATAGGAGGAAAAAATGTCACAAGTAAATCAAAGATTTTCGAGATGCCATTTTTATAGATAAAAATGTCACAAGATATTGTTGCTGATGCGCTCAACCAAATAATGAATTCCAAAAGAATTGGAAAGACAGAGACAGAGATAAAAATGATTTCAAAAGTTTTAATTAATATCCTTAAAATGATGAAAGAAAAGAAGCATATTGATTTTAAAATTGGAGAGGATAAGAAAAGTGTTATTGTAAAAATGATTAAAATGAATATGTGTAAAGCTGTAAAGCCAAGATACTATGCAACTGTTGATGAAATTGAAAAGTATATGAGAAGGTTCCTTCCTTCAAGAAATTTTGGCTCATTAATTATATCCACAAATAAAGGATTAATGGCTCATGAAAGTGCAGTTGAACAAAATCTCGGAGGAGCGGTTATTGCGTATTTTTACTAACCTGAAAACAACATGAAAAAAGACATTGAAAGAATTATTGAAATTCCTGATACAGTACAGGCTAATATAGACGGGGCTAAGGTAGTCTTAAAGAAAGATGGAAAAGAAGTAACAAGATTATTTGAACTTCCAAATGTTTCAATTGAGAAAAAAGGCAATCAAATAATTCTTTCTGCAAAAAAAGCAACAAAAAGAGAATTAAGGGTTATCGGAACTGCTGAGGCCCATATCAAAAATATGATTAAAGGGTTGGGAGAAGATTTTGTTTACCATCTTGAAGTCTGTAATGTTCACTTCCCAATGAATGTAAAGGTTGAAGGGGCTAAGTTGGTTATTAAGTCTTTTTTAGGAGAAACTGTAGATAGACATGCTAACATTTTGAAAAATGTTAAGGTTGAAGTAAAAGGAAACCAGATTACTGTTTCCTCGCATGAAAGAGAAGCAGCTGGACAGACTGCTGCAAACATTGAAAAAGCAACAAAATTAAGAGGAAGAGATAGAAGAATTTTTCAGGATGGTATATTTATGACTGAAAAATGCGGGAGAAAAATATAATGGCAGAAGTTAAAAAACAAGTTGACCGAAAAAAACCTGATTTCAGAAGAACAGACTGGCATAAAAAAATAAGGTTTTCAAGAAGGAAAAATCTTAAATGGAGAGCTGCAAAAGGAAGGCATAATAAAATAAGATTGAGCAGATCTGGACATCCGGGAAAAGTTAAGGTTGGTTGGGGAAATAAAAATGAAACAAAGAATAGAGTCAGTGGGATGGAGTTTGAAAGAGTTGAAAATTTAATGCAGATTAAAAGTACAAAGATGAACGCGGTTATCATTGGAAGAATAGGGAAGAAGTTAAGGGAAGAAATTTTAAAAATTGCTAAGGAAAAAGGGATAAAAGTATTAAATAGATACAGGAGTAAAGATGCAACTAGGTAAAAAGAAAGCTCTTGCAGCTAAAGTTCTAGGTGTTGGGAAGAATAGGATCTTCTTTGCAGATGGAAGTTTAAATGAGATTAAAGAAGCAATCACAAGACAGGATATTCTTGATTTGAATAAGTCTGGAGCAATACAAGTTAAAGAAGTTAAGGGCAGGAAAACAAAAGTGAAGAGAAAGCACAGGAGAGGCGTTGGAAAAGTAAAGAAAAGAGTCAATACGAATAAAAAAGAGTATGCAACAATAACAAGAAAGTTAAGAACTTTTGCTAGACATTTATTAAAAACAGGAAAGATTGAAAAGGAAAAACATGGAGAAATAAGAAAAATGATAAGGGCAAGAAGGTTTAAGAGTAAAAGACATTTAAATGAGAGCTTGGAGGAAATATGAGAACACAAAGAAGAAGAAGAAAAGAAAGTAAAACAGACTATAAACTTAGATTGAAGCTTTTGAAGTCTGGAAAAGAAAGAATAGTTATAAGAAAGACTAATAAGTATATTATAATACAGTCTATTAAAAGTATAGAGTCCAAAGATAGTGTCGTAATGGGTGTTACTTCAAAAGAACTTTTAAACCATGGTTGGGATAAGAAGTTTGAAGGCTCTTTGAAGAGCCTACCTGCTGCTTACCTTACTGGGTTGCTCTTTGCAAAAATGGCAGGGAAAAATCATTATATTGTTGATTTGGGTATGGTAAGAACAATTGCGGGAAACAGGATTTTTGCTGCTGTTAAAGGATTAATTGATGGTGGTGTAAAGATAAATGCAAATGAAGAAGTATTTCCAAGTGAAGATAGGTTGAATGGGGAACATTTAAAAGACGAAGTAAAGACAGTAATTCAGAAAGTAAAAACAAATCTTTCTGGTGCGGTTTTAGAAAAGAAGGCAACTTCAGAAAAGAAAACTAAAAAAGTGAAGGAAAAGAAATAATGGCAGTAAATATTCATGAAAAAAATTTAGAAGAAATGTCTAAAATTATAGAAAGAAAAGAAAAGAAGAAGGAGACAGAGGCTACTGAAGAGGCAATTAAAGAAATGACTTATGAGGAAAGAAGAAGGGAGACTAGAGAAGAAAGATTTGCTAGAGAAGAAAAAGAAAAATTAAGTTCATGGGTTCCAAAAACAGAATTAGGAAGAGAAGTTAAGAATGGGAAGATAAAGAATATTGATGAGATCTTTGCAACTGGAAGGAAGATACTTGAACCTGAAATTGTAGATTTGCTTTTACCTGATTTAAAGAATGATATGCTTTTTATTGGACAGGCTAAAGGAAAGTTTGGAGGAGGAAAGAGGAGAGCTTGGAGACAGACTCAAAAGAAGACAAAGGAAGGTAACATTGCAACTTTCAGTGTAATGGCTGTTGTTGGGAATGGGAAAGGTTATATTGGATTGGGAAGCGGAAGAGCTAAAGAAACTTTGCCAGCTAGGGAGAAAGCAATAAGAAAAGCAAAAATTAATATTCAAAAGATAATAAGAGGGTGCGCTAGTTTTGATTGCTCTTGTGATGAGTTACACAGCATCCCTATAATCACAACAGGGAAGTGTTCTTCTGTAACTGTTAAGTTAATGCCTGCACCTCAAGGAACAGGATTAGTTGCAGGAGTTGAATTGAAAAAGATGTTAAGATTAGCTGGAATAAAAGATGTTTACAGTAAGACATTTGGTAAAACAAGAACAACAATCAACAATGCAAAGGCTTGTTTTGAAGCTCTAATTAAATTGAATAAAGCGGAAATATAAACATGATAGCAGTAATAAGAATACACGGTCAACCTAAATTAAGGATGGATATTAAAGAGACACTTGAAAGGTTAAGAATGAGGAAAAAACTTGTTTGTGTTTTACTTGATGAAAAAGATGAAATTCAAATGGGAATGCTAAGAAAAGTAAGAGAATATGTTGCTTATGGAAAGGTTGATGATAAAATGATAAAAGAACTTGAAGAGAAAAGGGGAGAGAAGATTATGACTGGAAAAGATAAAGGAAAGTTGAAACCTTTCTTTAGGTTACATCCTCCAAGAGGCGGATTTAAAAAATCAACAAAAACAGCGGCTCCGAATGGAATTTTAGGCAAACATGAAGATATATCTAAATTATTAGTGAGGATGTTATGAAACTCAAAAAGCGTACAAAAGCTTCAAGGATAAGAGGCGGAAGAACATGCGGATATGGGTTTAGACAGAAGCATAAAGGTTCTGGAAATAAAGGCGGAAAGGGATTTGCTGGAAGTGGAAAGAGAGCAGATCATAAAAAGCAAAAATTATTGACAATGGCTAAGGAGGCTGGTGCTAAAGCTTATTTTGGTAAAAAAGGATTTACATCAAGAAGCACTGAAAAGAAAAGAACAATGACTATCAATTTAATAGCCATTAAAAGAAATTATGATTTGGGTAAAACTGTTGATTTGAAGAAATATAAGATTTTAGGTGAAGGTGACGGATTTAAGGCTGTTATCGAGGCTGAATCTGCTTCTAAACAAGCGATTGATAAGATGAAGAAGGCTGGTGGAGATATAATTATACTTGCAAGTAAAGTTAAGAAAGTTGCTTCTGAGGAAAAAGGCAAAAAAGAAGTTGCAAAGAAAAAGCAGTGAGTCTAAAAGAGACCTGCTTAGTTGTGGGGAAATTGAGTGGATTTTTATTATGGATGAAGAAATTAGATTTAACTATGGTCCCCTGAGCAGAGACTACGGTCCTGAGGGAATAAAGATTCTGGAAGAACTTTCAAGAGAGTATATACCTCAAATTTTTGATAAAATGGTAGAGATGGTTCAGGATTTAGAGGGTTGGGCATTTATTACTGCTAATGGTCTGCCAGAAGACAGTGTAAGTTTTAAGCCAGGACTAGGGGATAAATTTTTGCTAAGAAAACTTTTTGAAAAATATTTTCCTCCGAAAGGTCCTTGGCCTATTCTAGATTCTATTCATCCAGAAGCAGTTGCATTACGAATTCTTGAGTTTGAGTATTGCCCTCGTTTTGGTTCATGGGACGCGTGGGTTTTAAAACAACACCCGGACAATCAAGAGAAATGATTTGACTTATCAATAAGCTTTATAAAACCAAATCATCTCAATAAATCATGGCTTTAAAAGATATTATGTCTAACCTGCCTGAAGTAACTAGGCCGGTTGAAAAGAAAGTTAGTTTCAACGTGAAACTTAAGTGGACTTTAATTATACTTGTGGCTTTCTTTGTTTTATCTAATATTTCTTTGTTTGGGACAACTGCAAATGCAATGCAAAGATTTGAATATCTGGCTATCCTACTTGGAACATCTTTTGGTTCAATTATCTCGCTGGGTATCGGTCCAATTGTAATGGCTTCTATTATCCTTCAACTGCTAGTTGGCGCGCAGATTTTGAATATTGATACCCATACTGATGAAGGTAAAAAATATTTCCAAGGGTTACAAAAGATTCTTGCATTTGCATTTGTGCTTTTCGAAGCGATGGTTTATGTTTTAATGAGGGGAATTGAAGCTCAACCCGGATTTGTAACTTTAGTTATTGTTCAATTATGTTTAGGTGGATTCTTGATTATATTCATGGATGAAGTATTGCAGAAGTGGGGCTTTGGTTCTGGTGTTTCAATATTCATTGCAGCAGGAATCGGTTGGAGATTATTTGCGCAGTTATTCCAGTTTATCGGTATACAGGGAACCTTTGAATCGTCAGGAAAGGTTTTGGCATTAATTGCGGCCGTTATTGCTGGTGATGGAACAGGAGCAGCAAGGGCGTTGTTCCCCATTATTGTTACTATCATATTATTTTTAGTTGTTATATGGGCTCAATCATTAAAAGTCGAAATACCATTAAGTTTTGACAGAATGAGGGGTTATGGAATCAAATGGCCTTTGCAGTTCTTCTATGCTTCTGTTATGCCGGTTATTTTAGTTTCGGCTGTCTCTGCCAATTTGTTATTAGCCGGAGGTTTATTGCAGAATACTTTAGGGCATCCTACATTTTTAGGAAATATTGAAAATGGTGTTCCTGTATGTACTGCTGCCGGATGTGGTTTCTTGTTTTGGGTTCATCAGGTTCCTTTATTAGAGACAATTATTACTGGAAGCTTTAGGGCAATTTATGGTTTGCAGGCATTGGGGCATGTTTTGTTTTATGTATTATTTTCAATATTATTCTCTGTGTTTTGGGTAAATACTTCGGGGATGGATGCTCAAAGTCAGGCAAAAAATATTTTGTCTTCTGGATTGAGAATTCCGGGATTTAGAAATGATGAAAGAGTCTTAGAAAGTATTTTGAAAAGATACGTTACTCCTTTAACTGTAATGGGTGGTGCTGCTATTGGGTTGTTAGCGAGTGTTGCGGATTTAATGGGTGCTTTAGTTGGAGGAACTGCAATTCTTCTTGCTGTCATGATATTATATCAGTTGTATCAAAATATTGCTCAACAGCATGCTGTTGATATGAATCCTGCTTTAAAGGGATTTTTTGGTGGGTAAATCTTGATAAGTTTAAGAAAAATCTTACTGATCCTTAGCTAGAAACTCTTTAGGCGTTACTATTTTAATTCCTTTAAATTCACCTAATCTAAGAAGATGATTATCTTGGCTTATAATATAATCCACTTTCCCCTCAAAAGCACATTCTAGGATAATATTATCGTCCAAATCTTCTTTTATAATATCAAATTTTTCTTTTGGCTCGACTAATGTAGAAAGAGAAATAATTTTTTCTATTGTCCTTTTCATTTCAAGATTCTTTTCCCTTATTTTATCAAGAATTTCTTCATAATTTAAAACTTCAATAAATTCTTCAATTATCTCTTTGGATAGAACAAGATCTATTTCTTTATTCTCTGCTTTATTTAAGATTCTATCAGAATCTCCATGCCAAAAGCTGGAAGAAATCAGCACATTAGTGTCTACGGTAATCCTCATTTTTTAGCTTTTTGTTTTTTTCTAAATCTCTGGACTATGTCTGGAACTTCTGATTCCTTTAAGTTGGTTTTTGCCATTGCTTCTTTTAATGGTTTGGTCACTTCATTCCATGTTTGCATATTCACTTTCTTCAGGATAATAGAGTCATCAGTTAGTAAGAAAAGAACTTTGCTTCCTTCTTTTAATCCCATTTCCTCCCTCATGTTGTTAGGGATACAAATCTGTCCTCTAGAGCTTACAGTTGCCATCTCAATTTTTTCAGCCATATTTTGTTTTCTCCCGAATAAGTTTAATCTTATTTACAAGATATATCTTATTTATATATCTTTCGGTTATGGGAGGGTTAATTCTCTCGTGGAGGCGTTAATCCTCCGAGAGATAATCCTTTAGAAAAGCGAGAATAAGAACACTTTTTAAACCCTTAATGATTGTAATAAAAAGGTGAAAATGGTACTAACTGAATTTATACAAGCAAATCCTAAGACGTCAATTATCTTAATTTCTATAGTTATGACTATTTTTTCTACTCTTATTACAAAATGGCTTACTAATCAGGAGCATCTTAAGAGCTTGAAGGCAAGACAGAAAGAATTGCAAGTTGAAATGAAGAAGCATAAAGATAATCCAAAAATGATGGAAGAGATTCAGATGGAAATGATGAAGATTACTGGCGTAATGATGAAGTCAAGTTTTAAGCCCTTGCTGGTTACAATGGTCCCGTTCTTACTTATTTTTACGTGGATTCGAGGGATTTATGGTGGAGAGGTACCGCTGTTAAATTACTGGTTTTGGTGGTATTTTGGAAGTGCTATTGTTTCTAGTTTGATTTTTAGAAAAGTGTTTGATATGGCTTAGTAGTTTTTATTTAATATCTGCTCGGGACTTTAACTTTTAGTTATTGATTTGTTGTTTATTACTAGGTTCTTACTTTTTTGTTAATCTTTTGGCAACATTTAAAAATAAACTTAATAACAGATGAAGATGAAAAACAAAAATCCTTGTGAAGGATGTACAAAATGTTGCGAATATATCTGCATTGAAATTGACAAACCAGAAAATAAGGAAGATTATGATGAGATTAAATGGTATCTTTTGCATAGAGATGTTTGGGTTTTCATTGACAATGATAATTCTTGGAACATACAATTTAATACTAAATGTATGAAACTGCAGGATGGAAAGTGTGGTTATTATGAGCAAAGACCCCATATTTGCAGAGCGCATTCCGCTGATGAATGTGAAAAATATGGCGAGGGTGATTCGTTTAAGGTTTTGTTTAAGAGTTTAGAAGAGTTTGAAAAGTGGGTTGAAGATGGAAGTATTATTCCTAAGGATTGAATTTGATGAAATTGTTTGGTATCTGTAATTCATTAAAACTTCTTTAAATTGTTTTTTGCAAGTTTTATAAATTCTTTATAGGATAAAATTCCAAATTCGGAGATTACGCCGGTTATCAGCTTTTTCTTAACGAAGTCGAAGGCTGGGTTAAAAACTTCTATGGTCTTGTGATTGTTCTGCCAGACTTCATTTTGTTTTCTGATTTCCATCTTGATTTTTTTTGTGAATTTTAAGCTTACGCCACAGACGTATGCGGGGATATGATTTTCTTTTGCAATTTTGCATAGAATAGATGTGCCAATTTTATTTACAACTCCTTTCTTTAGAAATGCGTCTGCTCCGAATAAAAGCAAGTCACATTTTTTAAGTGTCTGTTCTGCAGCTAAATCTGGAGCCACAATTACTTTTATCTTTGATTTGTTAAGCTCTAGTGCTGTTTTTCTTCCTTGCAATAATGGCTCGACTTCGGTGGTATAGACTACAAAATCTTTTCCCAGCTTTTTTGCAGATTTTAAAATATCTATTACGGTTGAGGAATGGCAGTGTGAATAAATATTCATATCTTTCTTAACTAATTTTGAGCCTGCCTTAGAAATCTTTGATTTTGATTTTTT